>JASLEG010000044.1 GCA_030151225.1 Burkholderia sp. | reverse complement strand
GTGCATCAATTGCGACGTGTGCGAGCCCGAGTGCCCGAACGGCGCGATTTCGATGGGTCCGGACATCTACGTGATCGATCCGAACAAGTGCACCGAATGCGTCGGCCACTTCGACGAACCGCAGTGCCAGCAGGTCTGCCCGGTCGAGTGCATTCCGCGCGATCCGCAGCATGCGGAGAACAACGATCAGCTGATGGCGAAATACCATGCGCTGACCGCGGTGGCCGGCGGGGACCCCGCCGCGTCGTGATGGCCGGGCGCGGCGCGCCGGCAGCATGAAAAACGGGCGCCTCGGCGCCCGTTTGCTTGTGCCGTTCAGCCGAGCAGTTCGCCCAGCGCCGTGACGAGCGCGTCGCACTCGGCATCGGTGCCGACCGTGATCCGCAGATACTGATCGATGCGCGGCAGCCTGAAGTGACGCACGAAGATCTCGCGCGCCTTCAGCGAGGCCGCGAGCTGGCCCGCGTCGTGGCCCGGATGGCGCGCGAACACGAAGTTCGCGGCCGACGGCACGATCTCGAAGCCGAGCCGCTCGAGCGCCGCCGTGAGGCGCGCGCGGCTGTCGACCACGCGCGCGCAGGTGGCCTCGAAATACGCGCGATCCTCGTAGGCGGCCTGCGCCGCGACCTGCGCGAGCCGGTCTAGCGGATAGGAGTTGAAGCTGTCCTTCACGCGGTTCAGCGCCTCGATCAGCTGCGGGTGGCCGAACGCGAAACCCACGCGCATGCCGGCCAGCGAACGGGCCTTCGAGGCCGTGTGCACGACCAGCAGGTTCGGATGGCGCGCGATCAGCGAGATCGCCGAGTCGGCGCCGAAATCCACGTAGGCTTCGTCCACCACCACCACCGCGTCCGGATTGCCGGCCACGATGCGCTCGACGTCGGCGAGCGGCAGCGCGCGCCCGGTCGGCGCGTTCGGGTTCGGGAACAGCACGCCGCCGTTGCCGCCGAGGTAATCCTCGACGCGGATCGAGAAATCGTCGGCCAGCGGCACCGCCTCGTAGGCGACGCCATACAGGCGCGCGTAGGTCGGATAGAAGCTGTAGGTGATGTCGGGGAAGCGGATCGGGCGATCGTGCTCGAGCAGGGCCTGGAAGGTGTGCGCGAGCACCTCGTCGGAGCCGTTGCCGACGAACACCTGGTCGGGCATGAGCCCGTGATGCGCGGCCACCGTCTCGCGCAGGCGGCGCGCGAGCGGATCGGGATAGCGGCGCAGCGATTCGCCTTGCTCGCCGAGTTCGCGCGCGATCGCCTCGACCACGCGCGGCGACGGCGGGTACGGGTTCTCGTTGGTGTTCAGCTTGACGGGGTTCGCGAGCGCCGGCTGTTCGCCCGGCACATAGGGAACGAGCTGCTCGACGATGTTGCTCCAATAACGGCTCACCACGGGCTCCTGACTGAAAACGTGCAGCTTAACGTACGCGGTGCGCCACGGGCGCACCGGCTTGATCGGGCATCACGCGCTGTTGCGATGCAGCTGCATCACGGCGCGCTCGGTCTCGCCCTTGGCGAAGATCGACATCACCGCGAGCGCGCGCTCGATCGAGGCGTCGATCACGTCCTGCTCCTCGCGGCGCGGCGGCTTCAGCACGAAGTTCGCCACGTCGGGCTTGGCGCCGGCGCGCGTGCCCTCGGGGATCAGGTCGCGCGGATGGCCGATGCCGATCCGCAGCCGCCAGTATTGTTGCGACGACAGGTGCGCGGAGATGTCCTTCAGGCCGTTGTGGCCGCCGCTGCCGCCGCCGAGCTTGAACTTGACCGAGCCTGGCGGCAGGTCGAGCTCGTCGTGCGCGACGAGGATCTCGTCGGGCAGGATCTTGAAGAACTGCGCGACCGCCACGACCGACTGGCCGGAGCGGTTCATGTAGGTTTGCGGCTCGAGCAGGTGGATTTCCTCGCCGTAGAGCCGCGCCTTCGCGTAATGGCCGTGGAAGCGCCGCTCGTCGCGCAGCGAGGCACCCGCCTCGCGCGCGAGCTGGTCCACGAGCCAGAAGCCCGCGTTGTGGCGCGTCGCGGTGTATTCGGCGCCCGGATTGCCGAGGCCGACGATCAGTTTGATCATGATGTGGAGGCCGCAAGAATGAAAAAACCCGCCGGGCGAGCCGCGGCGGGTTGCTTCGACCGTTGTGGCAACGGTGCGAACGCGGGCTCAGGCAGCCGGCGTTTCGCCTTCGCCGGCAGCGGCTTCGTCCGACACGACGGCGGCCGGGATCGTCGCCGTGGCGATGACCGGGTTTTCCGCGTCGATGTGCGCGACCAGCGACACGCCTTCCGGCAGCTTCAGGTCCTTGGCGTGGACCGATTGGCCCGCTTCCAGGTTCGCCAGATCGACTTCGACGAATTCCGGCAGTGCCGACGGCAGGCACTCGATGTCCAGTTCGGCGATGACGTGCGAGATGACCGCGCTCGACAGCTTCACTGCCGGGCTGATTTCCGCGTTCAGGAAGTGGACCGGCACCTTCGTGTGGATCTTCTTCTTCGCGTCGACGCGTTGGAAGTCCACGTGCAGCACGAGCTGGCGGAACGGATGGTATTGCACGTCACGCAGCAGCACTTGTTGCGTCTTGCCAGCGACTTCGAGCTCGAGGATCGAAGCGTGGAACGTTTCCTTCTTCAGGGCGTGCCACAGGGCGTTGTGATCGAGTTCGATCATTTGCGGGGCAGCTTCGCCACCGTAGACGATACCCGTGGTCTTACCGGCGTTACGCAGGCGGCGGCTCGCACCCGTACCTTGCAATTGGCGCTCGAAAGCGACGACTTTCATGACAATCTCCATTGCTGCCCGCGACCAGGCAGTTGAACGGGGCCGTGCGGCCCCAGAAATGCGGCCCGGGTTTCGTCCTTCCGGGCCGTTTGTGCGAAAAGCGAAGCGCGGACGCTTCGCTTTTCGCGGACTACCGAATTCGTGCGGATCGCGGGCGGGGCGAGCCCGCCAGCCGATCCTGCGCCGGGATCAGGACTCGGCGAACAGCGACATCACCGAATCGCCGCGGCGGATGCGCGCGAAGGTTTCGGCGAGCAGATCGGCGCTCGTGAGCGCACGGATCTTCGAGCAGCCCAGCGATTCGGCACTGAGCGGAATCGTGTCGGTCACCACCAGTTCGTCGAGCTCCGACGCGTCGATGCGGGCTGCCGCGCCACCCGACAGCACCGGGTGCGTCGCGTAGGCGAACACGCGCTTCGCGCCGCGTTGCTTGAGCACCTGCGCTGCCTTGCAGAGCGTGCCGGCGGTGTCGACCATGTCGTCCATGATCACGCAGGTACGGCCTTCGACTTCACCGATGATGTTCATCACCTCGGCGACGTTCGCCTTCGGGCGACGCTTGTCGATGATCGCGAGGTCGCAGTTCAGCTGCTTGGCGAGTGCACGTGCGCGCACCACGCCGCCGACGTCCGGCGACACGACCAGCAGATCCGGGTGATTCTGCTTGCGCAGGTCGCCCAGCAGGATCGGCGTGGCGTAGATGTTGTCGACGGGAATGTCGAAGAAGCCCTGAATCTGGTCGGCGTGCAGATCCATCGTGATGATCCGCTCGACGCCGGCGATTTCCAGCATGTTCGCGACGATCTTCGCCGAGATCGCGACGCGCGCCGAACGCGGGCGGCGATCCTGACGTGCGTAACCGAAATAGGGGATGGCGGCGGTGATCCGGCCGGCGGATGCGCGCTTGAGCGCATCGACCATGATCATCAGTTCCATCAGGTTGTCGTTCGTCGGTGCGCAGGTGGATTGCAGGACGAAGATGTCCTTGCCACGCACGTTTTCCTGGATTTCAACCTGGATCTCGCCGTCGGAGAAACGGCTGACCATGGCCTTGCCAAGGGGAATTCCAAGATTGTCGACGACTTTCTGAGCAAGCGCGGGGTTCGCGTTGCCAGTAAAAACCATCAGGCCTTCATGGCTGCTCATCATGAACCTGCTTCGGGCTGGGGGCGGGAATAACTGAGGAAACTATGGCAGGGGAGGAAGGACTCGAACCCTCGCATGCCGGAATCAAAATCCGGTGCCTTGACCAACTTGGCGACTCCCCTACACTCAACTATGAGCTCCACCGGAAGTGTAGGACATCCGATGCAGCAAAACTCATGACGCGAAAGCAAAGAGTGGATGTTCACCCAGACTTCCGGTAACTGCGCTGTTCAGGCCGGGAGGCAGTGAAGCTTGCGCTGCTTCTGCCTGTTCCTTGCTGCTGAACGCCGCGAACACGCTGGCTCCAGAGCCGGTCATTCGCGAAGGGGTCAAATCATACAACGCTTTGACGACCTTTGCAACTTCCGCGTACTTCTTTGTCACAACTGCCTGCATGTCGTTTTGGCCGAAACTGTCTGGCCAACCCTTGCTGCTTTGCTGTGCAAGAAAGTCCGTAATTGTGATGGGTTTCGAATCTCTTGTCAACGACTCGTCTGAAAAAATTTCAGCGGTCGGTACGTGAGCCTCGGGCGTCACAACCAGGAACCAGCGAGTCGGCAATTCTACATGCTCCAGCGCCTCGCCGATACCCTCCGCGAACGCATTTTTCCCGAACACGAAGAACGGCACGTCGGCGCCGAGCCGGACCGCCAGCGCCTGCAGTTCGGCGCGCGGCAGATCGAGCTGCCAGAGCCGATTCAGCGCGAGCAGGGTGGTGGCTGCGTCGGAGCTGCCGCCGCCCAGGCCGGCGCCCATCGGCAGCACCTTGTCGATCTCGATGTCGACGCCGAGCCTCGAGCCCGCATGCGCCTGCAGCAGCCGCGCCGCGCGCACCACGAGGTCCTTGTCTTCGGGCACGCCGGGCACCTCGGTCACGCGATGGACGATGCCGTCCTCGCGCAGCGTGTAATGCAGCGTGTCGCCCCAGTCGAGCAGCTGGAACACGGTCTGCAGCGCGTGATAGCCGTCGGGACGGCGGCCCGTGATGTGCAGGAACAGGTTGAGCTTCGCCGGGGCGAGGCATTCGCGCAGCGCGCGGGGAGTATCGGTCATGCTTGGGAACTGGCTTTTCGGCGAAAACGGGGTCAGCGGTCGAGCACGAGCTTGATGTCGAGCGGCGGCTCGGCGCGCGTCAGGTTCATGCGCTTCACGCCGGAGGCGGGCGCGTCGGCGTAGGCGACGTAATCGATCGTCCAGCCGTCCTGGCGAATCTGCTTCAGATGCGAGCCGCCGGCGCGCGTCACGTCGGCCGGCGAGCTCGGCGAGGGCTGCGGCAGCATCCAGTAGCGCAGGCCGTCGAGCGGCAGCGCGAAGCCGAGCGTGTCCTGCATCAGCTGGCCGACGTCGGCGGCGAAGCGCGGCGCGCGGCCCGGCATCTCGAGCGAGGCATTCTGCGGCGAGGAGCGCACCACGGCCAGCGTCTGGCCGAGCGGGCTACGCAGCTCGAGCGTGATCGCGTTGCCGGTCTCGTGCCACTCGAAATTGCCGTAGGCATTCTGCTGCTTGCCGAGGCGATCGTCGTAACGCACCGCGAAGCGGCCCGTGTAGGCGTGCGCGGCCTGGGTGGTGATCACGTCGGCCGACGGCGCGCCGCCCGTCGCGGTGGGGGCCACCGGATGCGTCGCGCAACCGGCGAGCAGGGCGAGCGCCGCGAGCGGCGCTGCAAAGCGGATCCTCGTGCTCACGGCGCGTTCACCTGAAAGCGCTTGAGCGTATTGACGAGCGTGTCGTTGTCGGGCTCGAGCTTCTGCGCATCGCGCCATGCGTCGCGCGCCTTGTCCTGCTGGCCGCTCTTCCACAGCACCTCGCCGAGATGCGCGCCGATTTCGGCGTTCGGCTGCAGCGTGTAGGCGGTCGAGAGGATCTTCTCGGCGGCGGCGGTGTCGCCCATCCGGTACTTGACCCAGCCGAGGCTGTCCATGATGAACGCGTCCTTCGGGGCGAGCGCCACGGCCTTCTCGATCAGCTGGTTGGCTTCCGGCAGGCGCTCGTTGCGGTCCGCCAGCGAGTAGCCGAGCGCGTTGTAGGCCTGCGGATTGTCGGGCTGCATGCGCATCAGCACGCGCAGTTGCTGCTCCATCGTGGTGTACTGGCCGATCTTCTCGCAGGCCATCGCGTAGTCGTAGCGCAGGTCGGGATCGTCGGGGAACGCGTCGACGGCCTGGGCCAGGCGATCGGCGGCCTCGCGATAGCGCTTTGCGGTGAACAGCAGCGACGCGTCGGTGCGCGCGATCACGGCCGCATCGCGCGGATCGTTGACCTGGATGCCGGCGAGCACCTTGCGCGCATCGTCGACCTTGCCCTGCTTGGCGAGGATCTGCGCGCGGGTGACCTGCGCCGGGATGTAGTGCGGGCTCTGCGGATCGATCTTGTCGAGCCATTGCGAGGCCTGCGCATCGTCGTTCTGCTCGACGGAGATCTGCGCGAGATAGACGTAGGCCTGACCGACGTCCGCGTCGGGGCGCTTCTGGGCCACGTCGATGAACTGCTTCAGGTACTTCTGCGCGTCGGGCAGCTGCTTTTCCTGGATCTTGATCAGCGCGAGCGCCATCAGCGGCGCCGGCTCCTTCGGATCGTTGCGGTGCATCGTCTCGAACTGCTTCTGCGCGTCGTCGAGGCGATTGTCGGCCAGGTACAGCTGCGCGAGCGCGAGGCGACCCTCGCGCGACTTCGGATTCTGCTGCACGAACTTCTCGAACGAGGCCACGCCGATCGCGCGCTCCTGCGGGCCCATCTGCGACAGCATCAGCGCGGCCGGCAGGTAATCGGGCTTCAGTTCGAGCGCCTGCTTCAGCGAGGTGACGGCGCCGTCCTTGTCGTCGCACGCGAGCTGCTGGCGCGCGATCGCGAGGCGTGCCTCGGGGCGGATCAGGTCGTTCTTGAGCAGGTCCTGCAGCACCTTCAGGCCGTCGACGCGGTTCGGGCCGCGCGCGATCAGCGCCTGCAGCGCGAGGATCGCGTCGCCGCGATTGTCGCCGTTGGCGCGGGCGAGCTCGCGCGCGAGCAGCGGCTCGGCATCGGCGGGCTTGCCGGCCAGCACGAGCAGCGCCGCGTCCACCTGGGCCGCGCGGTTCGAATCGGGGGCGAACTGGCGCCACAGATCGGCCGCCGCGAGCGCGTCGGCCGGGCTCTGCGCCGCCAGCGCGATTTCGGTGGCGCGCTGCGCCGCGCGCGGATCCTTCGTGTCGCGCGCGAGCGCGAGGTAGGTCTGGTATGCGGGCGCGGGCTGATTGCGCTGCAGGGCGACCTCGGCCGCGAGCACCTGATAGACGACCTGCGCGGTCAGCGGCGCATTCGGCAGATCCTTCTTTTCGTCGGGAAAGGCCGGCGAGAACGCGCTCTGCGGCGCGTCGTCGTCGGCTGCGCCGGCCGGAGCCGCCACGGCGCCGGAGGCCGGCGTCTGGGCATGGGCGGGCACGGCACCGAACGTCCATGCGGCGAGAAGCGCGGCGCCGAGCGCGCGGCGAACCGGGAAAGCGAACGCGCGGCGCGCAGGGGCGGCGGGGCGCTTCGAAGACAGCGTCGAGGGCAAGGTCATGGAAATCCGTTCGAGGTTTCGGACGATTGTAACGCGCTCGCTACAATACACGCACGATCGCCACTAGCCCCACACAGACCACAGAACCATGCCAGAGTTGCCGGAAGTCGAGGTTACGCGTCGCGGTATCGAACCGTTCGTCGCAGGACAGCGCGTCAAGCGCGTCGATGTGCGCACCGCGATGCTGCGCTGGCCCGTCCCCGAAAATCTCGCCGCGGCGCTCGAGTCGCGCGAAGTGCTGCGCGTCGAGCGCCGCGGCAAGTACCTGCTGTTCGAGGTCGATACCGGCTGGTTCATCGTGCATCTCGGGATGACGGGCACCCTGCGCGTGCTGCCGGGCGCCACCGCGCCGGCCGCCGCCAAGCACGATCACATCGACTGGATCTTCGAGGCGTGCGTGCTGCGCTTTCGCGACCCGCGCCGCTTCGGGGCGGTGCTGTGGCACCCGCGCGAGCACGGCGACATCCACGAGCATCACCTGCTCACGAGCCTCGGCGTCGAGCCGTTCTCGCCCGCGTTCACGCCGGCGCTGCTGTACCGGCGCACGCGCGGGCGCACGGTGTCGGTCAAGCAGGCGCTGCTGGCCGGCGACATCGTGGTCGGGGTCGGCAACATCTATGCCTCGGAGAGCCTGTTCCGCGCCGGCATTCGCCCGACCACGGCGGCCGGGCGCGTGTCGCTGCCGCGTTACGAGCGGCTCGCCGAGGCCGTGCGCGCCACGCTCGCCGACGCGATCGAGCGCGGCGGCAGCACGCTGCGCGATTTCGTCGGCAGCAACGGCGAAAGCGGCTATTTCCAGCTCGACTGCTTCGTCTACGATCGCGCGGGCGAGCCGTGCCGCGTGTGCGGCACGCCGATCCGCCAGATCGTGCAGGGCCAGCGGTCGACCTATTTCTGTCCGAACTGTCAGCGTTGAAACCATCTTGAAACCTCCCCGCATCCGCCCGGCGCCCGCCGCTCCCGCCACGCCGCTCGAGGCCGGCTTCGCGGCCCGCCTGATCGCCTGGCAGCGCGAGCACGGTCGCCACGACCTGCCGTGGCAGAACACGCGCGATCCGTACCGGATCTGGCTGTCGGAAATCATGCTGCAGCAGACCCAGGTGTCCACGGTCGTGCCGTACTACCTGCGCTTTCTCGAGCGCTTCCCCGACGTGGCCGCGCTCGCCGCCGCGCCGAGCGACGACGTGATGGCGCTGTGGGCCGGCCTCGGCTACTACACGCGCGCGCGCAACCTGCATCGCTGCGCCCAGGTGGTGGTCGAGCAGCACGGCGGCCGCTTTCCCGCCTCGCCCGACGCACTGGCCGAGCTGCCCGGCATCGGCCGCTCGACGGCTGCCGCGATCGCGTCGTTCGCGTTCGGCGCGCGCGCGCCGATCCTCGACGGCAACGTCAAGCGGGTGCTCGCGCGCGTGTTCGGCGTGGAGGGTTTCCCGGGCGAGAAGCGCATCGAGAACGAGATGTGGGCACTGGCCGAGCGGCTGTTTCCGCGCGAGGAGGACGATGCCGGCATCAGCGCCTACACGCAGGGCCTGATGGACCTCGGCGCGACCTTGTGCGGGCGCCGTCGGCCCGATTGCCGGCGCTGCCCGTATGCCCCGGATTGCGTGGCGAACGTCACGGGCCGCCAGCGCGAGCTGCCGGCCGCGCGACCGAAGAAGGCCGTGCCGACGCGACGCACCTGGATGCTGGTGCTGCGCGACGGCGACGCGGTGCTGCTCGAGCGGCGCCCGCCGACCGGCATCTGGGGCGGCCTCTGGAGCCTGCCCGAGGTCGACGGCGACGCGGCCGCGCTGCGCCGCGTGCGCGAATTCGGCGGCGAGGCGGTCACGCCGCTCGCGCCGTTCCTGCACACCTTCACGCATTTCCGGCTCGAGATCGAGCCGCGCCTCGCGGAGGTCGGCACGGCCACCGGCGCGATCGCGGCCGCGAACGCCGACACCGAATGGGTGCCGCTCGCGCGGCTCGACGCCTATGGCGTGCCGGCGCCGGTGCGCAAGCTGCTCGACAGCCTGAGCGGGCCGCTGATCTGAGGGGAGGGAGGGGCGCAGAGGCGGGCAGGCCGCGCGGCGCCTACAGCCAGTCGTGGCGCTTGAGCACCTGGTGCACGGCGTCGATGCGCGCGCCGACCCCGGGGAATTCGAGCAGCTTCTGCCGCGCCTTCAGGTCGAGCGGCAGCACCTCGGCCAGGCGATTCGATACCCAGCTCGGATCGTCGAAATGGAACGGCTCGAGAAACGGCAGATCGCCGCCCTTCACGTTGCGCAGCGCCTCGATGATGCGTTCGAGCACCTCCGCGCATGCACCGAACTGCGCGATCGAATCCTGGCCGTCGAGCGGGAGATCGTCGGGCAGCGGCTCGGCGATGCCCATCAGCAGGCCGTTCGACTCGACCCGATGCGACAGTAGCCGGAAGCGCCGTCGGCCCACCGTGCGCAGGAACAGCATGCCGAATTCGCCGATGTCGCACTCGACGATCTCGGCCGTGCAGCCGATCGCCTCGGGCACCGCCACCTCGTCGTCCTGCGCCACCTCGGGGCCGCTCTTGAGCAGGCACACGCCGAACGGCGCGCTGTCGCGCAGGCACGCCCGCGCCATGTCGACGTAGCGCGCCTCGAACACCTTCAGCGGCAGCAGGCCGCCCGGAAACAGCACCGTGTGCAGCGGGAACAGTGGCAATTCGACGAGCGAGGTCGAAAGCGAGGACATGGCGCGCACCCCTTGACGAGGAGCGGCTCGGCGCTGCTACCTGACGAGCCGCGATGACGCATCGGCATCAACCGGTGCGTCACGATGCCGCACTATGACGTTCGCCTGCTGCGAGAGACGCGCGGCGAGCGTCTCCGCAATGAACACCGAGCGATGCTGGCCGCCCGTGCAACCGATCGCGACCGTCAGATAACTGCGGTTGTCGTCGCGGAAATGGGGCAGCCACTTGAGGAGGAAGCTTTCGATGTCGTCGATCATCTGGTGGACGATCGGCAGCGCATCGAGAAACGCGATGACGGGCTGGTCGAGCCCGGTGAGCGGCCGCAGTTCGCGGTCGTAGAACGGATTGGGCAGCGCGCGCACGTCGAACATGAAGTCGCCGTCGAGCGGCACGCCGCGCTTGAAGCCGAACGATTCGAACATCAGCACGAGGTCGTCGTTCTGCTGCTCGATGAAGCGCTTGACCCAGGTGCGCAGCACGTTGGCGCGCAGGTTGCTGGTGTCGATCTCGTGGCCGAAGCCGGCGAGCGGCGCGACGAGTTCGCGCTCGCGCTCGATCGCCTCTTCCAGCGAGGACAGCAGCCCGACGTCGGCGTCGTGCGACGGCGAGCCCGACAGCGGATGGCGGCGGCGGGTTTCGGAGAAGCGCTGGATCAGCGCCTGGGTGCTCGCGTTCAGGAACAGCACACGCACGTCGTGCTGCTGGCCGAGCTCGCGGATCAGCGCCGGCATCTCGTCGAGCGAGCCGCTCGAGCGCGCATCGATCGCGACGGCGAGCCGTTGCTGACCTTCCTCGCCGACGCAGCGCACGAGTTCGGGCAGCACGCGCGGCGGGAGATTGTCGACGCAGTAATAGCCCGAATCCTCGAGCGCGTTCAGTGCGACGGATTTGCCGGAGCCGGAGATGCCGGTGATGAGGACAAGGCGCATGGGAGAGCGGGAAACCAGACGATTCATCATAGCACCGGCTTACCGGCCCGGTGGGGCCGGCGGCCGGTGCCGGTCAAACGAGCTTGCCGGGGAACTGGCTGTCGGGGTCCTGCATGGCGAGGCGCTGGCGATCCATGAAGTCGCGCAGCGTGTCGATGCCGCGCAGCTGCAGGATGGTGTTGCGCACCGCGGCCTCCACCAGCACCGCGAGGTTGCGGCCGGCCGCCACCTGGATCGTGACCTTGCTGATCGGCAGTCCGAGCACGTCGACGGTCTGGCTTTCGAGCGGCAGGCGCTGGAATTCGCCGTCGGGGCGCCGCACCAGCTGCACGATCAGCTTCAGCTTCATCTTCCGGCGCACGGCCGTCTCGCCGAAGATCGTCTTGATGTCGAGCAGGCCCAGGCCGCGCACTTCCAGCAGGTTCTGCAGCAGCGGCGGGCAGCGGCCCTCGACGAAATCGGGGCCGAGCCGCACGAAATCCACCGCGTCGTCGGCCACCAGGCCATGGCCGCGGCTGATCAGCTCGAGGCCGAGCTCGCTCTTGCCGAGGCCCGAATCGCCGGTCAGCAGCACGCCCATGCCGAGGATGTCGATGAACACGCCGTGCAGCGTGGCGCGCGGCGCGAGGATGCGCGACATGTAGAGCCGCAGGCTGTCGATCACCGAGGCGGCCGACAGCGGCGTGGTGAACAGCGGCGTGGACGAGCGCGTGCAGCGCAGCACCAGCTCCGGCGGCGCGGCGGCGCCGCCCGCCACCACCAGGAACGGCGGTTCGAGCGCGATCAACTCGGCCATGTGGCGCGAGCGCGCCTCGTCGCTCTGTCGCTGGTAATACTCGATTTCGGCCTCGCCGAGCACCTGGATCCGGTTCGGGTGGATCAGGTTCAGGTGGCCGACGAGATCGGCGCTCGAGGTGGCGTTGCCGACCGATTCGGCGGAGAAGCCCCTCTCCCAGCCTTCATGCCCCGTCAGCCAGCTCAGCTTCAGCATGGCCGCGTTGTCGTCGAAGATGCTCTGGGCGTTGATGCTGGACGTATCCATTGAGTGCGTCACTCCAAATGGCCGGTGCGGCGAGGCTGTGGACGCGCTGCGGCTCCGGACCGGCTGCGGGCGGCAGGGCCGGGCGGTGAGCGCCGCCCGTCGCGGTCAATCCCTTCGCCCGATTCAGCTCAAGGTTGCCATTGAGTGAGGAGTCGATGCAACTCGTGGCGATCCGGTTCGGTGTGCAGACGCTCGCGTGCGTCGCGGTCGGACAGCAGTTGCGCGATTTCGGAGAGGATCTCGAGATGCTGCTGGGTCGCCTGTTCGGGCACCAGCAGGAAGATCAGCAGCGCGACGGGCTGGCCGTCCGGGGCCTCGAACGGGATCGGCTCGGCCAGCCGGACGAAACCGGCGAGCGGATGCTTGAGCCCCTTGATGCGGCCGTGCGGAATGGCGACGCCTTCGCCGAGCCCAGTCGAGCCGAGACGCTCGCGCGCGAACAGGTTGTCGGTGACGATGCTGCGCCCGATACCGTTCTGATTTTCGAAAATCAGGCCGGCTTGTTCGAACACGCGTTTCTTGCTGGTGACGGAGAGGTCGATGACGACGTTCTCCAGTGGCAGGATTTTGGCTAGGCGATTCATGTTGACAGGCAGGGGGGGCGGCCTGGGGTCTCCTCGCGGCGTTGGACGGAGTTCCATGTCGGGACGACGAAAGGGCGGATGGTAATCAGTATGCATCGCAAACCGATTCGCCGCCGCCCCCGGGTAATAACCCGCACATTATAGAGCACGGAGGTTCGCGTGGCGCGGCGTGAGCGTTCCGGTTCGTACGCAATGCCGCACGGTGCCCGGAAGGTGCCTTCAACGAAAAACCGCCCGTCGGAACGGGCGGTTTCGCGGGCGCACCGGGCGCCGGTATTACTGGGGCGGAAGTTCGATCTGGTCGAGCACCGGCTGATGCTGATGCTTGATCGGATCGTGCGCGTGTGTCTGCAGGCGCTCCATGTGCTTGACGACCTGTCGGTCGAGCTTGTCGATCAGCAGATCGATCGCAGCGTACAGGTTGCCATTGGCGCTTTCGACGAAGATATCCTTGCCCTTCAGATGCAGATTGATTTCCGCGCGCTGCTGCTTGTCCTTTTCCTTGTGGTTGTCGACCGAGAGGATCACAGTGCCATCGATCACCTGGTCGCTATGCCGTAGCACCCGATCGAGCTTGGTGATCACGTATTCGCGAATGGCAGGCGTCACTTCGAGATGGTGTCCACTGATCTTCAGGTTCATAGTGCTTCTCCATGCTGGAGACCCCCAACGCATGTAAAGGCGGCGCCTGCCGGCGGGACGGTCTCCGTGAGATCGGAAGATGACGGAGCGGGGCCCGGGGCGGACTATGCCTTCGACAGCGCGGCGGCCGGAAAACGCCCGCCGCAACGGGCGGCAGGCTACAGAGACTTGCGCAGATTAACCGCTGGGATCTTGAGGGCTTCGCGATATTTCGCAACCGTCCGGCGCGCAACCACGAACCCCTGTTCAGCCAGCAGTTCGGCTATTCGGCTGTCCGATAGAGGAGATTTCTGGTCTTCGGCTCCTATCTGTTGCTTGATCAGGGCGCGGATCGCCGTGGATGACGCAGCGCCCCCGGTGTCGGTCGAAACGTGTGATCCGAAGAAGTACTTAAATTCAAGAGTACCGAACGGAGTCAGCATGTATTTGCCGGTTGTCACACGCGAGACAGTCGACTCGTGTAGGCCCAGCGTATCAGCTATTTCCCGCAAAACCAAGGGGCGCATGGCAATTTCGCCATGTGCAAAAAAGTTCTTCTGACGCTCCACGATGGCCTGCGCGACACGCAGGATCGTCTCGAATCGCTGCTGGATGTTCTTGATCAGCCAGCGCGCTTCCTGGAGCTGCTGCTTCAGCGATCCGGCGCTCGGATCGCCGCGGCTGTTGCGCAGGATGTTCGCGTACAGATGGTTGATGCGCAGCTTCGGCACGACCTCGGGATTGAGCTCGGCGAGCCAGTTCTGACCGCTCCTGCGCACCATGATGTCGGGCACGACGTAGTCGGCCTCGGCCTTGCCGTAGGCGGCGCCGGGGAACGGCTCGAGCGAGCGGATCAGCGCGTGCGCGTCGCGAAGCTCGTCGTCGTTCGCCTTGAGCTGCTTGCGCAGGCGCGTGAAGTCGCGTGCGGCGAGCAGCTCGAGATGTTGCGTGACGATGTCTATCGCGAGCGCGCGCGTGGGGGACGGATCGAGCCGTATCAGTTGCAGGCGCAGGCATTCGGAGGCCGAGCGTGCGCCGACGCCGGCCGGATCGAAGCTGTGCAGCAGCGCGAGCGCGGCCGCCAGTTCGTCGATCTCGACCTCGAGTTCCTCGGGCAGGTCGGTGAGCACTTCGTCGAGCCCGGCGCCGAGATAGCCGTCGTCGTCGAGCGATTCGATCAGGAAGGTGACGAGCGCGCGATCGCGCGGGCCGGCCTGCGTCACGCGCAGTTGCGCGCCGAGGTGCTCGCGCAGGGACACCGAGGCTTCGTGCACCTGCATCGGTGGCAGGTCGTCGTCGTCGGAGCCGCCGGACGAGCGGCCGTAATCGTCGAGATTCCACTGGCTCGAATCGCCGCCGTCGGAACCGTAACCGTCGTAATCGTCGCCGTTCGACGCGTTGTCGCGATCGCTGCGATCGCCCGAGGAATCGGAGCCGTTCGAGCCGCCGCCGTGCATCGGCTCGGGCGTCGAGGAGGGCGGCGTCTGCGCGATCACGGAACCGTCGGAGGCCACGCGCAGCGGGCTCGCGATCCACTCGTCGCCGTTCTCGAGGAGCGGATTCTGGGCGATGGCCATCGCGACTTCCTGCTGCAGCTCGAGCGTCGACAACTGCAGCAGCCGGATCGACTGCTGAAGCTGGGGCGTGAGCGCGAGGTGCTGCGACAGGCGGAGTTGGAGGCTGGCTTTCATGGCAAAAAGGAATCGTTACCTGAAGTTTGCCACGTAGGCGGCGCGTTGCGGGGGCGGGATGTCACGAAGATCACGGCGGGATGCGGCCGTGCGCCGTCGCGAACGCGCGCCGGGCCGGTGGGGCCCGGCGCTGCGCCGGAAAATGCGGGAAACGGGCGCGGCGCCGGATTGCGTTGCCGTGCCCGCTCTGTTACATGCGGAAATGTTCGCCGAGATAGACGCGGCGCACGTTTTCATTTTCGATGATGTCCTGCGGCGCGCCCGAAGCGAGCACGGAACCATCGCTGATGATGTACGCGTGGTCGCAGATGCCGAGCGTTTCGCGCACGTTGTGATCGGTGATCAGCACGCCGATGTTGCGCTGCTTCAGGAACTTGACGATCTTCTGGATCTCGAGCACTGCGATCGGGTCGACGCCCGCGAACGGCTCGTCGAGCAGGATGAAGCTCGGGTTGCTGGCCAGCGCGCGCGCGATCTCGACGCGGCGGCGTTCGCCGCCGGACAGCGACAGCGCCGGGTTGCCGCGCAGGTGCGCGATCTGCAGCTCGTCGAGCAGCGCCTCGGTGCGCGAGGCGATCTCGTCCTTCGTCAGCAGCTTGCCGTGGTCGCCATGCTGCAGCTCGAGCACGGCGCGGATGTTCTCCTCCACCGTGAGCTTGCGGAACACCGACGCTTCCTGCGGCAGGTACGACAGGCCAAGCGAGGCGCGCTTGTGGATCGGCAGCAGGCTGATCTGGCCGCCGTTCAGCGTGATGTCGCCGGCGTCGAGCGGCACGAGGCCCACGATCATGTAGAACGAGGTGGTCTTGCCGGCGCCGTTCGGGCCGAGCAGGCCCACCACTTCGCCGCTCTTCACGTCGAGCGACACGTCCTTCACGACGGTGCGCGAGCCGTAGCGCTTCTTCAGGTTGCGCACGACGAGCGAACTGGTCGTGCCGGCCGGCTGGCGGTTCGGCAGCGTGGTCACGGGTTGGGTTCCCCCTGCATCGTGTTGGACGGCACGAGCGTCGCGCTCGCGCCGTTCAGCGGCGCGGGGCCGCCGTTCTTCGGCGTGAGCATCGCGCGCACACGGCCGCCGGGGTTGCCCGGCGCGGCCACGTCGCTGCCGCCCTTGGCGGTGTAGAAGTCGCGCTGACCGTCGTAGGTGATGACGCTGCCGTGCACGGTGTCGCCCACCGTGGTCAGGCCGATCAGGCGGCGCACCGTGGCGTTGCGCGTGAGCGTGGTCAGATCCTGCTTGCCGTCGTAGTCGATGCGCTCGGCGTCGCCGTCGATGTATTCGTCGAGGCCCTCGCGCTTCTGGCGGAACGACGCGTGCTTCTTGCTGCCCGGCGCCATGGTGGCGGTGGCGTACTGATAGCCTTGCGGATCCTGGCGCACTTCGACGCGGTCGCCCTTGATCAGGATCGTGCCCTTCGTGATCACGACGTTGCCGGTAGCGACGGTGACCTGCTTCAGGTCGTCATAGGTGAGGTTGTCCGCCTCGACCTGGATCGGTTTGCTCTGGTCCGCCTTTTCCGCGTGCGCGAGCGGCGCGACGCCCGGCAGCGCCAGCGCGACAAGTGCCGCGGCGAGCCCGGCGCGGACAGCGCGACGCGCGCTGCCGTGGGAAAAAATAGGGAACGATTCGTTCATGCAGTCACGCAAGCTGGGTTACTTGGATTGGCCGGAAGGGCGGCCGGACGTGTCCGACGCGGCGATCGTGCCGCGAACGTTGCCGTAAAGGTCGATGACCCGGGTGACGTTGTTGTACTTCATGCCGTTGGTCGCATTGGCGATCGACAAACCGCGCTGAAGTTTAACCGGCTTTTCGGTCTCGATCACATCGTCGTTGACGAGCACCCGGAAATGTTCGGAATCGGCTTGCATCGGCGGATCGCCGGCACCGGCGGCACGCAGGATCCTGGCGTTGTCGTACAGATCGACGATCGAGACGTCGCCGTTGACCGTGCCGCGCTGCGCAGTGGCCGTGACCACCGGCTTGCCGGGCTGGAACGCGCGCATCGCGGGCGAGCTCAGGATGCTGGTTTCGTCGTCTTCGTAGTGCACGAGCCTGGCGGCGGTCAGACGATACTGGGTCGCGCCGGTCTGGTCGAGCTCGGTGACGGAGAAATTGTCGGCAAAGTAGTCGGGGGAGTGCGTCTTCGGGTGCACGACGCTCTCGCCCGGCGGCGGCAGCGTCGCCTGCAGCAGCCAGTAGGTCGCGCCGGCCAGCGCGGCGAGCGCGACGATCGGCAGCGACGAGCTCAGATGAATCCGCGGCGACATGCGTCAGGCTCCGAGCGCGGCGGCGAGCAGCGCTTCGTAATGGCCCTGGGCGCGCAGGATCGTGTCGATCACCTCGCGCGCGGCGCCGTGGCCGCCGCGTGCCTCGCATACCCAGTGGGCGCGCGCGATCACCTCGGGGTGCGAATTGGCCGGCGCGGCCACGAAGCCGCAGCGCGTCATCACGCCGAGGTCGGGCCAGTCGTCACCCATGTAGCCGCATTCCTCGGCTGCCACGCCGGTGGCCTCGAGCAGCTCGGCGAAGGCCGTCAGCTTGTGCTCGACGCCCTGGTAAAGATGACCGATCTTCAGTTCCTTCGCGCGCGCCGCGACGATCTCGGAACGGCGGCCGGTGATGATCGCGGTGTCGAGGCCGGCCTCGCGCAGCAGCTTCAGGCCGTGGCCGTCCTGCGAATTGAACGACTTCATGGTGTCGCCGGCGGCCGTGAAGTGCAGGCCGCCGTCGGTCAGCACGCCGTCGACGTCGAAAATCATCAGCTTGACGCGGCCGGCGCGTTCGGCGGCCGTAGCGGGAGCAGCGGACATCAGATCACCTTCTTCGAGAACAGGTCGTGCATGTTGAGCGCGCCGATCAGCACGCCCTCGGGATCGGTTACGAGCATCTGGTTGATTCGGTGGCGCTCCATCAGTTCCACCGCCTCGACCGCGAGGTGATCGGGTTCGATGGTACGCGGATGGTGCGTCATGATCTCGCCGATCGGCAGACGGCGGAAATCGCCGTCGCGCTCGAGCACGCGGCGCAGGTCGCCGTCGGTGAAGATGCCGGCCACGCGGTTGTGCTCGTCCACCACGGCGGTCATGCCCATGCGCTTCGCGGTGATCTGGAACAGCGCGTCGGACAGTGTCGCGTCGAGCCGCACGGTGGGCACTTCCGCGCCGGTGCGCATCACGTCGCGCACGTGGGTCAGCAGGCGCCGGCCGAGCGAGCCGCCCGGGTGCGAGCGCGCGAAATCGTTCGGGCCGAAGCCGCGCGCGTCGAGCACCACCACGGCGAGCGCGTCGCCGAGCGCGAGCGCGGCGGTGGTGCTGGCGGTGGGCGCGAGGTTCAGCGAGCAGGCTTCCTTTTCGACGCCCGCGTACAGATGCACGTCACACAACTGGCCGAGGCTCGATTGCGGCCGGCCCGTCATCGCGATCAGCTTGGCGCCGAGTCGCTTGATCAGCGGCACGATCGCGACCAGTTCCTCGGATTCGCCGGAATTGGAAATGCCGATGAACACGTCGTCGGCGGTTACCATGCCGAGGTCGCCGTGGCTCGCCTCGGCCGGATGCACGAAGAACGCCGGGGTGCCGGTGCTGGCCAGGGTGGCCGCGATCTTGCGGGCGATGTGCCCGGACTTGCCGATGCCGGAAACGACCACGCGCCCGCGGCAGTTCAGCAGCAGGCCGACCGCGGCGACGAATTCGCCGTCGAGCTGGTCGCGCAGCGCGCGTACGGCGTCCGCCTCGATGTCGAGTACGTCGCGGGCGAGCGCGAGCGCCCGATCATCATTGATTTTCGCTATCATGCGCGGAGTATAGCAAAGGCGTTTGTTCGCCGCGCCGGGCGCCAGGACCGCTCCCGACGAAGTCATGTCCTCGCCCATCGAGCCGCACGCGTGCGGCCCCACCCGCGTTCGCCCACCGCGACGCCCTGACGAACGAGGACTCCTTGCACGTGATTTCCCCGCTCGAAATGACGCTCCTGCTGCTGCTGGCTTCGGTGGTGGGGGTCGTCGTGTTCCGCTCGCTGAACCTGCCGCCGATGCTCGGTTATCTGACCGTCGGCATCGTGGTCGGCCCGCACGCGCTCGGCTTCGCCGGCGATCTCGAACGGGCCGAGCATCTTGCCGAATTCGGCGTGGTGTTCCTGATGTTCTCGATCGGCCTGGAGTTCTCGCTCTCGAAGCTCAGGGCGATGCAGCGGCTCGTGTTCGGGCTCGGGCTCATGCAGGTGGTGGTCACGCTCGCGGTGGCGGTGCTGCTCGGCTTCGCGTTCGAGCACTGGGTACACATTACCTGGCAGGGCAGCGTCGCGCTGGGCGGCGCGCTGGCGATGTCGTCCACGGCGATCGTCTCGAAGATGCTGGCCGAGCGGCTCGAGATCGAGACGGCCCACGGGCGCAACATCTTCGGCGTGCTGCTGTTCCAGGATCTGGCGGTGGTGCCGCTGCTGATCGTGATCTCGGCGTTCGGCGGGGAATCGTCGAAGGACCTGATGGTCACGCTCGGCCTCGCGGCCGTGAAGATCGTGATCGTGCTGGCGCTGCTGCTGTTCGTCGGCCAGAAGTTCATGACGCGCTGGTTCAACGTGGTGGCGCGGCGCCGTTCGCAGGAACTGTTCGTGCTGAACCTGCTGCTCGTCACGCTGGGCGCGGCATTCATCACCGACAAGTTCGGGCTGTCGCTCGCGCTTGGCGCGTTCATCGCGGGCATGCTGATTTCGGAAACGCCGTATCGCCATCAGGTGGAGGAGGACATCAAGCCGTTCCGCGACGTGCTGCTCGGCCTGTTCTTCGTGACCACCGGGATGCTGCTCGACCCGCGCGTGATCGTCACCCATCCGTTCCTCGTGATCGGCTTCTTCCTGGGCCAGGTGCTGCTGAAGGCCACCACCATCACGGGCCTCGCGCGTCTGTTCGGCGCCGCGCCGGGCGTGTCGATGCGCACCGGGATCGGTCTCGCGCAGGCCGGCGAGTTCGGCTTCGTGATGCTGAACCTGATCCTCGACCGGCATCTGGTCGATCCCACGCTGCTGCAGGCGATCCTGGCCTCGATGCTGCTGTCGATGCTGGCCGCGCCGTTCCTGATCCAGAACGCGGACCGCATCGTGATGCGCCTGTCGTCGACGGAATGGATGCAGCAGTCGCTGCAGATGACGCGCATCGCCACTCAGAGCCTCAAGCAGCAGGGCCACGTGATCATCTGCGGCTACGGCCGGGCCGGCCAGAACCTGGCGCGCATGCTCGAGCAGGAAGGCCTGTCCTACGTCGCGCTCGATCTGGATCCGGACCGCGTGACGGCGGCCGCGGCGGCCGGCGAGTCGGTGGTGTTCGGCGATGCGGCGCGGCGCGAGTCGCTGCTCGCGGCCGGTATCCACCGCGCGGCGGCGATCGCGATCACCTATGCGAACACGCCGTCGGCGCTGCGCGTGCTGCACAACGTGCACGAGCTCGAGCCGACGCTGCCCGCGATCGTGCGCACCGTGGACGACGCCGATCTGGAAAAGCTGCTCGCGGCCGGCGCCACCGAGGTGATCCCCGAGATCGTGGAGGGCAGCCTGATGCTGGCCTCGCACACGCTGGTGCTGGTGGGCGTGCCGATGCGGCGGGTGGTGCGACGCGTGGAGGAGATGCGCGATGCGCGCTACAGTCTGCTGCGCGGCTACTTCCGCGGTGCCGACGATGCCGACGACGACGATCACGAGCAGGTCCGGCTACAATCGGTGCCGGTCGATGCGCGCTCGGACGCGGTTGGCCGTTCGCTCGAGGAGCTCGGGCTGTACGCGCTGGGGCTGGAAGTCACGGCGATCCGGCGGCACGGTATCCGCGGCGTCGAACCGGACCCGGACACGAAGCTGCGCGCGGCCGACATCGTGGTGCTGCGCGGCCTGCCCGAGGCGCTGTCGATGGCCGAGGAGCGGCTGTCGCGCCATCGCCGCGAGGGTGGCGTGCCCGCCTGAGGCGCGCCGCGCGAGCCGGGCCGACCGGCGCGGTTCCGACCCTTGGGCGCTCCCGCCCTGCGTTGTCACGAACGGTGCGCCGGCCTTCGCGCACCGTTTTTTCTGGAGAAGTTCATGAACCACCAGCCGTCGGGCGTGTCGCCCGATCCCGCCGAGTTCGTCCGCCGCCACGTGCGCACGGTGCCGGACTGGCCGCAGCCGGGCGTGCAGTTCCGCGACATCACCCCGATCCTGCAGAGCGCGAAGGCGCTGCGCGTGCTGGTCGACCTGCTCGTGGAGCGCTACGTCGACACCAGGCTCGATTACGTGGCCGGGCTCGACGCGCGCGGCTTCATCATCGCGCCGATCGTGGCCTACGAACTCGGCGTGGGCTTCGTGCCGATCCGCAAGGTCGGCAAGCTGCCGTACAAGACCCAGTCCGAATCCTACGAGCTCGAATACGGCAGCGCGACGGTCGAGATCCACGAGGATGCCTGCAAGCCCGGCGATCGCGTGGTGATCGTCGACGACCTGATCGCCACCGGTGGCACGATGATGGCCGGCAAGAAGCTGCTCGAGCGGCTCGGCGCGGTGGTGGTGGAGGGCGCCGCGATCATCGACCTGCCCGATCTCGGCGGCTCGACGCTGCTGCGCGACGCGGGCCTGCCGCTCTACGCGGTCACGGAGTTTCCGGGCCACTGAGCGCGCGGGCCGCCGCCCGTCCTTCCTCGTTTCTTCCCCTGTTTTCGTGCCCAGCGAGCCGCCGAGCCATGCCTAACTTCCTGCTGTTCCTCGCCACCTCGATCGCGATCACGGTCGCGCCGGGCCCCGACAACCTCCAGGTGCTCGCGCGCGGCATCTCGCAGGGCCGCGCCGCGGGCCTCGTGTCGGCGCTCGGCTTCGCCGCCGGCGTGCTGTTCCACACCACGCTCGCCGCGTTCGGCGTGGCCGCGCTGCTGCGCTCCTCGCCGCTGGCCTTTCACATCCTGAAGTTCGCGGGCGCGGCCTACCTGATCTGGATCGGCATCAAGGCGCTGCGCAGCAAGGGCCTGGCCGCGGCCGACGCGCGCGCACCGCAGTCGCTCGCCACGATCTTTCGCCAGAGCGTGATCGGCAACATGCTGAACCCGAAGGTCACGCTGTTCTTCGTGGTGTTCCTGCCGCAGTTCGTCGACGTGGCGGGCGCGCAGCCGGTCACGCTGCAGATGATCGAGCTCGGCGTGCTGTTCATGATGCAGGCGGCCGTGGTGTTCTCGGTGTTCGGCCTGTGCGCCGGCATGCTCGGCGCGTGGCTCAAGCGCCGGCCGCGCGCGGGCGTCTGGCTCGACCGGCTCGCGGGCGCGACCTTCATCGCGCTCGGCCTGCGCATCGCGTTCAAGGACTGAGGGCGGCATGCGTTTCCCGAGCATCGCCGCGGCGCGCCGCTTCGATTTCGCCGCGCACCTGCCGTTCGTGATCGCGGGCGAGCGCATGGGCTGGATCCGTCGCCGCGACCTCGACGCGCTGCGCCGCTGGCCCGACGTGTTCGAGATCACGGCCGACGCGGTGACGCTGTCCGCCGCGCTCGACACCCCCGACACGCGCAGCATGGCGCTCGGCAGCGTGATCGGCGCGCTGGCCGCCGAGGGCCGCATCCCGGGCTGGCGCAACGAGATCTACGCGATCCGCAATCACTTCGACGCGCCGCCAGTGGCCTACATCGAGCGGGCCGCGTCGCGCTTCTTCGGCACCCTGACCTACGCGGTGCACCTGAACGGCATCGTAGAATACGCGGCCGCGCAGCCCTTGCGGATGTGGATCGGCCGGCGCAGCGACACCAAGGCCACCGATCCGGGCATGCTCGACAACGTCGTGGCGGGCGGCATCGGCTGGGGGCTCGGCGTGGAGGACACGCTCGCCAAGGAATGCTGGGAGGAGGCGGGGATTCCCGCCGCGCTGGCCGCGCGCGCGATCGCGGGCCGCACCGTGCACGTGCTGTGCGAGATCCCGGAAGGCACCCAGGCCGAGCAGATCTTCGTATACGACCTGCCGATGCCGCAGGATTTCGTACCGCGCAACCAGGACGGCGAGGTGGCCGAGCACCGGCTCGCCACGGCCGACGAGGTGATCGGCTGGCTCGAGGCCGGCCGGGCCACGATGGACGCGAGCCTCGCCACGCTCGACTGCCTGCTGCGCCACCGCCGGCTGGACGCGGCCGAGCTGCCCGGCCTCGACGCGCTGTTCGCGCCGCCGGCCGGCGAACCATAAATCGCGCCCGCGCCGCAACGCGCCGGGCGCCGCAAGGATTCAACCGATTCAACGACGGAGGTGCGGTCATGTCGACCGACCATAGCTTTATCCTGAAACTGTCCTGCCCCGACAAGCACGGCATCGTGCATGCCGTCTCGGGCTTCCTGTTCGAACGCGATACCAACATCGTCGATTCCGCGCAGTTCGGCGACAGCCGCACCGGCGAGTTCTTCATGCGCGTGCATTTCGACCAGCGCGCCGGCGCCGACGCGGACACCGCGCTCGAGACGCTGCGCGAGGATTTCTCGGCGCTGGCCGAGCGCTTCGCGATGCGCTGGGAACTGCACGACGCGCTGATCAAGCCGCGCGTGGTGATCCTGGTGTCGAAGATCGGCCACTGCCTGAACGACCTGCTGTTCCGCTATCGCACCGGCCAGCTGCCGATCGAGATCGCCGCGATCGTGTCGAACCACAAGGATTTCTATCAGCTCGCCGCCAGCTACGACGTGCCGTTCCATCACTTCCCGCTGATGGCCGGTGCCTCGGCCGAGGCGAAGGCGGCGCAGGAAGCGCGCGTGCTCGACGTGATCGGCGAGCATTCGGCGGACCTGGTGGTGCTCGCGCGCTACATGCAGATCCTGTCGCCGAACATGTGCGAGCAGCTCGCCGGCCGCGCGATCAACATCCATCACTCGTTCCTGCCGAGTTTCAAGGGCGCGAAGCCGTATTACCAGGCCTTCGATCGCGGCGTGAAGCTGATCGGCGCGACCGCGCACTACGTGACGACCGACCTCGACGAAGGCCCGATCATCGAGCAGGAAGTGGAGCGCGTGGACCACAGCATGACGCCGGAGCAGCTCACGGCGATCGGCCGCGACGTGGAGTGCGTGACGCTCGCGCGCGCCGTGAAGTGGCACGTGGAGAACCGCATCCTGCTGAACGGCACGAAGACGGTGGTGTTCCGTTGAGAGGTGACTGAAGGGCGGGGCGCCCCCGGGCGATGGCGCCGGGGGCGCTCGCTCAGATCAGGCGCAGCGTGGACAGCTCGCGCTTGATGTAGGCATAGAAGATCGGCGCGGCGATCACGCCCGGCACGCCGAAGGCCGCTTCCATCACCAGCATGGCGAGCAGCAGTTCCCATGCGCGCGACTCGATCTGGCCGCCGATGATGCGCGCGTTCAGGAAGTATTCGAGCTTGTGGATCACGATCAGGAACGCGAGCGAGGCGATCGCGGTGCCGACGCCCACCGACAGCGACACGGCCACGATCAGCGTGTTCGACACCAGATTGCCGATCACCGGCATCAATCCCACGATGAACGTGACCAGCACGAGCGTCTTCGCGAGCGGCATCTTCACGTGCACGATCGGCAGCACCGCGAGCAGGTAGATGACCGTGAACGCCGCGTTGATGGCCGAGATCTTGATCTGTGCGAACACGATGCGGCGGAACGAATCGGCGAACAGGCCCACGCGCGCGAGCAGGGCCATGGACAGCGGGCGGCGCGACTTGCCGCGGTCCACGCCGATCGCGATCATCGCGCCGATGATCATGCCGAACAGCACGTGGCCGAAGATCCGCGCCGCGCTCTTGCCGCCCTGCTGGAGCTGATCCATGTGCTTGGACATCAGCCCGGTGGCCTTCACCTTCATTTGCGCGACGTCGACCGGCAGCACGTTGGCGACCCAGCCCGGCACGCGCCCGCGCGCCTGGTCGACGAGCTGCATCATCTGGCCGGTGAGCCCCTGCAGGTTCGGAATCGTGTGCTCGACGTGCTCGATGATGGCGGCCGTGAGGCCGGCCAGGCCGCCCACGATCACCACCGACAGCAGCACCACGGCGAGCCAGCGCGCGCGGCCGCTCGACATGTGGCGCTCGATGGCCGGCGCGATGGTGTGCACGAGCTGGTAGACGAGCAGCCCGGCCAGCACGCTGGAGAGCAGCTTCAGTTCGAGGATCAGGAACAGGCCGAGCACGGCGAGCAGATAGCTGCCGACCTCGATCGCCGACAGCTTCGGCAGGCTGAAATCGCTGGTCAGCCTGACACTGCGCAGATGAGGCTCGCGCGACGGGGTGTCGCGCGTCGTCTCGGTGTGCTTCTCCATTTCGGTTCCTGTTCCGGTCGGGACGGATCGCGCACGCGTGGATCGGGGCGCGCGCCGTCCGCATCGCGCGAGTATAGCAACGATTGACGACCGGAAACGGCGGCGCCGCGCCGGGCGGCACGGCGCCGAATCGGGTGTTCTTGCCGATTGCGCCACCGTTGCGCCCGCACCGAGGCGCTCGCGCGAGCCTACTTCCTCGGGCGCTTGAGCAGCGGCGCGAGGTACTTGCCGGTGAAGCTGCCCTTGGCCCTGGCGACTTCCTCGGGCGTGCCCTGGGCGATGATCCGGCCGCCGCCCGCGCCGCCTTCCGGCCCGAGATCCACGACCCAGTCGGCCGTCTTGATCACGTCGAGGTTGTGCTCGATGATCACCACCGTGTTGCCCTGGTCGCGCAGGCGGTGGATCACCTCGAGCAGCAGCGCGATGTCGTGGAAGTGCAGGCCCGTGGTGGGCTCGTCGAGGATGTACAGGGTGCGGCCCGTGTCGCGCTTGGACAGCTCGAGCGACAGCTTCACGCGCTGTGCCTCGCCGCCCGACAGCGTGGTGGCCGACTGGCCGAGGCGGATGTAGCCCAGGCCCACGTCGAGCAGCGTCTTGAGCTTGCGCGCGATCACCGGCACCGCGCTGAAGAAGCGGTGGGCGTGCTCCACCGTCATGTCCAGCACTTCGCTGATGTTCTTGCCCTTGTACAGCACCTCGAGCGTTTCGCGGTTGTAGCGCTTGCCGTGGCAGACGTCGCAGGGCACGTACACGTCCGGCAGGAAGTGCATCTCCACCTTCAGCACGCCGTCGCCCTGGCAGGATTCGCAGCGCCCGCCCTTGACGTTGAACGAGAAGCGGCCCGGATCGTAGCCGCGCTCCTTGGCCGAGGGCACGCCGGCGAACAGCTCGCGGATCGGCGTGAACAGGCCCGTGTAGGTGGCCGGGTTCGAGCGCGGCGTGCGGCCGATCGGGGACTGATCGACGTTGATCACCTTGTCGAAGTGCTCGAGGCCCTCGATCGACTCGTACGGCGCCGGCTCGGCCGACGAGCCGTACAGATGGCGCGCCACGGCCTGATACAGCGTGTCGTTGATCAGCGTGGACTTGCCCGAGCCGGACACGCCGGTGATGCAGGTCAGCAGGCCCACCGGCAGGTCCAGCGAGACGTGCTGGAGATTGTTGCCGTGGGCGTCGCCGATGCGCAGCATGCGATCCTCGTCGGGCACGATGCGCTCGTCCGGGTATTCGATGAACTTCTTGCCGGCCATGTACTGGCCGGTCAGCGAGGCCGGGTTCGCCTGCACCTGCTTCGGGGTGCCCTCGGCGATCACCTGGCCGCCGTGCTCGCCGGCGCCGGGGCCCATGTCGACCACGTAGTCGGCGGTGCGGATCATGTCCTCGTCGTGCTCGACCACGATCACCGAATTGCCGAGGTCGCGCAGGTGCTTGAGCGTGGAGATCAGGCGATCGTTGTCGCGCTGGTGCAGGCCGATCGACGGCTCGTCGAGCACGTACATCACGCCGGTCAGGCCCGAGCCGATCTGCGAGGCGAGCCGGATGCGCTGCGCCTCGCCGCCCGACAGGGTTTCGGCGCTGCGCTCGAGCGACAGGTAGTCGAGCCCCACGTTGTTCAGGAAGGTGAGGCGCGCGACGATTTCCTTGATCACCTTGTCGGCGATCTCGGCCTTCGAGCCGTCGAGCACGAGCGAGCCGAAATAGCCGAGCGTGTCGCGCAGCGGCCAGCCGCTCACTTCATAGATGGCGCGCGCGTGCTCGCCGGTGCCCACGCGCACGAAGCGTGCCTCGCGGCGCAGGCGCGTGCCGTCGCAGCTCGGGCAGGGCTGGTTGTTCTGGTATTTCGCGAGTTCCTCGCGCACCGCGGCCGAATCGGTTTCGCGGTAGCGCCGCTCGAGGTTCGGGATGATGCCCTCGAACACGTGCTCGCGGATCGTGGTGCGGCCACGCTCGTTGATGTACGAGAACGGTATTTCCTGCTTGCCCGAGCCGTACAGCAGGATCTTGCGCACCTTTTCGGGCAGGTCCTCGAAGGCCGCGTCGATGTCGAACTCGTAGAACGCCGCGAGGCTCTGCAGCATCTGGAAGTAGAACTGGTTGCGCCGGTCCCAGCCCTTCACGGCGCCGGCCGCGAGCGACAGCGACGGATGCGCCACCACGCGCTTCGGGTCGAAGAAGGTGATCTGGCCGAGGCCGTCGCATTCGGGGCAGGCGCCCATCGGGTTGTTGAACGAGAACAGGCGTGGCTCGAGCTCCTGCAGCGAATACGAGCAGATCGGGCAGGCGAACTTCGAGCTGAACAGGTGCTCGCTGTCGGTATCCATCTCGAGCGCGATCGCGCGGCCGTCGGCCAGGCGCAGCGCCGTCTCGAACGATTCGGCCAGGCGCTGCTTCATGTCGGCGCGCACCTTGAGCCGGTCCACCACCACGTCGATCGTGTGCTTGTCGTTCTTCTTCAGCTTGGGCAGCGATTCCACCTCGTGAATCTTCGCCACGCCTTCGTTGGCCGTGCCCCCGCCCGAGCGCACCCGGAACCGCACGAAGCCCTGTGCCTGCATCTCCTCGAACAGCTCGGCGTGCTCGCCCTTGCGGTTCGCCACCACGGGCGCGAGGATCATCAGCTTGGTGTCTTCCGGCAACGCCAGCGCCGCGTCCACCATCTGCGACACGCTCTGCGCCTGCAGCGGGATCTCGTGGTCGGGGCAATAGGGCGTACCGACGCGTGCGTACAAAAGTCGCAGGTAGTCGTGGATTTCCGTGACGGTGCCGACGGTCGAACGCGGGTTGTGCGAGGTGGCCTTCTGTTCGATCGAGATCGCCGGGGAGAGCCCCTCGATCAGGTCGACGTCGGGCTTCTCCATCAACTGGAGGAACTGCCGCGCGTAGGCGGACAGGCTCTCGACGTAGCGTCGCTGCCCTTCCGCGTACAGGGTGTCGAATGCCAGGGACGATTTGCCCGAGCCGGACAGCCCCGTGATCACGACGAGCTGGTGGCGAGGGAGGTCGAGATTGACGTTCTTCAGGTTGTGGGTGCGCGCCCCACGGATACGGATCTGTTCCATGAACCTGGCGAAAGAGGAGGAAAACAAACCTGCTACTATAACGGCTTTTCGAGACCGTCGTTTCGGGCTCCCGGGTCTCGATTCCGCCTTGCGCGGAGAGGCTTCGGGCTGCGGGTTCCACCCGCCCCCCGCGCGCGGCGCACCTTGCCGGTGCGTGGCGGGCTGGAGGTCCCGAGGGCCGTACCGGCGACGCGACTCGGAGCCGGCCGCATCCACGCCGCCCGAACCGGGCGGATGCCCGCTCAAAATCGACAAGCTTCCCCCGATGTCCAATCCGTCTGCTTCCCCCGTTCGCATGAGCGCGCCCGAAATGCGCGCGACCGCCTCGCTCGCCGCCATCTTCGCGCTGCGCATGCTCGGTCTGTTCATGATCATGCCGGTGTTTTCCGTCTATGCGAAAACCATCCCCGGCGGCGACAACGTGCTGCTCGTCGGCATCGCGCTCGGCGCCTACGGCATCACCCAGTCGCTGCTCTACATCCTGTACGGCTGGGCTTCCGACCGCTTCGGCCGCAAGCCCGTGATCGCCTTCGGCCTGCTGGTGTTCGCGCTCGGCGCGTTCATCGCGGCCGGCGCGCACGACATCACCTGGATCATCGTGGGCCGGGTCGTGCAGGGCATGGGCGCCGTGTCGTCGGCGGTGCTGGCCTTCATCGCCGACCTGACCTCGGAGCAGAACCGCACCAAGGCGATGGCGATGGTGGGCGGCTCGATCGGCGTGTCGTTCGCGGTGGCGATCGTGGGCGCGCCGATCGTGTTCCACTGGGTGGGCATGAGCGGGCTGTTCGCGATCGTGGGCGTGCTGTCGCTGCTGGCGATCGGCGTGGTGTTCTGGATCGTGCCCGACGCGCCGAAGGCCGTGCACGTGAAGGCGCCGTTCTCCGAGGTGCTGCACAACACCGAGCTGCTGCGCCTGAATTTCGGCGTGCTGGTGCTGCATGCCACGCAAACCGCCCTGTTCCTCGTGGTGCCGCGCCTGCTGGTGGACGCCGGGCTGCCGGTGGCCTCGCACTGGCAGGTGTACCTGCCGGTGATGGGCCTGGCCTTCGTGGCGATGGTGCCGGCCATCATCGTGGCGGAGAAGCGCGGCAAGATGAAGCCGGTGCTGCTGGGCGGCATCGCGTCCATCCTGATAGGCCAGTTGCTGCTCGGCTCCACGCCGCATACGATCGTGATCGTGGCGGCCGTGCTGTTCGTGTACTTCCTCGGCTTCAACATCCTCGAAGCCTCGCAGCCGTCGCTCGTCTCGAAGCTCGCGCCCGGTTCGCGCAAGGGCGCGGCCACCGGCGTCTACAACACCACGCAGTCGATCGGGCTCGCGCTCGGCGGCGTGCTGGGCGGCTGGCTGCTGAAGACCGGCGGCGCGAACGAGGTGTTCTATGCCTGCTCGGTGCTCGTGGCAGTGTGGCTTATAATCGCCGCCAGCATGAAACAGCCGCCGCGCAAGGCCTGAAGGGCGTCGCGAGGCAGCCTGTTTCGAATCTACTGGAGAAATACATGGCATCCGTCAACAAGGTCATTCTCGTCGGCAATCTCGGCGCCGACCCCGAAGTGCGCTACCTGCCGAGCGGCGACGCCGTGGCGAACATCCGCCTCGCGACGACCGACCGCTACAAGGACAAGGCGAGCGGCGATTTCAAGGAAATGACCGAGTGGCACCGCGTGGCGTTCTTCGGCCGTCTGGCCGAGATCGTCAACGAATACCTGAAGAAGGGTTCGTCGGTGTACATCGAAGGGCGCCTGCGTACGCGCAAGTGGCAAGGCCAGGACGGCCAGGACCGCTACTCGACCGAAATCGTCGCCGACCAGATGCAGATGCTCGGTGCGCGCGGTGCGGGCGGTGGCGGCGGCGGTGGCGGTGACGACGGCTACGGTGGTGGCGGCGGCGGTGGTTACGGCGGCGGTGGCGGTGGCGGCCGTGGCGGCGACATGGAGCGCGGCGGCGGCGGTGGCCGTGCCTCCGGCGGTGGCGGTGGCGCACGCAGCGGCGGTGGCGGCGGTGGCGGTTCCAGCCGCCCGAGCCAGCCCTCCGGCGGCGGCTTCGACGAAATGGACGACGATATTCCGTTCTGAGTCGCGGCAGGAAACCCAGATTGGCGAAAGCCCGTCCTCGTATCGAGGGCGGGCTTTTTCTTTGTGTGTCAGGGCAGCGGCGCGGGAGTCAGGCTTGTCGCCCGGGTTCGTCCGGCGCGCCGAACCACCGCACGATCGCCTGTTCGACCGCCGCGACGTCGAGTGCCGTGTCCGTGTCTGTATCGCAGGCCCAGGCGACGATGCCGTCCGGGCGCACCAGCAGTGCCCGCAGGCCGAGCGGCGCGTCCGTTTCGTCCCGCACGTAATCGAGCCGTCGCGGCCAGCGCCGTGCGAGGGGGCGCAGCGATCCGGTCGCCGCCCCGAATGCCACCAGCAGTCCGCGACCGCCACGCAGGCGCGCGTTCAGTCGCGAGCCGTCCGCGAGCGGCAGGTCGGGCGCGCTGCATCCCGCGAGCGGATGCGCCTCGCCGAGCGCGTAGCGCTGCGTCACGCCCCACACGCGCCCGGCGAAATAGGTCGCGCCGTCGCGCGTGTCGATCAGATCGCGCATCACCGCCGCGAGCGCACGCGTGGCCGGCGACGGCCGCATCAGCGCCACCTGCGCGCGCGACCAGTCGAGTACGCTCGCGCCCACCGGCTGCCGCTCCGTCGCATAGCTGTCGAGCAGCCCGTCGGGCGCATCGCCGCGCAGCGTCGCGGCCAGCTTCCAGCCCAGATTGATCGCGTCGCCGATGCCGAGGTTCAGTCCCTGGCCGCCGAGCGGCGAGTGGACGTGCGCGGCATCGCCGGCCAGCAGCACGCACCCACGCCGATAGGCAGCGGCCTGGAAGGCGCGATCGGTCCAGGTGGCGACCTGCAGCAACCCGGTCACGGCCACCTCGGTGCCGGACACGCGGCGCAGCACCGCCTGCACGTGTTCGCGCGTGATCGGCTGCATCCGATGGCAGCGCCCGCCGTCGAATTCGACCATCGAGATCGTGTCGGGCGCCGCGAACGTGTACATGCCGTTCGGCGTGTGTTGCCGGCCTTGGCGCAGCGCATTCGGCGCGTCGAGCACGGCGCGCACCGAATAGCCCGTGAACTCGGGCTCGGTGCCCGCGAAGTCGAAGCCGCCGAGCTTGCGCACGGTGCTGCGGCCGCCGTCGCAGCCCACCAGCCAGCGCGCGCGGAAGCCGTGGTGGCCGGATCGCACGTTCACGCCGTCGTCGGATGCATCGAAGCCGTCGACGCCGCAGCCGCGCCGGATCTGCACGCCGGCCGCGATCGCGTGCCGCGCGAGCACGCCTTCGAGCACCGCGAGCGTCACGGCCAGGCTGTGGCCGGCCGCGCCGGGCAGCCGATACGGCCATTGCGTCGCGTCGATCGCGTCGAGAAAGAAGGTGATGCCGGCGAAGTGCCCGGCCGGCTGGCGTGCGTGCGGCGACTGGCGCGCCCAGTGCGCACCGCGCGTGCGGCCCGCGTCGCGGTGGGCGGCATCGCTGTCGCCTTGCGCGGCCACGAGTTCGTCGAGCAGGCCGCGGCGGTCGAGCGCGTCGAGCGTCGGTGCGGACAGCCCGCGCATGCCGAACGGCAGGTGTTTCAGCGGGGAATCGGGATCGGCGGCGCGTTCGAGCACGAGCACGGCGGCGCCGTGCAGCGCGAGCTCGAGCGCGAGAAACAGGCCGACGGGGCCGGCGCCGGCGATGACGACGTCGTGGATCTCGGCGTCGTCGGGACGGCCTGCATGGGAAGAACGGGAAAGCGGCATGAACGGCTCCTGTGTCGATGATGAAGATGTTCGACCGGAGCGTTTCTCGCGACGAGTCCACCGCACGGACGAACGGCGGCGCACCCGCAGGCGCACCGCGTTTCGTCGTGGGGATCTCGTGCACGAGGCCAAAGACCAGAGCTTTCGTTACCGAAAGGACTTGGGCTGACCACACCAAGTCTGCCTTTTCCGACACGGCTTTATAACATCGCCGCGATCGTGTCGCAATGCGCGCCGAAACAGGGCCGCTCAACATTTCTTGTGATTGTTGCAAACTGGTATATAACCCAAGGACGCATCGATTTGCAGCAATAACCAACCGTATTGCGAGCGATCCATGAAAAGAAATGCATTGAACATGGGTTTGGGAGGGGTGGCGATGCTGACGGGCGCGATGCCCTTGGCAGCCGGCGCCGCGTGTTTGGCCACCGCACCCGGCAGCGGCGCGACGGTCAGCTGCTCGGGGGCGAACGTCCCTTCGGTGGTGGCCGCCACCGGCAGCAGCAGCGTTTCGATCACGATCGACGCGACGGCGAGCGGCACCTACGGCCTCGCGCTCACGCCCACGCCGTTTTCGGTCGACACCGCGAGCACGATCGCCAACCGCGGCGCGCTGGCGATGTCGGGCAACGGCACCGGGGTGGCCAATCGCGGCGCGGTGCTGCTCGGCGTGAACAACGGCAACACGCTGACCAATACGAGCAGCGGCACCCTCACCACCTCGGGCGCCTACAACGACGGCGTGGCCGCGAACGGCAACGGCAACACGCTCGTCAACCAGGGCACGATCGCCACCACCGGCAACAACGCCTACGGCATGACGGCCGCGTGGGGGCAGAGCAACCCCGGTGCGTCGGGCAATCAGATCGTCAACACGGGCACGGTCACGACTGCCGGCAACAACGCGCGGGCGGCCTCGCTGCTCGGCGGCAGCGGCACGATCACGAACGGCGGCACGCTGAGCACGAGCGGGCGCGACGCGCCGGCCGTGTACATGCAGGGCAACAACGACACGCTCGTCAACAGCGGCACGATCCGCACCAGCGGCACCGCGACGAGTGGCGGCAGCGTGGATGCGGTGGTGTCGAACACGCTCGGCAGTTCGTTCGTGGCCACCATCACGAATCAGGCCGGCGGCCAGATCATCAGCAACAACGGCATCGGCGTGCGCTCGACCAACGGCGCCACCACGATCATGAACGCGGGGCTGATCCAGGGCGGGGGCGGCACGGCGATCCAGGGCGGCAACGGCAAGGTCGCGCTGATCCTGCAAACCGGCTCCCAAATCGTTGGCACTGCGAACGGTGGCGCCGGCACCAACACCGTCACCCTGCAGGGCAGCGGTACCGCATCGAATGCCTTCATCAGCTTCCAGAGCCTGACGATGGCCGGCGACGCGTGGACCTGGGCCGGCACCGGCACCTTCACCACGGCGCAGGTGCAGAGCGGCACGCTGAATCTCACAGGCACGCTCGGCGTGTCCACTGCGTCGGTGCTGGCCAGCGTCGACGCGGGCGCGACCCTGCAGGCCAATGCCGCGAACCTGCCGCTGTCGGTCACCGACGCCGGCCTCGTGCGCTTTCAGCAGGATGGCGCGGGCAGTTACACCGGCACGATCTCGGGCGCGGGTGCCGTCGAGAAGACCGGTGCCGGCACGCTGACGCTCGCGCCGTCCGCCGCGGGCGGCAACACGTACACGGGCGGCACCACCATTACGCAGGGCACGCTCGCGGTGGCCGCCGACAGCGCGCTCGGCGCCCCGACGGGTGCGCTCGCGTTCGACGGCGGCACGCTGCAGCTCGGCGCCAGCCTGGATCCGGCCGCGAGCCGTGCGCTGTCGATCGGCGCGAACGGCGGCACGATCGACACGCAGGGCTTCGCGTCGATCCTCGCGCAGGACGTCACCGGCGCGGGCGCGCTGACCAAGCTCGGCAGCGGCACGCTGACGATGAACGGCGCGAGCCGCTACGCGGGCGGCACGCGGATCGAGGCCGGCACGCTGGTGGTGGGCGACGCGTCGAACCCGGGCGCGGCGCTGGCCGGCGGCGGCCCGGTGACGGTGGCGGCAGGCGCGACGCTCGGCGGCTACGGCAGCGTGAGCGGCGACGTGACGAACGGCGGCACGCTGGCCGTGGCCGACGCGCTGGCCGGTCTTGCGGGCGGGCCGACCGGCAACTTCACCGTGAGCGGCACGCTGACCAACGCCGGGCTCGTGCAACTCGGCGGCAGCGGCGTCGGCAACACGCTGACGGTGGCGGGCAACTACGTGGGCAACCAGGCCACGATCGCGATGAACACCTACCTCGGCGGCGATGGCGCGGCCTCGGATCGGCTGATCCTGAGTGGCGGCGCGGCGAGCGGCAGCAGCACGCTGAAGGTCGCCAATGTGGGCGGTCCCGGCGCGCAGACGCGCGGCGACGGCATCGAGCTGGTGCAGGCCACCAACGGTGCCACGACCGCCGCGAGCGCCTTCTCGCTGGCGGGCGGCACGGTGAGCGCCGGCGCCTATGCCTACTACCTCGCGCGCGGCGGCGCGGCGAGCGGCGCCGCCGACAACTGGTACCTGCGCAATACCGTGCCGGCCGCGCCACCGGTCACCGGTTCGACCGGCAGCACCGGCAGCACCGACACGCCCGCCACCGTGGCGACCGTCACGCCGGCACCCGGCACGCCCGCGTCGATCACGACTGCGATCGCGGATGCGGCGCCGGGCGCCGCCGCCGAGCCCGTCTATCGCGCCGAGGTGCCGCTCTACACCGAGGCACCGGCGGTCGCCCGCCAGCTGGGGTTGATGCAGATCGACACCTTCCACGACCGGCAGGGCGAGCAGGGCCTGCTCGGCGAAACCGGCTCGGTGCCGGCCGCCTGGGCGCGCGCATGGGGCGGCTATGCCGACCTCGCGCAGCGCGGCGCGGCATCGCCGTCGTTCGACGGCACGCTGTGGGGCATGCAGGTCGGGCAGGACCTGTACGCCGATCGCGGCGCGGCCGGCCAGCGCAACCACTACGGCTTCTTCCTCGGCTTCTCGCGCGCCGTCGGCGACGTGGACGGTTTCGCGCTCGCCCAACCGGGGCTCGGCGTCGGCAGCCTGCAGGTCGATGCCTACCACCTCGGCGGCTACTGGACCCACCTCGGCGCGGGCGGCTGGTACACCGACGCGGTGGTGATGGGCAGCGCACTGAGCGTGCGCGCCCATTCGAACGGCAACCTGAACGGCTCGACCGACGGCAACGCGGTGACCGGCTCGGTCGAGGCCGGCCTGCCAGTCGCGCTCGGCGGCGGGCTAACGCTCGAGCCGCAGGCGCAACTGGTGTGGCAATGGCTGTCGCTCGGCCGCTTCGACGATGGCGTGTCCGAGGTCGGCTGGAACAACGGCAACACCTTTCTCGGCCGCATCGGCGCGCGCCTGCAATGGGCCTTCGACGCGCACGGCGTGAGCTGGAAGCCGTATCTGCGCGTGAGCCTGCTGCGATCGTTCGGCAGCGACGACGCCACCACCTTCGGCGGCACCACCTCGCTCGGCACGCAGGTCGGCCAGACCGCCGCCCAGTTCGGCGCGGGGCTGGTGGCGCAACTGACGCGGCGCGGCAGCGTGTACGCCACCGCGAGCTATCTGAGCAATCTCGGCGGCGCGCATCAACGCACCATCACGGGCAATGCCGGGGTGCGCTGGGCATGGTGAACATCTTCAGCATTTCCGCGCTTTATTTTCTTGGTATCGAACGGTCAAGAATCCGCAGCATGATCCTTGCCTGGATAGGTGTCGACGTTCCGATTCTTCCAGTAACGGCCGCGATTCGATCCCATGCACGCATCCCTTCCCGAGACTGCCCGCACGGCGGCGAGCCGATGTTCGCGGCCGAACCCGAGCCGGGCGCGCGCCGCCTTCCTGAACGACGCGGTCGGCGCGCTCGATCCAGTCGATGACGCGGCGCCTGATCGCGTTCCTGCCTTCCGACATCCGTCTCTGCAAGCTCGGCCACGCGCGTTTCGGCTTCCTGCCGGCCGATGGCCCGAAGGTGGTGCAGGCGCTCGCGCTGCGTTGCACGGCCTGCTCGCGCCCGACCAGTTGCCGCTCGTCTATCGGCCGCGCTTCGGCGAACTCGCGCCGTCCGACTTCAGCCAGGCCGACATGGTCGACGTGCCGTGCGCGGCGCGTGCTGCAACGGCCGAAGCAGGCCGGCATCTCGGTGGTCATCGACGATTTCGGCGTGGGCCACACGGCAGCCTGTCGCGCTGGAACTCGTTCTCGTTCGGCACGCTGAAGCTCGACCGCTCGCTGATCCGCAACGTGGTGGAGAATCCGCGCCACGAGGCGCAGGGCTTCCTGATCTCGCGCCCGCTCGAGGCCGACGTGATGAGCGCGCGCCTGACCGAGGCGCGGCCGCCGCGGGCGCCATTCGCGCCAGAGCCTGGCCGAGCTGCGGCGCCTGATCTTCGTCTATCCGGGCTGGAGCCGAGCCGTATCCGCCGCCGACGGGCGTGCCTGGACGACGGCGTCATATCCGTGTCGCACGAGCGCTTCGGTCGTAGCCGAAGCGAAATCTCGCCGGCGCACAATGTTTGCTTCGCCGAACCGTCTTCCCTTTCTTTTCGCCGACGTTCGCCTCGCATTCCCACCACGAGGCCCGGCGGGCTCGTTCCGGACGCGATAGAATGCCGCTATCGCCAGAGTCGGGTGGATGATTGTTGCCGCGGCAACGATGCCGTCCGCAGCCGGCGATCGAGCCTACGCCGCGCGGCGATCCCGCGCGCTCCGTGTCGAGTCGCGCACGCTACCCCGGAAACGTCGTCATGGAATACATCGATAGCCTGCGTATCTTCTGTTCGGTCGTCGAGGCGCGCGGCTTCACGCGCGCGGCCGACATGCTGGGTTTGTCCACGCCCGTGGTGTCGCGCGCGATCGCCTCGCTCGAGAAGCGGCTCGGTGTGCGGCTGTTCAACCGCACCACGCGGCAGATCTCGCTGACCGAGGCCGCCGAGCAGTTCTACGAGGGCTGCGTGCGCGTGATCTCCGATCTCGACGCGCTCGAGGAGGGCGCCTCCACCCAGGCGCGCGAGCCGACCGGCGTGCTGCGCGTGATCTCGCACGCGACCGCCACCGCGCACCGGCTGCTGCCGCTGATCGCGAGCTACAAGTGCAAGTACCCGAAGGTGAACATCGACGTGACGCTGGCCGAGCGGCCCGTCGATCTGGTGGCCGAAGGCTACGACATCGGGCTGCTGTTGCCCTTCATGCTGACCTCGGACACCGTCGTCACGCGCCTGATGGAGCTGATTCCGTTCGAGCTGGTGGCCTCGCCCGACTACCTCGCGCGCCATTCCACGCCCACCCATCCGAGCCAGATCGCCGATCACCTGGTGGTGGCGTTCTCGACCTCGATCCGCAAGCCGGAACTGCATTTCAGCGTGGACGGCGAAACCCTCGTGGTGCCGTTCCGCTACGAGATCGAGTCGAACAACGCGCCGTTCAACCTCGGCATGGTCATGAAGGGCTTCGGCATCGGCATGCTGCCCACCTCGGTGGTGGCCGAGCACATCGAGGCCGGCACGCTGGTGCCGGTGCTGGCCGATTTTCCGCTCGTCGACATGGGCGCCGAGATCCGGCTGGCTTACAGTTCCCGTACGCTGATGCCGGCCAAGGTGCGCAGCTTCATCGAGCACACGGTCGCCTTCTTCGAGAAGGAGGCGCCGCTGGCGCTGCGCTGAGCCTTGCCGGGCGGGCCTTCCCGCCCGATCGGCCGGTTCCTGGAGGGCTCGGCACGCGGTCCGGGACCGTGAATGTGTTAAATGCTTGACGGGTCGATTCTTGTCGCGACAGTGATAATTGATTGCGCCAGATGACATTGCTGACCCGGCCCTCGATCTCTAGTCTGTGCGCATGCACAAAACCGCCCCCGATACGGACCATTGCTTCGCGATTCGCCAGGCCGCGCGTCACGTATCGCGGTTCTACGAGCGGTATCTGTCGCAGGCCGGCGTCACGCTCTCTCAGTTCTGCATCCTGCGTTCGCTCGACACCCCGTCGAGCACCACGATGATCGAGCTGGCGCGGGCCACCGCGACCGATCGCACCACGCTGGTCCGCACGCTCAAGCCGCTGCTGCGCGAGGCGCTCGTCGCCCAGGCGCAGGACGGCGAGGGCCGGCGGCAGCGGCTCGCGCTGACGCCGGCCGGTCGCAGCCGGCTCGACGACGCGATGCGGTACTGGCGTGCCGCGCAGGACGCCTTCGAGCGTCGCTTCGGTGAGCGTCGCGCGTTCGCGCTCGACGCGGAGCTGTTCGACGCGACGCAGGCACTCGGTCCCGATGGAGCGGCCGCATGAAGCCGTTGCAGTTGCCGCCGCAGGCGCTCACGGTGCCCGCCGACGAACTCGGCGCGAGCCTCGGTTATCTGCTCACGCAGACGCACGCGCGTCTCGCGCTGCGGATCAACCAGCGCGCGCAGGCCGAACTCGGCGTGACGGGCGTGCAGGGCAAGATGCTGTTCCTGCTCGCCTCGGGCCGCTGCGAGACCTCGGCCGATCTGGCGCGCGACTGCTGCGTCGATGCCAGCGCCATCACCCGCGTGCTCGATCGTATCGAGACGCGCGGACTGTTGCGGCGCGTGCGCGATCGCGACGACCGGCGGGTCGTGCGGCTGGTGCCGACCGAGACCGGCCTCGCGCTCGCCGAGGCCATGCCGGCGCTGTTCGCCGACGTGATCGACGAAGCGCTCGCGGGCCTCGTGCCCGAAGAGGTCGGTGCGCTCAAGCGGATGCTCACGCGCATCCTCGAGAACGGCGCCTGACGCCGCGAGGCGCACATTTCCGCGATCTCGTCGTCATTTAATTGTTGTCTAGTCCATCAATGCAGGGGAGCAGGTTTCCTTATGAATACCGTCACTGGCACGTCAGCATGCCGCGCGCGCCGCGGAGCCGCACGATGAGCGCGGCGGTCCACCCGATCTCGCTGCGCGCGATGCGCGCGGCCGCGTTGTCGGCTGTCGCCGCGTTCGCCCTGGCCGGCTGCGCGAACTACGCCGGCATCCACAGCGACAAGCAGATCACGCCCGCCTCGCAACTCGACGCCTCGCAGAGCCTGGCCGCGCAGGGCGGCCAATGGCCGACGCTCGACTGGGCGCAGCAGTTCGGCGACCCGCAGTTGCCGAAGCTGATCGCCGAGGCGATCGAGGGCAGCCCGAACATCGCGCAGGCGCAGGCGCGGCTCGCCAAGGCCTCGTCGTACATCGAATCGTCGCGCGCCACGCTGTTCCCGAAGGTCGACGGCAGCTATTCGTGGACGCGCGAGCTGTATTCGGGCAATGGCCTGTATCCGCCGCCCTACGGCGGCAGCTGGTACAGCGAGAACAACGTGCTGGCGAGCGCGTCGTGGGATCTGGACCTGTGGGGCAAGAACCGCGCGAAGCTGAAGTCGGCGGTGTCGCAGCAGAAGGCCGCGCAGGCCGAGCTGCAGCAGGCACGCGTGACGCTGGCCGTGTCGGTGGCGCGCGCCTACAACCAGCTCGCCCAGCTCTACGCGCTGCGCGACATCGCCCAGCGCGAGATCCACAATCGCGAGACGGTCGGCAAGATCACCGAGGGCCGCGTGGGCGCCGGGCTCGACACCAACGTCGAGCGCCAGACCGCACGCGGCAACACCGCGACGAGCGAATCGACGCTGTCCGATCTCGACGGCCAGATCACCACCGTGCGCTATCAGCTCGCGGCGCTGCTCGGCAAGGGCCCGGACCGCGGCCTCGCGATCGCCGTGCCGGTGCTGAAGCCGGGCGGCACCGTGGCGCTGCCCGACAACATCCCCGCCGATCTCGTGGCGCGCCGGGCCGACCTGGTGGCCGCACGCTGGCAGGTCGAGGCCGCGATGCACGACGTGAAGGAGGCCAAGGCCGAATTCTTCCCCGACGTGAACCTCGCGGCCGGCTTCGGCTTCGACGCGTTCGGCTGGGGCGACTTCCTGAAGTTCGCGAGCCGCCAGGCGCAGTTCGGCCCGGCCGTGCATCTGCCGATCTTCGACGCCGGCGCCTTGCGCGCGCAGCTGAAGGGCAAGTACGCCGATTTCGATCTCGACGTCGCGAACTACAACCAGACGCTGGTGAGCGCGCTCAACGACGTGGCCACGCAGGTCGCCACGATCCGCGCGATCGACCGGCAGATGGGCGACGCGCAGCGCGCGCTCGACGCCTCGACGCGTGCCTACGAGCTGGCCGTGATCCGCTACAAGGCGGGCCTCGCGCCGCAACTGCAGGTGCTCAGCGCCGACACCAACCGCCTCGGCGCGGAGCAGACCGTCACGAACCTCGTGATGCGTCGCCGGGACATGCAGATCGGCCTGATCAGCGCGCTCGGCGGCGGCTTCGACGCGACTGGCTCGCCGCTCGCGCCGGCCGCTGCGAGCGCCGCGCAGGCAGGGCCGGGCGGGCAGGCGGCGCCGGTATCGGCCGCCTCCGCGCCCGCGGCCGGCTGATCGTCAGGCCTCGCCTGGCACCCCAACGAATCGACAGCAACGGCCCGTCGCGTACCACACGCCGCGACGGGCGACGACGGAGAAACTCGCGATGAGCGAACCCCAACAGCAAGCCCCCGCCGCGCCGAACAACAGCCGCCGCAAGCTCATGATGACGCTGCTCGTCGTCGTGATCCTGATCGCGGCGGTCGCGTACGGCTTCTACTACTTCCTGGTCGCGCGCTTCCACGAGGAAACCGACGACGCCTACGTGAACGGCAACATCGTGCAGATCACGCCGCAGGTGACGGGCACGGTGATCGCCGTGAACGCCGACGACACGCAGTCGATCCAGGTCGGCCAGCCGCTCGTGAAGCTCGACCCGGCCGACGCGCAGGTCGCCCTGCAGCAGGCCGAGGCCAATCTCGCGCAGACGGTGCGCCAGGTGCGCGGCCTGTTCGTCGACGACGACCAGTACCGCGCCCAGGTCGCGCTGCGCCAGTCCGACCTCTCGAAGGCACAGGACGATCTGCGTCGCCGGCTGGCCGTCGCGCAGACCGGCGCGGTGTCGCAGGAAGAGATCTCGCACGCTCGCGATGCGGTGAAGGCCGCGCAGGCTTCGGTCGATGCGGCCCAGCAGCAGCTCGCCTCGAACCGCGCGCTGACCGCCAACACCACGATCGCCGATCACCCGAACGTGCTGGCTGCCGCCGCCAAGGTGCGCGACGCTTATCTCGCCAACGCGCGCAACGTGCTGCCGGCGCCGGTCACCGGCTACGTGGCGAAGCGCTCGGTGCAGGTGGGCCAGCGCGTGTCGCCGGGCACGCCGCTGATGTCGGTGGTGCCGCTCGGCCAGATCTGGGTGGACGCGAACTTCAAGGAAGTGCAGCTCGACCACATGCGCATCGGCCAGCCCGTCGCGGTGACGGCCGACGTGTACGGCTCGTCGGTCAAGTACCACGGCAAGGTGATCGGCTTCTCGGCCGGCACCGGCTCGGCCTTCTCGCTGCTGCCGGCGCAGAACGCCACGGGCAACTGGATCAAGGTGGTGCAGCGCCTGCCGGTGCGCATCGCGCTCGATCCGCAGGAGCTCGACAAGCATCCGCTGCGTATCGGCCTGTCGATGCAGGTCGACGTGGACATCAAGGACGAGAGCGGCGGCCAGCTCGGCAACGTGCCGAACACCGTCTATCAGACCGACGTGTTCGCCAGGTACGGCGATGACGCCAATGCCGAGATCGCCCGCATCATCGCGGAAAACGCCGGCACGAGCGCGCCGCATGCGTGAGGCCCGGCCGCTCGCGGCAACCAACGGACGATTCAGATGAATGCACCCTCTCCACCCGCCCCGCTGACCGGCGGCAAGCTCGCGCTCGGCACCGTGGCCGTGTCGCTCGCGATGTTCATGAACGTGCTCGACTCGTCGATCGCGAACGTCGCGATTCCGACCATCTCGGGCGATCTCGGCGTGTCGGTCGACGAAGGCACCTGGGTCATCACGATCTTCGCGGCTTCCAATGCCGTGTCGATCCCGCTCACGGGCTGGCTCGTGCAGCGCTTCGGACAGGTGCGCCTGTTCGTTACCGCGATCCTGCTGTTCGTGCTGGCGTCGTGGCTGTGCGGCCTCGCGCCGAACCTGCCGTTCCTGCTCGGCGCGCGGATCCTGCAGGGCGCGGTGGCGGGTCCGCTCGCGCCGCTCTCGCAGGCGCTGCTGCTCGGCGCCTGGCCCAAGCAGAAATCCTCCACGGCGCTCGCGCTGTGGGGCATGACCACGCTGGTCGGGCCGATCGCGGGGCCCTCGCTCGGCGGCTGGATCACCTACGACTACAACTGGTCGTGGATCTTCTACATCAACATTCCGGTCGGCATCTTCGCGGCGGCCGTGACCTGGTCGATCTTCCGCGAACGCGAATCGGCCATCCGCAAGCTGCCGATCGACACGGTCGGGCTGGTCGCGCTGATCGTCTGGGTCGGCGCGCTGCAGGTGATGCTCGACAAGGGCAAGGATCTCGACTGGTTCGGCTCGCCGGTGATCGTCACGCTGGCCGTGATCGCGGCGATCGGCTTCGCGTTCTTCGTGATCTGGGAGCTGACGGCGAAGAATCCGGTGGTGGACCTGCGGCTGTTCAAGCAGCGCAACTTCGCGGGTGGCACCGTGGCGCTGTCGGTGGCCTACGCGATGTTCTTCGGCACGCTCGTCGTGCTGCCGCAGTGGATGCAGGAATCGCTCGGCTACCGCGCCGTGGATTCGGGGCTGACCACGGCGCCGCTCGGGGTGTTCGCGATCGTGCTGACGCCTTTCATCGGCCGCATCCTGCCCAAGAGCGACGCGCGCAAGATCGCCACGGTGGCCTTCGTGCTGTTCTCGGGCGTGTTCTTCATGCGCACGCGCTTCTACACCGACGTGTCGAACTGGGATCTGGTGCTGCCCACGCTGCTGCAGGGCATTCCGATGGCGATGTTCTTCGTGCCGCTGACCTCGATCATCCTGTCGGGCCTGCCGCCGGAGAAGATCCCGGCCGCGGCTGGCCTGTCGAACTTCGCGCGGATGTTCTGCGGCGCGGTGGGCACCTCGGTGATCGGCAACCTCTGGAACAACCGCACGGTGCTGCATCACGAGCGGCTGACCGAGCAGGCGAACGCCACGAACCCGATCTACGGCCAGGCGATCGACGCGATGCAGTCGTCGCTGCACGTGGGCCAGGACACGGCGCACGCGCTGTTCAACCTGTCGGTGGACGGACAGGCGGCCGTGATGGGCCTGAACGACGTGTTCTACATCTCGTCGATCATCTTCATCGCGATCATTCCGCTGATCTGGATCACCAAGCCCGGGCGCCAGCAGAAGGGCGCGCCGGTCGACGCGGGGCACTGAGCCCGCGCCGGGGCGATGGCCCCAACGGCCCGCCGTCATGCGTGGCGGCGGGCCGTCGTGCCTTCAGAAGCGCTCGAGCAGCGAGTGGTACAGCATGCCGAGCTCGAGCACCGGCTGGCGCCACGCGGGGCCGCCGGGGAAGCGCCGGTGCCGCAGCCGCGCGAACAGGTCGAACATGCCCCGCTCGCCGGCGATCGCGCGCGCCACGGCGCGGCCCGCGATGCCGGTCAGCGCGACGCCGTGGCCGCTGAAGCCCTGCATATAGAAGTAGTTCGGGTCGAGTGCGCCGATGTCGGGCGCGCGGTTGCGCGTGACGTCCACGAAGCCGCCCCACGCATGGTCGATCTTCAGGTCGGCGAGCTGCGGAAACACCTCCACCATGCGCGCGCGGATCGAGGCCGTCAGCTCGGCCGGCGCCGCGCCGGCCGAATTGGCGCGGCCGCCGAACAGCATGCGGTGATCGGCCGACAGCCGGTAGTAGTCGAGGAACACGTTGTTGTCGCAGACCGCCTCGCGGCCCGGGATCAGCGCGTCGGCGCGTGCCTGGCCGAGCGGCTCGGTGGCGATGATGTACGACGGCACCGGGCCGATGCGGGCCTCGATCGGCTCGGGCAGGAAGCCGCCGGGGCCGGCGTTCACGCACGACACCACGTGGCGGCAGCGCACCTGCCCCGAGCGGGTTCGCACGAGCGGGCGCGCGCCGCGCTCCACGCGCACCACGCCCGAATGCGCGAACAGCTGCGCGCCTTCCCGGCGCGCCGCCGCGGCGAGGCCCAGGCAGTATTTGAGCGGATGCAGATGGCCCGACAGCGGATCGTGCACGCCGGCCAGATACAGGCGCGAATCGATGCGGGAGCGGATCGCGTCGGTGTCGAGCCAGGCGAGCGACGGGTGGCCCCAGCGCTGCAGCGCCGAGTCCATCCACGCGCGCAGCTCGGGCACGCGGCGCGGCTTGGTGGCCACGGTCAGGTAGCCGCGCGCGAAGTCGCAGTCGATGCCGTAGCGCGCGATGCGCTCCGCGATCAGTTCCACGCCGTCGAGCGACAGCTGCCAGGCGGCGCGCGCGCCGTCGTCACCGAGCTGGCGCGCGATCTCGCCGTCCTTCGCGAAGCCCGCGATCACCTGGCCGCCGTTGCGGCCCGAGGCGCCCCAGCCGGGGCGATGCGCATCGAGCACGGCCACGCTGAGGCCGGCGGCGCGGCAGTCGAGCGCGACCGACAGGCCCGAGAAGCCGGCGCCGATCACGCACACGTCCACCTCGAGCGTGCCGGCGAGGACCGGATCGGGCTCGGCGGGACGCGTGGCCGTCGCTTCGTAGTACGAGTGACGCGCGAGCGCGTCCGCATGCTGGAGGAAGGTCGGAGTCATGGGCGGGGATCGTCTCACGCGAGGCCGCGATCCCGCAATGGCGCCGATTTGCGTGCCGGCCGCGTGCCGGCCGCGGGCGAGCCGAATGCCGGATGCTCGGAAACGGTAGCCGATGCCGGCCTGGATCACGTCCGTATTGCGGTCGTATTGCGGTCGTATCGCGGTCGCCGCGCGTGACCACGCGGTTCCACGTCACGCGCGTGAGCCAGCTCCGGCTCAGCCGGCCGCTGGCCGAGATCGACACGATGCCCGACAGGCGGCCGTCGCCGATACTCTCGTCGGGGATGTGGCGCTGGCTCGCGGCCACGTGGAGGCCGGCGCCGGCCGACAGCGCGAGCCGGTCGTCGAGGAAGGCGCGCGTGGCCCACAGTTCGGAGGCCACGCCGTTCGAGCCCTTCGCCGACGCGGCTCGCGCCGACTCGAGCGCCGCGCGCGGCGCGACCTTCCGGAAAGATTCACGTCAACGGCAGTAATGTCGGCGGCGCTGCTCGGTGCGCACGCACACGCCAGCGCGCCGATCGTCTACCATCGCAGAGCGATCCTCGGCGGGCGGGCTCGGGCCCGTTTGCATCGCGCCGGCTCGCGAACCCCACGGACTGGGAGCAATCATGCATATCCTGCGTTTCCTGACCACCGGCGCGCTGCTCGGCGCGCTCGGCTGCACCGCGGCGCACGCGGAGACGGCGAAGCTCGTCGCGAACCTGCAGCCGTCGAGCGAGGTGCCCCCCACCGCCACGCATGGCGCCGGCGCGCTCGATGCCAGCTTCGACACCAGCACGCACACGCTGGTGTGGAGCGTCAGCTATCACGGCCTGAGCGGGCCGGCCACGGCCGCGCACTTCCACGGCCCGGCGCCGGTCGGCCAGAGCGCCGGCGTGCAGGTGCCGATCGCCCGGGACGCGCTGGCGAGCCCGATCCACGGCTCGGCCGTGCTGAACGATCAGCAGGTGACCGACCTGATGGCCGGCAAGTGGTACTTCAACATCCACACGAAGGATCACCCGATGGGCGAGATCCGCGGCCAGATCGAGCCGGCCAGCTGAGCGCGGGCGGCGGGCGGTGCGTGCCCGCTTGTTGTCGCGGTATGGTTATGGTCCGATGTCCAGGCAAGATTCTGGCAAGTCCCACTTAAGACCCGACCCAGGCAGGAGGCCCGATGAGCTGGCAATCCGAATTGGCGTGCTGGATGCTGCGCCGGCAGGTGCGTCCGAAGACGCTCGAACCCGTCATCGACGTGGCGAACTCACGCACGCTGGCCGCGCGCCGGCGAATCTTTCCGACCCGCGTGCCGGCCGGCTGGCGCCTGCGCGAGTGCTACGGCGCGCACGACGCGCCGCGCGGCGAATGGCTCGAGCCGGCCGCCGGCGATGCCTCGGCCCCGAACTCGCCGCCGACCCTGCTGTACCTGCACGGCGGCGGCTACTACTTCTGCTCGCCCACCACGCACCGCCCGCTGGTGTTCGCGCTGACCGCGCGCGCCGGCGTGCGCAGCTTCTCGGCCGAATATCGGCTCGCCCCCGAACACCCGTTTCCGGCCGCGCACGACGACGCGTTCGCGGCCTACGCGTCGCTGCTCGCGGCGGGTGTGGATCCGGCCTCGATCGTGGTGGCCGGCGATTCGGCCGGCGGCGGGCTCGCGCTGGCCCTGCTGGTGGCGCTGCGCGACCGCGGCGTGCCGCTGCCGGCCGGCGCGGTGCTGTTCTCGCCGTGGACCGACCTCGCCGCCACCGGCGAGACGCTGCGCACCAACGACGGTGCCGATCCGATGTTCGCCGGCGTCGCGCTGGGCCGCGCCGCGCGCTTCTACGTGGGCGAGGCGAGTGCGACCGACCCGTATGTGTCGCCGCTCTACGCCGAGATGGACGGCCTGCCGCCGCTGCTGATCCAGGCCGGCAGCACCGAGGTGCTGCTCGACGATTCGCGCCGCTTCGCCGAGCGCGCCCAGGCAGCCGGCGTGGACGTGGAACTGCAGGTGTGGCCGCGCATGCCGCACGTCTGGCAGATGAGCGTGCCCTTCGTGCCCGAGGCGGGCCGCGCCCTCGACGACGCGGCCGCGTTCGTGCGCCGCGTCACCGCCAGGCAGCCGGCGAGCCGGCCCGCGCCTCAGATCGCGATCGCCTCGTAGGCGGCCTGGACGGCTGGCTGGCCGTACTTGCGCTCGAGCCGGCGCACCGCGAAGTGGCCGTGCGCGGCCTGCTGGAAGTGGTCGATGAACAGCGTGTTGACGGTGGCGCCGAGCACCGCGCCGAGCGCCGGGATCGACTTCGCGGCGATCTGCTCGGTCACCTGCGCCGAGAAGCGCGAGGCGATCGCCTGCACGAGCCGCAGCAGCGCGGCCGAGCCGTGGGTGGCGAAGCCCTTCGAGGCCATTTCCGTCGACGCCTTCGATACCGCCTGCGCCAGCGCGCCGCGCAGCACGAAATAGCCGAAATCGGCGTCGCGCTCGGCCTCCAGCACGCCGTCGCGCCGCAGCGCGGCCGCCGTGCCCGCGTTCGCGAAGCCGCCGCCCATGCCGAGCACGGCGAGGCACTGCAGCTGCGTGTCCACCGAGCCCAGATCCTCGCCCTCGCTGCGCGCGATGTCGCAGATCGAGCGGAACATCAGCGTGGTCGTGACCGGCAGCTCCACCGGCAGCGCGAACAGCCCGAACGCGCCGCCGGCCGCGCCGGTGGTGGCCACCGCGAGCTTGTGCAGGAAGTTGCTCGGCTTGTCGGGCGCGTCCGCCATGCTGGTCACGCCGCCCGACCTGCCGAGCGTGCGCAGCGCGAGGTTCAGGCACTTGCGCAGCGCCACCTCGGTGGCGTCGTTGATCTTGTCGGTCGCGAAGCCCGGCAGTTTCGCGATCATCTTCTCGACCGGCGCGCCCACCACGCTGGTGAGTTTCATCGTCAGCGACGGGCTTTCGAGCGCGAGCTTGGCGCGCCGCAAGGTGTCGAGATCCTCGGGCGCGAGCGCGGCGGATGCCGCTGCCGGCGCCGGTTCTACAGTGTTGAAATTCGGTTCCATATCCCTCCCGCGGGGTGGCAAGACAAGATTTCGGTCCGTCTAGCGTAACGCAGCATGCTACTATCTCGTAATTGTTGACTCGTCAAACGTTGCGCGTACAAAAGATGGCCGTCCATACCCGAGCCCACCATTCGAGTGGGCAAGTCCTGCCGTTTCGCGAATCGCTGCTCGCGATGCTCGGCGTCTCCTTCGTCACCATGCTCGTGGCCTTCGACCAGACCGTCGTGGGTACCGCGTTGCCGACCATCGTGGCGGAACTGCGCGGTTTCGACCTGTACGCGTGGGTGGCCACCTCCTACCTGCTGAGCTCGGTAATCACGGTGCCGATCTTCGGCCGGCTCGGCGACCATTACGGGCGCAAGCCCTTCGTGATCGCCTCGATCGTGGTGTTCACGGCGGCCTCGGTGCTGTGCGGGATGGCCGGCAGCATGACCTTCCTGGTGGCGGCGCGCGTGTTGCAGGGCATCGGCGGCGGCATGCTGGTGGGCACCGCGTTCGCATGCGTGCCCGACCTGTTCCCCGATTCGGTGGTGCGGCTGCGCTGGCAGGTGCTGATGAGCACCGCCTTCGGCATCGCCAACGCGGTGGGCCCGTCGCTCGGCGGCTTCCTGACCCAGGCCTGGGGCTGGCGCTCGGTGTTCTACGTCAATCTCCCGTTCGGGCTGCTGTCGCTGTACTTCGTGATCCGCTACCTGCCGCACTTGCGTCATGCCAAGCACGAAGGCAAGATGCGACTCGACTGGCCCGGCGCGCTGCTGATCGCGATCACGCTCGGCACGCTGCAGCTGTTCGTGGAATGGCTGCCCCAGCGCGGCTTCTTCGGGGCGCCGGCGGTGCTGCTGCTGATCGCGTTGGTGTCCGGTTTCGCCTTGTGGCGCTGGGAGAGGCGCAGCCCGCACGCGCTGCTGCCGCTCGACATGTTCGCCAACCGCTCGCTCGCGATCCTGTTCTCGCTGGCGGTCCTGGCCGGCTTCTCGATGTTCTCGCTGCTGTTCTTCTCGCCGCTGCTGTTCCAGGGCGGTTTCGGCATGTCGCCGCGGGCCGCCGGCGTGGTGATCACGCCGCTGGTGGTGTTCATCACGATCGGCAGCATCCTGAACGGACGCATCGTCACGCGCATCCCGAATCCGAACGCGATGCTGCCGGCCGGTTTCGCGCTGCTCGCGGTGGCCTGCGCCGGCATCGCGCTGTCGTCGCACACCACGCCGCGCGCAATCATGCTCGCGGTGATGGTGGCCGGCGGCATCGGCTTGGGCTTCGTGCTGCCGAACCTGACCGTGTTCGCGCAGCAGACGGCCGGGCGCGAGCATCTCGGCATCGCCACGGCGCTGCTGCAGTCGCTGCGCATGGTGGGCGGCATGATCGGTACGGCGGTGACCGGCACGCTGGTCAACCAGATGTACGCCGGTGGCGTACGCAGCGCGCTCGGCATCGACAATGCGATGGCCTGGTTCGCGCGCCTGTCCGATCCGCAGATCCTGATCGACACCGACGCGCAGGCGCGCATCGTGGCCGAGCTCACGCAGCAGGGCCATCACGGCGCACAGTTGCTCGAGGCCGCGCGTGTCTCGCTGGTCGGCGCGATCCATCTCGGCATCGCGGTGGGCGCGGTGGTGGCCGCGCTGGCCATCTGGCAGAGCCGCCGCGTGCCGCCGATCCGGCTGCGCAGCAAGCTCGAGCCGACCGTCGTGGCCGAATGAGCGCGGCCGGGCGCGTCGCCCGGTGCCGCATTCCGCCCGCATCCAATCCGACTCAACCGTTCATCGTCGTTCTGCCTATGGAAGCCCAAGACCGCGTCGCGATCCTTCAGCAATTCGGCCGCACCTATCGCGCCTTTCTCGCCGCCTTCGAGGCGCATGTCGGCCAGCCGATGCCGCGCTGGCGGATCCTGCTCGCGCTGCACAACGAAAACGGCATGGCCTCGCAGAAGCGGCTGGTCGAACTCGTGCGCACCGATCCCGGCGCGCTGACGCGGCAGTTGAAGTCGATGGAGGCGCTCGGCTGGATCGCGCGCGCGCCGGACCCGCGCGACAACCGCGTGACCAACGTGACGCTGAGCGCCGACGGCCGCGCGGCGTTCGACGAATGCATGCCGCGCCGCGTGGCGTTTCTCGACGAGACGATGTCGGCGCTGCCCGACGAGGCGCTCAATGCGCTGTCGGGCGCGCTGGCGATGCTCGAGGCGCGCATCGCCGAGGTCGGCAGCGCGCCGGCCTCGGCGGCGGGGGCTGCCGAGGTTGCGCCGCGCGAGGGGCGCTCGGCCGCCTGAGCCGGCCGTCAGCCGCCGGGCGGCGCCGAGCGCGCGCCTACAGCTCGATGCGCGTGCCGAGCAGCTTCAGGAATTGCGCGATCCAGGCCGGATGCGCGGGCCAGGCCGGCGCCGTGACGAACGGCGCGTCGGTGACGGCCGCGTCCACCGGAATGTCGGCGTATTCGCCGCCGGCCAGCTTCACCTCGGGTGCACAGGCCGGATAGGCCGAGATTGTCTTGCCGCGGATCACGTCGGCCGCCGCCAGCAACTGCGCGGCATGGCAGATCGCCGCGACCGGCTTGCCGGCTGCCACGAACGCGCGCACCAGCGCGATCACCTTCGGGTCGAGACGCAGGTATTCGGGCGCACGGCCGCCCGCGATCGCGATCGCGTCGTAGCGCGACGCGTCCACCTCGTCGAAGCTCGCATTGAGCGTGAAGTGGTGGCCCGGCTTTTCGGTGTAGGTCTGATCGCCCTCGAAATCGTGGATCGCCGTCTTCACCTTGTCGCCGGCGCGCTTGCCGGGGCACACCGCGTGCACGGTGTGGCCCACGGCCTGCAGGGCCTGGAACGGCACCATGGTTTCGTAGTCTTCGGCGAAATCGCCCGTGAGGAAGAGAATCTGCTTCGCTGCCATCGTATGCTCCGCTGGTTGAAGACGAGCGGGCAGTGTACGCCGCGCATCCGTCGCGTGTCGTGGCGGATGCGGGCGGTGGGGGCTTTCCGGGACGGCGCCCTCAGAAGTACGTCTCGATCACCTCGGTGACGTCGTAGGCCTCGTTCACCACGAGGATCTGCCGCCATTTGTCGAAGGTCAGGCACGGGTGCGAGATGTCGAAGGCGATCATGTCGCCCACCTTCACGTCCGCGCCCGGCGCGATCTTCAGGTACGCGTGCTGATCCATCATGCCCGTCACCTCCCAGCCGTCGGCGGGCGTGACGTCGCGCGGCGCCGCCTCGGTGCCGGGGCGGTAGTGGCGTGCCGGCTCGGGGTAGCCGGCGTCGAAGGCGGCATCGCGCTTGCCCAGCGCGATGATCGCGCGGTCCGGCTCGGGGATCGACTGCACGTAGGCCCACAGCTGCAGCGCGGGCTTCAGCGCCTCGCCCATGCTCTTCGCCACGGGATTGCGCGCCAGGATGTCGGTTTGCGCGCGGCGGTAGATGCCGACGTCGTGCGTCAGATAGCAGCCGGGGCGCAGCACCACCTCGATCACGCCCTCGGCCGAGGCCTGCGCGAATTCGTCGGCCACCACGTCGTACCAGGCCGAGCCGGCGCCCGACAGCACCGCCGGCGAACGCGCGAAGCGGCCCTCGGCGGCGAACTGGCGCGCGAGCGCGACCGCGTCCTTCAGGAATGCGCGCACCTCGGCCTCTTCCTTCAGCACGCCCTCGTACACCTCGATGCCGGCCAGCCGGATCGTGTCGGGATGCCGCGCGATCGCCTCGAGCACGGCCGCGCGCTGCGCCTCGTCGCGGATGCCGGTGCGCCCGCCCGGCACGCCGAGCTCGAGCAGCACCTGCAACGGCCGGTTCGCCGCCGCGAAGAAGCGGCCGAGCTGGTCGACGTTGTCGGCCGAGTCGACGAGACAGAAGAATTCGAATTCGGGGTCGGACAGCAGCTCGGCCACGATCGCCATGTTGTGCCGGCCCACCAGCTGGTTGGCCATCAGCACGCGACGGATGCCGCCGTGCCAGGCCGCGCGCGTCTGATGCGCGGTGGCGAGCGTGATGCCCCACGCGCCGGTCTCGATCTGGCGGCGGAACAGCTGCGGCGCCATGGTGGTCTTGCCGTGCGGCGCGAGCTTCACGCCGTATTGCGCGACGAAGTCCTGCATCCACTTGAGGTTGTGCTCGACGCGGTCCGCGTACAGCACGGCGGCGGGCAGGCTCACGTCCTCGGCGAGCAGGTTCCATTCGAGGCGCGCCGCGTCGGAGAGCTGCACGCTCGCGCTCGGTACCCGGCCGAGGCCCTTGCCGGTCGGCTGGATCGGGGCTTCCTGATAGTTTGTAACTTTCATCTTCGAGTGCTCCATCGTCTCGTCATGTTTGAATCGAAGTTGACGGCAGGATAGTACAGAAAGTAGCATCCGTCCGGTGATGTTATTTATTAACACGATCCGGCCCTGCGCTCGGCTCGACGCCTTCCGACCGATGAATCCCGACGCCCGCGAACCCTCCGATCTCGCCGATTCCGCCGTGCCCGCCCTGCATGATGGCGCAGCCGGGGCGCCCGTGGAGCCGGCCACCTCGCAGCTCGCGTTCGACATCGTGGCGCGGATCGCCGAATGCGCGCCCGCGCTGCGCGACGCCGAACGCAAGGTGGCCTCGCGCATCCTCGCCGATCTGGCGGCGGCCGCGCAGGCCAGCATCGGCGAGATCGCGGCGCAGGCGGAAGTCAGTGTCGCCACCGTCACGCGCTTCGCCAAGGCGGTGGGTTGCCGCGACGTGCGCGAACTGAAGCTGCGGCTCGCGCAGGCGGCCGCGGTGGGCCAGCGCTTTCTCGCGCCGGCCGCGCATCCGGCGGCCGGCGAGGGCCGCGGCGGGCAGGGTGGCGCCACCCGCGTGTACGACGACGTGCGCGTGACGCTCGAGCATCATCACGCGCTGTTGCGCCAGACCTCGTTCGAGGCGAGCGCCACGGCGCTGGCCGGCGCGCGCATGATCTACGTGTTCGGGCAGGGCGGCGGCTCCACGGCGCTGGCCGACGAGCTGCGTTTCCGGCTGGTGCGCTTCGGGCGCCCGGTGGCGAGCTACCAGGACGCGCTGCTGCAGCGCATGGTGGCGAGCACCGTCACGCCCGAGTGCGTGGTGGTGGCGCTGTCGGTCACGGGCCGCGTGCCCGAGCTGCTCGAGAGCTGCGCGCTGGCCAAGCGCTACGGGGCGCGCATCGTGGCGCTGACGGCGCCGGCCTCGCCGCTCGCGCAGCTGGTCGACGACCTGATTCCCGTGGTCGCGTTCGAGACCGATTTCATCTTCAAGCCGTCCACCTCGCGCTACGCGATGATGATGGCGCTCGACGTGCTCGTCACCGAGGTCGCGCTGCGGCTCGGCGACGGCTGCCGCGAGACGCTGCGCCGCATGAAGCACGCGCTCGACGTGCATCGCGGCGGCGGCGATCGACAACCCCTCGGAGACTGACATGCATTCCCATCCCGAAGTCGCGGACACGCTGATCGTCGGCGCCCAGCTGATCGACGGCACCGGTGCGCCGCCCGTGCAGCGCGACGTGGCTGTCCGCGACGGCCGCATCGCGGCGATCGGCAACCTGTCGAACTGGCTGGCCGAGGTGGTGATCGAGGCGGAGGGGCGCGTGCTCGCGCCGGGCTTCATCGACGTGCACACTCACGACGACACGCACGTGATCCGAGCCCCGGAGATGCTGCCGAAGATCTCGCAGGGCGTGACCACCGTGGTGGTGGGCAACTGCGGCATCAGCGCCGCGCCGGTCACGCTGCGCGGCGATCCCCCCGATCCGATGAACCTGCTCGGTGGCGCCGACGCATTCCGCTACCCGAGCTTCGCGGCCTATGTCGAGGCGGTGGAGCAGGCGCGGCCGGCCGTCAACGTGGCGGCGCTGGTCGGCCACACGGCGCTGCGCAGCAACCAGATGGATCGGCTCGACCGGGCCGCGACCGGCGAGGAGATCGCCGCGATGCGCGCGCAGCTCGAGGAGGCGCTCGTGCACGGCGCGCTCGGCCTCAGCTCGGGCCTCGCCTACGCGTCCGCGTTCGCTGCGCCGGTGGACGAGGTGATGGCGCTGGCCGAGCCGCTCGCGCTGGCCGGCGCGCTCTACACCACCCACATGCGCACCGAGTTCGACGCGATCCTCGAGGCGATGGAGGAGGCGTATCGCGTGGGGCGCCATGCGCGCGTGCCGGTGGTGATCTCGCACCTGAAGTGCGCGGGGCCCGCGAACTGGGGGCGCAGCACCGAGGTGCTGGCCTCGCTCGAGCGCGCGCGACGCATCCAGCCGGTCGGCTGCGACTGCTATCCGTACAGCCGCAGCTCGTCCACGCTCGACCTGAAGCAGGTCACGGGCGACATCACGATCACGATCACCTGGTCCGAGCCGCATCCCGGGATGGCGGGCAGGACCGTGGCCGCGATCGCGGCGGAATGGGGTATCAGCGAGCAGGACGCGGCGCGCCGCCTGCAGCCGGCCGGCGCCGTGTACCACAACATGTCCGAGGACGACGTGCGACGGATCCTCTCGCATCCGGCCACGATGATCGGCTCGGACGGCCTGCCCAACGATCCGCTGCCGCATCCGCGCCTCTGGGGCGCGTTTCCGCGCGTGCTCGGCCATTACGCGCGCGACGCGCAGCTGCTGCCGCTCGAGGAGGCGGTGCGCAAGATGAGCTCGCTGAGCGCGCGCCGCTACGGCCTGGAAAAGCGCGGCGAGGTGCATCTCGGCTACCACGCCGACCTCGTGCTGTTCGATCCCGCCACGGTGATCGACCTGGCCTCGTTCGAGGATCCGCGGCAGCCCGCGCGCGGCATCGAGGCGGTGTGGGTCAACGGCGAGCTGTCGTATCGCGACGGCGCGCGTACCGCGGCACGGGCCGGCCGCTTCGTGCGGCGCGGCGCGCGCGGCACGAGCGACGCGGCGTTCTGAATCACGGCCGGTCGATCCGGCACAACCGAAGGAGAAAACGATGAAGCGTTATGGAATTGGCGAGGCGAAGGGTACGGGCGGTCAGGTGATGCCGTTCGCGCGCGCGGTGGAGGCCGACGGCTGGCTGTACGTGTCGGGCCAGACGCCGATGGTCAACGGCGAGGTGGTGGAAGGCGGCATCGTCACGCAGTCGAAGCAGTGCATCGAGAACGTGGTGGCGATCCTGAAGGAAGCCGGCTACGGCCTCGAGCACGTCGTGCGCTGTGGCGTGTGGCTCGACGACGCGCGCGATTTCGCGTCGTTCAACAAGGTGTTCGTGTCCTACTTCGGCGAGCATCCGCCGGCACGCGCCTGCGTGCAGTCGAGCATGGTGATCGACTGCAAGGTCGAGGTGGACTGCATCGCCTACAAGGCGCCGGCGAAGTAAGCCTGCCAAGTCGGCCGGCGAAATAAACCCGGCGCACCTTGCGCGAACGCGGCGGCGCGGGCCTGATGGCTCGCGCCGCCGCGTTTTTTCATGGCGCGCCGTCGCTCACTGCCGCGCGGTGCGCGCGTTGTCCGGCATCGGCTGGTTGAAGTTGGTGCGCAACGGGTTGATGTCGAGGCCGCCGCGGCGCGTGTAGCGCGCGTACACGGCCAGCTTCACGGGCCGGCATTCGCGCAGGATGTCCACGAAGATGCGCTCGACGCACTGCTCGTGGAAGCCGGTGTGGTTGCGAAACGAGATCAGGTAGCGCAGCAGGCCGGCCTGGTCGATCTGCGGGCCCACGTAATGCACCTGCACGCTGCCCCAGTCGGGCTGGCCCGTCACCGGGCAGTTCGACTTCAGCAGGTCCGACACGAGCGTTTCCTCGACCGGCGATTCATCGTGCGCGGCCTTCAGCAGCGACGGATCCGGGTGATAGACGTCGGTGTCGAGATCGAGCCGGTCGAGCGAGATGCCGTCGAGCTCTTCGAGCCTGAGCTTCGCGAAATCGGCCGGCGAGGCGAGTTGCACCGACACGCTCGCGCCGCAGGCGGCCGACACGTCGCGCTTGAGCGCGTCGCGCACCGCGTCGACGGAATCGAATGCCGTCTGCGCGAACGAGCCGAGGTAGAGCTTGAACGACTTCGACTCGACGATGTTCGGCGAATCGGCCGGCACGAAGAAGGTGGCCACCGCGATCTGCGGCTTGCCGCGCGGGTTGACCCACGACAGCTCGTAGGCGTTCCAGATGTCGGTGCCGAAGAACGGCAGCGCGGCGCCGATGCCGATCTGCTCGCGCGCGGCAGCGCGGCCGATCGGGAACAGCAGCGAGGCGTCGTAGGCGGTGGTGTAGGCGGTGGCCTTGCCGAGGGGGGAATGTTCGGGGGTCATGAGCGCTTCTCTCTATCTCTCGGTGGGTCAGGCCAGGAACAGCCGATAGGCCGGGTTCGCGGTTTCCTCGTGGAACGGGTAGCCGAGCGTGGCCAGGAAGCGCGCGAACGCGTCGTGGTCGGCGGCCGGCACCTGCAGGCCCACGAGGATCGAGCTGGTGTCGGCGCCCTGGTTGCGATAGTGGAACAGCGAGATGTTCCAGTTCGGCGCCATCGACGACAGGAACTTCATCAGCGCGCCGGGCCGCTCGGGGAATTCG
>JASLEG010000275.1 GCA_030151225.1 Burkholderia sp. | reverse complement strand
GGCCAGCGAGGTGCGCACGCTGGCGCAGCGTTCGGCGGCGGCGGCCAAGGAGATCAAGGAGCTGATCGCCTCGTCGGTCACGCTGATCGAGGGCGGCGCGGGGCAGGCGAACGACGTCAGCGACAAGATGAGCCGCGTGCGCGAAGCGATCCGCCGCGTGTCGGACATCGTCGCGGAAATCTCGGCGGCGTCGGACGAGCAGTCGCGCGGCATCGAGCAGATCAACCAGGCGGTGTCGCAGATGGACACGGTCACGCAGCAGAACGCGGCGCTGGTGGAGCAGGCGGCTGCGGCCGCGCAGTCGCTCGACGAACAGTCGGCAGCGCTGAGCGAGGCGGTGGCGGTGTTCCGGCTGACCGGCGCGGCCGCCGCGCACGGCAGCCTGTCCTACGCGCCGCGCACCGCGGCGGGCGCACGTTACGCGGCCGCCGCGATCTGAGGCGACGCACGACGCGCGGGGGCCGAGCTCAGCGCCGGCGCGCCAGCTTCAGGCGCGCCGTCTCGCGCTGCTCGGCCGGCAGCGCGTCGTCGTAGACGAACTCGCCCGCCACGAGCGCGGCCACGGCCACGCCGTCGCGGAACAGCACGCGGTTGCCGGCCAGCGCCGGCACCTTGCGGCCCGGCAGCAGCGTGCCGGCCAGATTCAGCGGATCGGCGCCGCTCACGGCCACCCATTGCCCGTCGGCGGGCTGGCGGCGGATCTCGCGCAGCACCGGGATCGCCTCGGGCAGCGCGAACTGCTCGCCGGCGAGCCCGGCCACGAAGCGCCCGCCGCGTATCTCGCCGCGCGCCTCGAGCCGCTGGTACACGCGCAGCAGCTCGCGCCACGGCGGCAGCCACGCCGCCTCGCGTTCGAGCAGGCGCCAGAACACCACGCCGTAGCGGCGCAGCAGCGTCCAGGCCAGATGCTCGATCGAGGTGCGTGATTCGCGCGCGGCCTCGTTCCCTTCCTTCCTCTCTTCGTCGTGTGGCCCCGGCGCCGGCTCGACGCGCACCGGCCGCCGCACCAGCGACCAGCGCCCGGCATCGTCCATGCCGCCGATCAGCGCGCCACCGCGCAGCGTGCGCGGCGCATGATGCGCGCCGCGCCTGACGGCCGGCCGCAGCAGCGCGCGCAGGCCGGCGAAGCTGTCGGCGTTCACGCGGCCGGCCGCCACCAGCTCGCCGAGCGCCTGTTCGAGTTCCACCGGCAGCAGGCGCGTGTCGTCGAGCAACTCGTCGAAGAACATCGCGCCGTGCGCGGCCAGCGCGTCGTGCACGCGCGCGGCGCGCGCCGACAGCACCGGATGCGCGGCGTCGTCCTGCCGCGCCTGCCAGGCCGCCACGTGGCGGCGCGGCAGCAGCACGATCGGCGTGGTCTTCACGGGACCACCCGGAGCCTTCGCGGCCGGCTTCGACGGCGGCGCGATGCGGGTCCACACGATGCGGCCCGAGCGGCACAGCGCGTCGATGCCGCCGGTGCCGTAATCGGCCACGCGGGTCGGCAGCAGTTCCTCCTCCCACGCGCCGGCGGCGGCCTCGAAGCCCTCGAGCTGCTCGACCACCGCGGCCAGCGCGTCCTGCCCGATGCCGCGCGTGTCGGCGCTCGCGTGCTGCCAGTGCAGCAGGAAGCGCATGAAGTCGGCGCGCTCGACCGGCTCGATCTCGCGGCGCAGGCGCTTGACCGTGTAGCGGTGGATGCGCGCCAGCAGGTGGCGCTCGCACCATTGCTCGAGTTCGGTGCCGGGCGAGAAGCGGCCGCGCATCACGTAGCCCTCGGCCTCGAGCGTCGCGAGCGCGGCCTGCACGGCCGATTCGGGCAGGCCGAGCGGGGCGGCGATCGCGGCCAGCGGCAACGGGCCGAAGCCGGTCAGGCGGGCGCGGATCACGTCGACCAGCGCGGCCTCGGGCGTCCAGGCCGCGGCGTCCTTCGGCACGGCCAGCGCCGGCTCGAACTTCGCGCCGGGGTAGAGCGTGCGCAGGCAGGCCACGCGCTCGGCCGGCAGCCACAGCCGGCGTTCGCCGGGCAGGCGCAGCGCGCTCACGCGGCGGGCCGCCGAGAGCTGGGCGAGCGCGGCCTGCCAGCCGTCGTGCGCGCGCGCCTCCTCGTCCGCCACGCAGGCGAGGCTCGCCAGCGCGTCGTGCACCTCGTCGGCATCGCGCACGATCGGCCAGGCCTCGGCGCGTACCGCGTCGATCGCGTCGGCATCGAGCGCGCCGAGATCGTCGGCCGATTCCGGGTCGCTCCAGCGCCGCGCCAGCACGGCCTGGGTACGGCGTTCCTCGAGCGGCGCGTCGTCGAGGAACGCATAGGGCTTGGCGTTGAGGATCTCGGCCGCGAGCGGCGACGGCGCCGGCAGGTCGCGCGCCACCAGCCGCACCGCGCCGGCCTCGATGCGGCCGAGCAGCGCGAGCCAGGCGTCGGTGTCGAGCACGTCGTGCAGGCAGTCGTCGAGGGTCTGGTCGACCAGCGGATGGCTCGGTATCTCGCGCTCGCCGGCGAGATTCTCGAGGCAGGCCACCTGATCGGGAAACACGGTGGCGAGCAGGTCGTCGCTCTTCATGCGCTGCAGTTGCGGCGCGGTGCGGCGCCCGCCGGTGAAGCGCGGCAGCGCGAGCGCGGTGGTGGCGTTCCAGCGCCAGCGCACGCCGAACAGCGGCGCGTCGAGCAGCGCCTGCACCAGCACGTGCTCGGCCGTGGCCGCGCGCAGGTAGCGCCATACCTCGTCCAGCACGAAGCTGTGCGCGAGCGACAGCGACAGGATGATGGCGTCGTCGGTGGCCGCGGCCTGCAGCTCGAAGTTGAAGGTGCGGCAGAAGCGCTTGCGCAGCGCGAGGCCCCAGGCGCGGTTCACGCGATTGCCGAACGGCGCGTGGATCACCAGCTGGGTGCCGCCCGATTCGTCGAAGAAGCGCTCCATCACGAGCGTGTCCTGGGTCGGCAGCGCGCCGAGCGCCGAGCGCGAGCGGGCCAGGTAATCCGCGATCTGGCGCGCCGCTTCCGGCGCGAGGCCGAGCGTGCCGGTGAGCCAGGCGAGCGCGGGCGCGAGGCGCGCGTTGCTCGCGCCGTCGTCCCTTGCCGCGGCCTCGCCTTCGGCCAGCAGCGCGTCGAGCTGCCCGCGCAGCCGTGCCACGCCGGCCGACAGCTCGTCGCTGCGCCCCGGCGCCTCGCCCAGCCAGAACGGGATGTTCGGCGTCTGCCCGCGCGCATCCTCCACCCGCACGCGTCCGCTCTCCACGCGCAGGATCCGGTACGACTGGTTGCCGAGCTGGAACACGTCGCCGGCCAGGCTCTCGATCGCGAAATCCTCGTTGACGGTGCCGATCTGCGTGCCCTGCGGCTCGAGCAGCACCGAATAGTCGGCCGTGTCGGGGATCGTGCCGCCCGAGGTCACGGCCGTGAGCCGCGCGCCGCGCTTCGCGCGCACGGTGCCGGTGCTGTCGTCGCGATGCAGGTAGGCGCGGCGCGGGCCGCGGCGGTTCGAGTAGCCTTCGGCCAGCATCGCCAGCACCGCGTCGAAGCGCTCGCGCGCGAGGTCCGCGTAGGGGGCCGCGCGTGTCAGGCAGTGCCAGAGTTCGGCCTCGTCCCATTCGGCGCAGGTCACCTCGGCCACGATCTGCTGCGCGAGCACGTCGAGCGGCGCGTGCGGCACGCGCAGCCGGTCCAGCTCGCCGCGTGCCACGCAGTCGAGCAGCGCCGCGCATTCCACCAGCTCGTCGCGCGACAGCGGAAACAGCCGGCCCTTCGGCGTGCCGCCCACATGGTGGCCCGAGCGGCCCACGCGCTGCAGGAACGGCGCGATGCCGCGCGGCGAGCCGATCTGGCAGACCAGCTCCACCTCGCCGATGTCGATGCCGAGTTCGAGCGAGGCGGTGGCCACCAGCAGCCTGAGCCGGCCCTGCTTGAGGCGCTGTTCGGCGTCGAGCCGCGCCTCTTTGGCGAGGCTGCCGTGGTGCGCGGCGATCGCATCCTGGCCGAGGCGCTCGCCGAGATGGCGCGCGAGCCGCTCGGCCATGCGCCGCGTGTTGACGAACACCAGCGTGGTGCGATGCAGCGCGGCGAGCTCGGCGATGCGGTCGTACACGCGCTCCCACACGTCGGTCGACATCACCGCGTCGAGCGGCGCGGGCGGCAGTTCGAGCGCGAGGTCGCGCTCGCGCGCGTGGCCCACGTCGACGATCGCGCAGGCGCAGGCGGGCGGGGCGCTGTCGTCGCCCGGCGCGTCGCCACGGTCCGCGCCGGCGGCGTCGCCGCGCACGCCCACCAGGAAGCGCGCCACGCGCCCGATCGGCTTCTGCGTGGCCGACAGGCCGATGCGCGGCAGCGCCCGCCCGGCCAGCGCGTCGAGCCGCGCGAGCGACAGCGCGAGGTGGCTGCCGCGCTTGTTGCCGGCCAGCGCGTGGATTTCGTCGACGATCACGGTGCGCACCGTGGCCAGCATGCGCCGCCCCGATTCGGACGACAGCAGCACGTAGAGCGATTCGGGCGTGGTCACCAGGATGTGCGGCGCGCGCTTGCGCAGGGCGGCGCGCTCGGCCTGGGTGGTGTCGCCGGTGCGCACGGCGGTGCGGATCCCGGGCACCGGCAGCCCGCGCGCGGCGAGTTCGTGGGCGATGCCGGCCAGCGGCGCGTCGAGATTGGTGCGGATGTCGTTGGACAGCGCCTTCAGCGGTGACACGTACAGCACGAGCGTGGCGTCGGGCAGCGTGCCGTCGCCGGCCAGCGCGTCGCGCACCAGCTCGTCGATCGCGCACAGGAAGGCCGTGAGCGTCTTGCCCGAGCCGGTGGGGGCGGCCACCAGGGTGGAGCGCCGCGCCTGGATCAGCGGCCAGGCGCGCGCCTGGGCGTCGGTGGGGGCCGGGAAGCGCCGCGCGAACCAGCTCGCCACGGCGGGGTGGAACGCGTCGAGCGGGCTGGCGGCGGGGCGGGTGGGGATGTCCATGGTGGCGGGAACGGCGGGCAGGCGCCCAGTGTGCCAGAGCCTCGCCGCCGCTGCCCGGGGCCGGATCGGCGGCCTGCCTCGTGCGCCTTGTCTACCTCATCGGCCCGGCTCGTAGAACAGCGCGAACAGCTCGGACTGCGAACTGACGCCGAGCTTCGCGTAGATGTGCTTCTTGTGCGCGCGCACCGTCTCGAACGAAATCGTCAGACGTTCGGAGATCGCGCGCGTGGAGAAGCCGCTCAGGCTCAGCCGCACCACCTCCACCTCGCGCGCGGTCAGCGGCGTGTGCCCGCGCTGCGTCACCACCCGCTCGAAGTGCTCGGCGTAGCCGGCCTCGTCGGGCGCGCCGGCGGCGCTCGGCGCGATGCCGTCGGCAAGCCCGGGCGCGCTCGCGCGCGCGCCGCCCGTGAAAGTTTCGTAAGGCAGGCGCTGCCGCATCAGCGCGATCACCCACGGCGCCACCACCGCGAAGGTGGCCAGATCGCGCTCGCCGTACTGGCGCGTGGCGCCGAGCGAGAAGATCAGCGTGTGGCTCTTGTCCACGGCGTGATTGAACTGCACCTCGTCGCCGATGATGTTGCGCTTGAAGTAGCGCTGGTAATAATCGGTCATGCGGAAGTTGTCGGGCGCCACCGATTCGAGCGTGACGAGGCCCGAGGCGGGCCGCTCGCAGGCCGCGATGTAGAACGGGTCGAGCTGGTACAGCGCGGTGAGGTAGCTCTGGAACATCAGGTCCACGGTGCCGTCCGGCGTGGGCGACTCGGCGCACACCAGCGGCGCGCGCTCGCGCGCGAACATCAGCCCGACCCAGCTGTCGAACGGCACGAACCGCTGCAGCACCCGGCTCAGCCGGGTCCAGAAGTCGGCGCTGTCGATCGCGTCGATCAGCGTGGCGACGTGGTGATGGAACGCGAGATCCCGCCAGTCGAGCTCCATGTGTCCTCCGATCGTGGTACCCCAGGTGGGGAATTCCTGGACAAAAATAACGTCCCGATAATAGCGCCGTGCCGCAGCCTGGAGCAGGCGCGAGGCGGTGGCAAAAATGCGAGCGCGAGTCTATCGGCCCGCAATACCGGAGGCAAGCAGATGCAGATTGAATTGGCCCAGATCCCGGTGGTGGACGGCAGCGTCGAACCGAATCTGGCACGCGTGATCGAGGTGATCCGTGCACGACGCGAGGGCACGCGCCTGATCGTGTTCCCCGAAACCACGCTGACCGGCTTCCCGACCCGCGAGAACATCCGCGACGTGGCCGAGCCGCTCGACGGCCCGTCGCTGGCCGCCGTGCGCGAGGCCGCGCGCGTGGCCGGCGTGGGCGTGGCGGTGGGTTTCGCCGAACGCGACGGCGAGCGCTTCCACAACACCACGGTGCTGATCGGCACCGATGGCGAGGTGGCGCTGCGCTATCGCAAGACCCACCTGTGGGCGTCCGACGTGGGCGTGTTCGAGGCCGGCGATCGCTACGCGGTGTGCGAGTTCGAGGGCATCACGGTCGGCCTGCTGATCTGCTACGACATCGAATTCCCCGAGACGGCCCGCGCGGTGGCCTCGCTCGGCGCGGACCTGCTGATCGTGACCAACGGCAACATGGATCCGTTCGGCCCCGTGCACCGCCGCGCGATCGTGGCGCGCGCGATGGAGAACCAGATGTTCGCGGCGCTGGTGAACCGCATCGGCGACGGCGACGACAACCTGAGCTTCCCCGGCGAGTCGGCGCTGATCGGCCCGTCCGGCGACGTACTGAGCGAGCTGCACGGCGAGGATGCCGTGCTGTGCGCGAGCCTCGACCCGGCGCTGCTCGCGGCGAGCCGGGAGCATTACAGCTACCTGCACGACGCGCGCGTGCGGCTCGACCTGCGCGACGATCCCGCGCCGGCCGACGAGCCGCATGCGGGGCGCGGCCGCGTGATCCGCGCCCGCTGAAGTCGATGCGCTGCAAGCCGGCCCGCACCACCCTGCGCGGCCGGCCGGCGCGAAACCTGCGCGCCGCCTTCCCGTTTTCGCTTTCGCCGTCTTTCGTTTTCGTTTCGTCCGTTCGTAACCACGCCGCCGCCGCGGCGTCGGCGCCACGTCCCGCACCTGGCGCCGCGACGCGGCGCGGCTTCGTGCAACCCGGTGTTTTGCGTAGGGACGCGCAGCGCGCGTTCACTGGAGACCCAACCATGAGTCAAACTTCCCCGTCGCGGCCCGCCGCCGGACACGAGCCGCACCTGAAGCGCGCGCTCGGCCTGCCTTCCGTGCTGCTGTTCGGCCTCGCCTACATGGCGCCGCTGATCGTGTACGGCACCTACGGCGTGCTGGCCGGCGCGAGCCAGGACACGGCCGCGCTGGCCTACCTGCTGGCGCTGGTCGCGATCGTGTTCACCGCGCTCAGCTACGGCAAGCTCGCGCGCCTGTTTCCGGTGGCCGGCTCCGCCTACACCTACACGCGCAAGACCTTCAACGGCCACCTCGGCTTCATGATCGGCTGGGCCACGCTGCTCGACTACTTCTTCCTGCCGATGGTGATCTGGCTGATCGGCGCGGCCTACCTGGTGGCGGCGTTCCCGTCGATTCCGGCCTGGGTGTGGATCGTGGCCTTCATCGTGCTGACCAGCGGCCTGAACATCCTCGGCATCGAGCTGGCGAACCGCTTCAACATCGTGCTGATGATCGTGCAGCTGGTGATCGTGGCGCTGTTCGTGGCGCTGTGCTGCCACTACGCGATGGCCGCCGCGAGCCCGGGCGGGATCGCCGCCGCGCAGCCGTTCTTCAATGCGCACGTGCCGCTGTCGGCCACCATGGCCGGCGCCGCGATCGCCGCGTATTCGTACCTCGGCTTTGATGCCGTGTCGACGCTGACCGAGGAAACCGTGAACCCCGAGAAGACGATCCCGCGCGCCATCGTGCTGATCGCGCTGATCGGCGGCGCGATCTTCGTGATCGCGGCCTACACGCTGCAGCTCGCGCATCCGGGCGCGGTGTTCAAGGATCCCGATTCGGCCGCCTTCGAGATCGCGAAGAAGGTGGGCGGCGACATGTTCGTGTCGGTGTTCCTGGCCGGCCTGATCCTCGCGCAGTTCGCCTCGGGCATCTCGGCGCAGGCGAGCGTGGGCCGGCTGCTGTACGCGATGGGCCGCGACGAGGTGCTGCCGCGCCGCATCTTCGGCTACATCCATCCGCGCTACCAGACGCCGGCGCTGAACATCGCGTTCGCCGGCATCGTGGGCCTGATCGCGCTGAAGCTCGACGTGGCCACCTCCACCTCGTTCATCAACTTCGGCGCGTTCCTCGCGTTCATCTCGGTGAACCTGTGCGTGATGCGCCAGTACTTCATCGCGCCGCCCGCGCAGCGTCGCTTCGGGCCGATCGGCGGGCTGCTGTTCCCGGCGCTCGGCGCGATCGCCGACATCTGGCTGCTGGTGAGCCTCGACAAGTCGGCGCTGGTGCTCGGTGCGTGCTGGTTCGCGCTGGGCCTGCTGTATCTGGGCTGGCTCACGCGGGGCTTCCGCAACGCGCCGCCCGAAATGGCGACCTGAGATGGCCTGACACGGCGAGCCGGGCACGCGCGGCACGCTGCGCGGCGGTGGCTTACAATCGACGCCGCGCATCGGTTCGCCTCGCGCAACGCCGCGCCCGCCCGGGCGCGGCGGCTTCGTTTCGGGAGACGCCACCATGATCGATTCGTCCACGCTCGGCACCTTCGTGGCCATCATGTTCGGCCTGTTCCTCGTGCCGGGGCCGGCCGTGCTGCTGGTGCTCTCGCGCACCGCGCAGGGCGGCCGCCGCGCCGGCGTGATGACGAGCGTGGGCGTGGCGATCGGCGACTTCGTGCACACCCTCGCGGCCGCGGCCGGCCTGTCGGCGCTGCTGATGACGTCCTCGCTCGCGTTCGACGCGGTGAAGCTCGCGGGCGCGGCCTATCTGTTCTGGCTCGGCTGGCGCGCCTGGCGCGAGCCGGCCGGCGAGACGCGGCTCGCGGCGCTGGCCGGCGTGTCGCCCGCGCGCGCCTGCGGGCAGGCGATCCTCACCGAGATGCTGAACCCCAAGACGGCGCTGTTCTTCATCGCCTTCCTGCCGCAGTTCGTGCACCCCGAGCGTGGCCACGCGTTCGCGCAGTTCGTCGTGCTGGGCCTGCTGTTCGCGGGCTTCGGCACGCTCTACACCAGCGCGCTGGTGTTCGCGCTGCAGCCGCTGCGCCACGTGCTCGCGCGGCTGCCGCTGCTGCGCCGCCTGCAGGGCAAGCTGGTGGGCTCGATGCTGATCGGGCTCGGCATCAAGGTGGCCGCGCAGACGCGATGAATGCGTGCGGCTGCGACGGGTCCGAGCCGATTTTCAGTCTTGTCTGATTTCTCTCGGGCAAGCGAACGACTACCATCCGACCTTTTGCGGTGTCCGCGCTTCCGCGTGGAGCGTTCGCCGCGCATGCCGAAGGAGGGTGCCCCGTGATCGGGAAGTTTGACCAATACAAGCAGCGCATCGTCGCGATGCAGAAGCAGCTCGACGAAGAGAAGCGCGCGGCCGTGGCCGGCGTGCTCGCCGACATCCGCGAATGCGTACGCCTGTTCGGCCTCACGCCGCGCGACATCTTCGGCGACATGGTGGCGGTGGCCGCGCGCCGGCGGCCCGCGCCGAAGTACCGGGATCCCGCATCGGGCCGCACCTGGAGCGGCATCGGCCGCGCGCCGGCCTGGATTCGCGGCAAGGATCGCGCGGCCTTCACGATCGAGCGCGCGTCGGCGCCGCCGGCCCAGGCCGCGCTGGCCGAAGCGGGCAAGGCCCGCGCTCCCGCCGATGCACCGGGCGGCAAGCGTGCGCGCGCCCGCAAGCCCACATCGAAGGGCACGGCGGCACGGCGGACCGTGCGCGGCCTCTGAGCCGTCGCCGATCCGTCGTTTCGTTCCTGCGCCAGGCGGTGGCGCTCACACCATCCGCAGCCAGTGCAGCCAGTGCTCGAGCAGCGCATCGCGCTGCCACGCGGCCTGCGCCACCCACAGTGCGCCGATCCACGCCACCGCCACCACGATCAGATCGCAGCGCCCGCTCTTCCACCAGTTCAGCGAATGCCGCTGCAGGATCCACGGCACGCCGAGCGGATTCGGCCAGTCGGCCAGCAGGTGCATGAGGCCGCCGCAGGCAAAGCCGAACAGCGGCGGCGCCCACGGATGCAGGGTGGTGAGTGCGCGGTCCGACAGCCACAGCAGTGCGAGCCAGCCGAGGCCCCAGTGGGTGGCCGTGCGATGCTTGATCCACAGCCGGCGCCTGCGTGTCCACCACGCCACCTCGAGCCAGTCGGGCGCGGTGCCGCCGAACACGCCGCCCACGAACGCGGCGAAACTGCCCGCATGCCACGGGCCCGCCGCGCCGGCCTGCCAGACCAGCGCCGCGGCGATCAGGCCGGCTGCCCAGCCGGTCGCACGATGTGCATTGTGTGAAGCCATGTGCGAAGCAATGTCCGAGGTTGCGCTGCAAAAATTCAGGGGCGCTATCTTCGCAGATCGTGACACGCCGCGACACATCCTCGGCGGAATATTTCGCTGTCCACGCTAATTGCATCTAACGGTTTCGATCGCGCCGCGCGGGCTTCGCGGGCAGGGAAAGTTGCGTCGCAGCACGGCGGGGCCGGGCATTTTTTCAGGTGACGGAACATGCTGTAAGCGCAGAACGCTTTCATTGCCCGCAAGGGCTCACCCATGAGGGATGCGCAATGACTGTTCCGTTCCATCGCTACGGCGGTTCCGTGATCGCGGCGTGCGTCGGGTTCGCCGTGGCGGGCTTCGTGCCGACCGCACCCGCGCCCGCGTTCGCGAAGACGTCGTTGCACACGCAACTAACTGGCTCCGCCGCGGCGGTCGCCGACCAGTACAGCGCGGATGCCGCCGAGCGGATCTTCAGGGAAGGCGGCAATGCCGTGGATGCCGCCGTGGCGATCGCGTTCACGCTGGCCGTGACCTATCCCGAGGCCGGCATGTGGGAGGCGCAGAAGCGCTTCGGCAAGCTGAAGTGGCAGCGGGTGCTGGCGCCGGCCATCCACTCCGCGAAGGACGGCTTCGTGGTGGACGAGCAACTGGCGCAGCGCGGCGTGGACGCCTCGAAGGAATTCGGCGGCAAGACCAATTTCGACACCTTCTTCGGCGCGATGAAGGCCGGCCAGACCTTCAGGCAGCCGGACCTCGCCGCCGTGCTGCAGCGCATCTCCTCGCGGGGCGCGAAGGGCTTCCACGAAGGCCCGACGGCCGCGAGGATCGCCGCGGCGCGCAGCCCGGCGACGGCCTGATCACCGCGCCGCCGCCGAGCTCGGGCGGCGTGGGCCTCGTGCAGTTGCTGAAGATGAAGGAGGACCGCGCGGCCGACCTCAAGGGCGTGCCGCTGAACGCTGCGCAGTACGTGCATCTGGTGGCGGAGATCGAGAAGCGCGTGCGCGCGGATCGCGCGCGGTATCTCGGCGACCCGGACTTCTACAAGGTGTCGGTCGCCCAGCTGACCGACGACGCCGACATGGCCAGGCGCGCGGCCGTGGTCGATCCCGCCACGCCGTCCGACACGAAGCGTGCAGCCGGGCCTCGGCACCTCGACCGCATCGCGCGCGCCTTCACGCGTTCATGCCGTCACGCCGAGCCAATCCCTGCGCAGGGCATTCAACGTGATCCGCATGCGCCGCAGCTCGCTCACGAGCTGCGGCGAGGCCGGCGTGATCGGCATGCGCACCTCTGCCGTGAGGTCGTGCGTGAATGACAGCATCGCCTTGATCGCGGCCGGGTTCGGCGCGGCGAACAGCGCGCGGATCGGCGGCTGCAGCGCGGCCGACAGCGCGCGCGCCTCCGTGACGCGGCCGGCCCCGAACAGGCGCTGCACCTCGACGAACAGATCGGCGCAGACATGCGCGCTGGCCAGCACGCCGCCGGTGCCGCCGGCAGCGAGGCAATCGAGGAAGCTCGCGTCCGTGCCGCTCAGCAGCGCGATCGGCAGCGCGCCCAGCGCGTCGAAGCGCGCCGCCACGCAGGCCTTGATGGCGACCACGTGCGGGTGCTGCCGGATCAGCTCGCGCACCGTGGCCGGCTCGATCGACACGCCGGTGCGATGCGGCACGTCGTAGAGCATCAGCGGCCGGGCGGTGCGCCCGGCGATCTGCCCGAAATGCCAGCACACGCCGGCCTGGTCCGGACACAGATAGGCGGGCGGGGAGACGAGATAGCCGGCTGCGCCGCTGCGTTCGAGGCCGTCGATTCGGGCGAGAAAGTCGCGCGTGTCGATGCCGCCGACGCCGACCCACACGGGCAGCCGGCCCGCGGCCGCATCGAGGATCGCGGCCAGCGCGTCACGGCGCTCGGCGTCGTCGAGCAGCGCCGCTTCGCCGGTCGTGCCGAGCGCGACGAAGCCGGCGATGCCGGTGTCGAGATACGAGGCCGTGAGCCGGTGCAGCGCCTCGGTGTCGAGGCGGCCGTGCCGGAACGGCGTGACCAGTGGCAGCCAGATGCCGTGGAGGGGCGTGGTGCGGCGCGTGGCGGGCGCGGTGAATGCCTGGGCGTCGTGCATGAGCGAGGGATGACCCGGAGCGGGTAGGGAACATCGCCTCAGCGTAGCGGGACGCGTATCAACGGCGCGTAAAAAATCAGGCCGGCGGGTGCGAGCAGCGCAGCGGGGAGGGGCGGATGAGCACGTGCATCGTCAGTTCGCCACCGAATACACGAAGATGGCGTTGTTCAGAGCGTGAAGCAGGATCGGTACGGCCAGCCCCCGTGTCTTCTTCGCGAGCCAGCCTGCGAGCGCGCCGAGCACGCACAGATAGACGAAGTGGGCGGCGTCCTGGTGCACGGCGGCGAACACGATCGCCTGCAGCGTGTTGGCCCAGCCGAAGCTCAGGTGTCGCGACAGGCCGCCCAGCAGGCAGCCGCGGAACACGAGTTCCTCCATGATCGGCGCCAGCACCGAGACGACGAGCAGCGCGAGCGGCAGGCCGCCGAGCAGCTGCGCGCCGTGCACCAGCGCCGCGGCCCAGGTGGCGTTGCTCGCGGCGATCTGCGAGGGCGTATGCGGGTGCGTCATCCAGACATGCACGAGGTACGCGTCGCACGCGAGCAATGCCGCGGGCAGCAGCAGCCAGGCCGGCTTCCAGCGTCCGCTGCCGAGCCACTCGCGCCACGACAGCAGCCGGCCCACCGAGATCAGGGCCACGCCGGCGAACAGCGCCGTCCACAGATACGACATGACGATGCGCTGCTGCCAGTCGATGCGGGTCACGCCGCCACCGGTCGTCGACAGCGACCGGCTCCCGCCGAAGTGCACCATCGCGATGAGGTAGATCGCCGGCGTGAAGATCGCGAGCGCCAGCCACGCGTGGCGCAATCCGATCCTCGCGAACACCGGCGCGCACGGCTTGCCGAGGCGCTGGCGGACCGTGCCGCGATAGTGGGCCGGAAACAGCAGCACCCCGGGCAGCGCCACGAGCCCGAGCAGCGAAAGCAGCAGGAAGGTGGCCAGGCCGGCCGTGGCCGACAGCAGGTCGCGGCGAGCGATGACGGTCGGATCGAGGCTGACGAGATGCACATAGGCCGACGCGAGGTGAGCGTTGTCGTGCGTGCTCGCGAACTGGTCCCGGATGATGTCGCCCGCCGTGGCCGCGTCGCGGGCGTCGAATGCCAGATCGAGGCGGAACTGGCGGTTCTCGGCGCTTTCGTTCTGGCGAGGCGACTTGTCGGCGACCAGCAGCGCGTGGGCGCCCGCGGCGTCGCCGACGTGCTCGAGCGCGCGCGCCGCCGTGTAGGTGTCGATCTGGAGCCCCGCCCGGCGGGCGCGCTGCAGTTCGTCACCGGCCTGCCTGCCCGGCAGCAGCTCGGTGGCGGCCCGGATGCGCGCGGCTTCGATCCAGGGGCTCTTCGGCACGGGCGCGGCGGCCAGCAGGTCGGCGGCCGCGGCGGTCTTGCCCTGCTTCACCAGGTAACGCATGGCAGGAATCAATTCGTTGCTGGCGGGGTCGAGCTGCGTGGCGAGCAGCGCCTCCCGGCCTGCCCGTTCGTCATCCTTGAGAAATCGATCGATGCCGGCCAGCTTTGCGTGCAGCCTCGCCTGCTGGGCCCGGGACCACCTGGCGGAAGGGGCGATCAGCGGTTCCGCGAAGTCGCGCGCCGGTTGGCCGAAGCGATGCTCGAGCAGGAACAGCGACGCTTCGGGATCGTTGCCGTGCCGCTTCTCGAGCGTGGCCTGGCAGGCGTTGAAGTCCTTCCACGCGGCATCCGCCCACGGCAAGTCCTCGGACGAGGCGAAATGCTCGCTGAACCGGCAGGCGGCGATGGCCAGCGCGACGTCGGCGGGATGCGCGAGCACGGCCTGCCGATAGATCGCGAGCGTGCGGTCGTAGGCGGCCCTGCTGGTCTCGTCCACGATGCCGACCATGGCGTCCGGCACGTGCAGCCCGTTGGCCGGTGCGACCGGCGCTCCCGACGCGATCGTGCCGACGACGGTCGATACCGCGATGATGCCGAGCGTGATTATTTTGAATATCGTTCGACGCATGGTGCAGAAGATCCATTGACCCAATGCCCGATAACGACACGATTCGGCACTTCTTTAATGAAAATGCAAGGTGGAATCGGCCCGCGCGAGGCGTGCACCTCGCGCGGGCCGCAATACGGGGACGCCGCGCGTCATGCCAGATATCGGCCGAAGTAGTGCCGCACGGCGGCTTCGTCGTATCGATCCTCGCCGCGCCAGTCCGCCATGAAACGCCAGTCGTGCTTTCCGCGCGACGGCCGGTCGGTCGACCGCGCCCGCAGGATGCCCGCGCAGGCCAGGATTTCCATCAGGGCGCGGCGTTCGTTTTTCGACGACTTGACGACGGGGGCGAGCCTGTCCGCGAGGGCACCCGGATGATCGCCGGGCGCGCTGTCGGCCACGGTCGACAGGATGGCCTCGAGGATGCCGACGTCGTCGCGGGTCGGCTCCGGGATCGCTTCACGCGGGAATTGCTGCAGATCGAGCAGGGTGTAGATCCGCTCGCCGATTCGCACGCCGCCCCATTTGACGCGCTCGAAATTCAGCACGCTCAGATCCTCGTCGCGATATGCCGGTGCGCCGTTGCAGATGCCGCAGCGATACGACGTGTGGGTGACGACGCCGTTCGCATACGCGTGCCCCGTCGCCTTCGGCACGTACGCGTGCGGTGTTGCCAGCGCCTGCGCGCTGGCGTGGGAGGCGAGCGCCGAGCGCCATTCGAGGCGCCGCGTGGACAGGCTGCTCAGGAAGGCCCGCGCCACGGCGTGAGGCTCGATGCCGGCCAGCGCGTCCCGGATCGCCGCGATGCTTTCGTCGTGCGTCAGCGAGACGGGATCGAACATGGCGCCGTGTGCCTTCGCGTAGGCGAAGTCCGCGGGATCGAGCGTGCCGTCCTTGCGGTCGATCCAGCCCTTGCCGTTCCAGTACGTCCGGGTCAGGATGCTGCGTGCTTTCTTGTCCATCGGGTCTGTCCGGGGCGCGTGGCGAGGCGGCGCTGTCGATCCGGCATCAGCCGGCGATGTTCGCGCGTGTCGGGCCGCTCTCCAGCGAGCCGTCGATCATGACGGCATGCCCCCAGAACAGATCGCCGTCGAAAAAGCAGAATTCGAATGCGCCCTGTGCGTCGATGCAGACCGATTGCGGTGCGAGCCGCGCCACGAACTCGTCGGCCGTGACGGCCGGCTCGTCTTCTTCGCGCCACGATTCGTTCTTCAATGTCAGCAAATCGGTCAGCGCGCGCTCGATCAGGCGCGCGTGCCAGACGTCTTCCTCGCGCCACAGACGGTGTGCCTGCGCGAGCACGGCCGGCAGCGCATCGAGCGTGCCGGTCTGCAGGTGCACCTGCACGCTCGCCCCGTGCCATTGCGCCTTCGCATCGAACCAGTCGACCTGCCTGTCCAGCGTGCAGGTGCCGAACTGATCGTCCTGGTAGGTCACCGGCAACCGAAGGCGCCGCGCGTGCTCGGCCAGCTCGGCATCGTCGATGGCGCGTGGCATGCTCTCGATCCATCCCTCGGGGCCGGCGAGATCGGCGTCCTCGAGCAGGCGCGCCTGCAGGTCGATCGACGCGTAAGGTGGCGCCGCCTCGCGATGAGCCCGAAGCTCGGCATCGTCCACCTGACGCCGCAACGTCAGGCTGGTGGCCCGAAGCGGCTCGCCGGCCACGCGCCAGGGCTGCAGCGTCAAGGTCGTCGTCCAGCGCGATTCTCCGCCGGATTTGCCCGCCGTCGCGCCGTTCGGGCCCACCACGCCCTCGATGCGCTGCACGGGGGCGGCGCGGAGCCGTTCGTCCATGCGTGTCCGGCGCGCCAGCGCCTGTGCCCAGAAATCGTCGGTCATCGCGATGTCTCCTTCGTGCTGCCGTTCGGTTCGATGGCCGCGATCCGAAGCCGCGGCCCCCACGATGCTTCCGTTGCCGCGCTGTCAGCCTGCCGCACCATGCAGACAACGCTCGGCCTCGGGGATCGTGTGCCAGAGCGCCGGCGCGCTCGGACCGAAGCAGGTCGGCAGGGCGTCTTGATACTGCCCGCAGGTGTGGCAAACGAAACCGGTCATGGCGTTCTGGCCTGGGTTCGGGGTTCGGGGTTCGCGCGATCGGGATCGGGATCGGGATCGGGATCGGGATCGGGATCGGATGGTACGCGATTCAGCCACGCCGGCGCGGGCCGTGCCGGCCGAATTGTCCGCCATGCGTCCTTTCTTCGTCGTCTCTCCGTCCGCCGCTCGCCGCACTGCGTCGAGCACACCACGGCCACCTTCGAAACCGGGCCGCCGTCGGCCCGCGCGTCGTATCGGGTCGCGGCCGCCACCGGGGGGAGTTCAACGCTGGTCCGCCGCCCCGCACTCCGCCACCAGGTCCATGAACACGCGCTTGAGCGCGCTGCCGTCCTCGCGCCAGATCAGCCCGAGCGGCGCCCGATAGGCGGGCAGCAGCAGCGGCCGCGCCACCACGTTCGGCGGCACGGCGGCCGCCGCCTCGGCCGGGATCAGCCCGATGCCGAGGCCGGCCGCCACGAGTGCGAGCATGGTGGTGTATTCGCCGAGCTCGCGCGCGATGTCGAGCGTGACCTGCTGCGCGCCGAGCGCCGCCAGCAGCGCATCGAACATGCCGGGCGCGTAGCGGCGCGCGAGCACGAAGGCGCGCTGGCCGCGCAGCTCGTCCGGCGCGATCTCGCGGCGGCGCGCGAGCCCGTGCGAGGCCGGCACCGCCACCACGAACGATTCCTCCATCACCACCCGCGAGGCCAGCCCGCTGCTCGGGATCGGCAGGCGACCGAGCCCGAAATCGAGCCGGCCCGCATGCAGCGCGGCGATCTGGTCCGGCGTGGGCATGTCCTTCAGTTCGAGCGTGATGCGCGGGTAGCGCGTGTGCAGCGTGCGCACCAGCGCGGGCAGCAGCTTCGGCAGCACCGACGACACGAAGCCGAGCCGCAGCGTGCCGATCTCGCCCCGCGTCGAGAGTCGCACCACCTGCGCCGCGCGCGCGGCCTGATCGAGCGTGGCGCGCGCCTCGGGCAGGAACAGCCGGCCGGCCTCGCTCAGCGCCACCTTGTGCCGGTCGCGATCGAACAGGCGCACGCCGAGGCTCGTCTCGAGCGACTTGATCTGCATGCTCAGCGCCGACTGCACGATGCAAAGGCGCTCGGCCGCGCGGCCGAAATGCAGTTCGTCGGCGAGCGCGACGAAGGCGCCGAGGTGTTTCAGTTCCATCGCGACAGGTTCCGGGCAGCGTGATCGGCGGAGATGATAACAAGCGCCGGGCCGCCGCGAATCGGTGTCCCGCCGATGGTCGGATTTTTTTCACGAGTACCGGAATTCCGTGACGCGGCGCGCGGCGCGACGATCATCCGGTGCCGAGATAAGGCGCACCATCCGCGCTCACGGCCGGGCGGCCGGATCGGCGAACAGCTCGGTCAGGAAGTCGATCACCACGCGCACCCGCATCGGCACGCGGCGCCCGGCCGGATAGACCAGATGCATCGGCAGCGGCTCGTTCTGCAGATGCGGCAGCAGGATCTGCACGGTGCCGGCGCGAATCTGGTCGGCCAGCAGCCACCACGGCGCCTGCGAGATGCCGAGCCCGTTCAGCACGGCCGCGCGCACGTGTTCGGCGTCGCCGGTCAGCAGGGCGCCACGCGGCAGCCAGGGGATCGTCTCGCGGCCCGAGCGCAGCATCCACGGGCGGCGCTCGCGGTCGCGCGCGAACACCACGCAGGCGTGCGCGTCGAGATCGGCCAGCTTCCGCGGCGTGCCGTGCTCGGCCAGGTAGGCGGTGCTCGCGGCGAGCACGAGCTGGGTGTCGCCGATGCGGCGCGCGGTCAGCGAGGAATCGGCGAGCGGCCCGTGGCGGATCGCCAGATCGATGCCCTGCGCGACCAGATCCACGTTGCGCTCCGACACCGACAGCTCGACGCTGAGGTCCGGATAGCGCCGGAACAGCGCCGGCAGCCGCGGCGTGATCCACAGCCGGCCGTGGGCGGGCGCGGTGTTCACGCGCACCAGCCCGCGCGGCGAGCGCTGCCGCTCGCCCACCGAGGATTCCACCGCGTCGAAATCGTCCACGAGCTGGCGCGCCGCGTCGTAGAACGCCTGCCCCGCGTCGGTGATGGCGAGGCGCCGCGAGGTGCGCAGCACCAGCTGCGCACCCAGATGGCGCTCCAGCGCGGCGATCTGCTTGCTGACGGCGGGCTGCCCGATGCCTTCCTCGCGTCCCACGGCGGAAAAGCTGCCGCGCTCGACGAGCCGGACGAACAGCCGGATCGCGTCGATCCGATCCATGTGCGTGACCTCGATTCATTCCAGATTGGAATCGATGATATGTCTCGAGCCTGCGTTTTCGCAATGGATCGAACGCCTTAAGGTGGCCCCTCGACACACGCCGCGAACCCGCGGCGCACCCTGAACCGAGCAAAGGACCCAAGACGATGAAAGCGATTTGCGTGACGCCCGAGCGGGCGCTCGACGTGCGCGAGATCCCCGTGCCGGAGGTGGCCGCGCCGGGCCACGTGCTGGTGGAGATGGAGGGCTCGGCGATCAACCACGGCGACAAGACCTTCCTGCGCATGCCGCGCGCGGCCGGCAACGCGCTCGCCGCGACGCGCCACGACGTGTGGGGCGCATCGGGCGCGGGCGTGGTCGCCGCGGTGGGCGAGGGCGTGCCCGCCGCGCTGCTGGGCCGGCAGGTGGCGCTGTACCGGTCGCTCGCGCGCAGCCCGGAAACGGTGGGGCTCTGGTGCGAGCGCGCCCACGTGCCGTTCACGAACTGCCTGATCCTGCCCGAGGACGTGCGCGCGATCGACTACTGCGGCTCGCTCGTCAACGTGATGACGGCGCACGCCTTCCTCGAGGAGATCGCCGGGGCGGGCCACGCCGGGGTGATCGCCACGGCCGGCAACTCGGCCACCGGGCGGGCGCTCGGCGCGCTGGCGCGGCGGCGCGGCGTGCCGGCGATCCTGCTCGCGCG
>JASLEG010000235.1 GCA_030151225.1 Burkholderia sp. | reverse complement strand
GACCGATCCCGACGCACCGGCCACGCCGGTCGCGCCGTCGCACTGAATCCGCGCGCGGGCCACGCCCGCCGCCCGGCCCGTGCCACGCGCATCGCACACGCGTGGCCTGAGGCGCCGACGCGGACGGTATAATCGGCCCTTTCCCCGCCCGCCGGGGCGTGCGACTTTCGATCATCCCAGCCAGCGCGCGTTCCGTCGCGCCGACAGCCAAGCCGAACACACCATGCAAGAACGATACGTACCCGCCGACGTCGAAGCCGCCGTCCAGCGCGACTGGCGCGATACCAACGCCTATCTGACGAAGGAAGATTCGCACAAGCCGAAGTTCTACTGCGTATCGATGCTGCCCTATCCGTCGGGCAAGCTGCACATGGGTCACGTCCGCAACTACACGATCAATGACGTGATGTACCGCTATCTGCGCATGAACGGCTACAACACGCTGATGCCGATGGGCTGGGACGCGTTCGGCATGCCGGCCGAGAACGCCGCGATGGCCAACAACGTGCCGCCCGCCAAGTGGACCTACGACAACATCGCCTACATGAAGGGCCAGATGCAGTCGATGGGCCTGGCGATCGACTGGTCGCGCGAGATCGCCACCTGCAAGCCCGACTACTACAAATGGAACCAGTGGCTGTTCCTGAAGATGCTCGAGAAGGGCATCGCGTACAAGAAGACGGGCACCGTGAACTGGGATCCGGTCGACCAGACCGTGCTGGCCAACGAGCAGGTGATCGACGGCCGCGGCTGGCGTTCGGGCGCGGTGGTCGAGAAGCGCGAGATCCCGATGTACTACATGCGCATCACGCAGTACGCCGACGAGTTGCTGAACGACCTCGACGGCCTTGGCTGGCCCGAGCGCGTGAAGATCATGCAGCAGAACTGGATCGGCAAGAGCTTCGGCGTGAACTTCGGCTTCCCGTACGAGCTCGACGGCGAGCAGAAGCTGCTGCGTGTGTTCACCACGCGCGTCGACACCATCATGGGCGTGACCTTCTGCGCGATCGCGGCCGAGCATCCGCTCGCCACGCGCCTGGCCGAAGGCCGCCCCGAGCTGCTCGCCTTCATCGACGAATGCAAGCAGGGCGGCGTGGCCGAGGCGGACATGGCCACCATGGAAAAGAAGGGCGTGGCCACCGGCTTCTCGGTGAAGCACCCGATCACGGGCGAGGCCGTGCCGGTGTGGATCGGCAACTACGTGCTGATGAGCTACGGCGAAGGCGCCGTGATGGGCGTGCCCGCGCACGACGAGCGCGACTTCGCGTTCGCGGCCAAGTACGCGCTGCCGGTCAGGCAGGTGATCGCGGCCGAGGGCGAAAGCTTCTCGACCGAAGCCTGGCAGGAATGGTACGGCGACAAGGCACGCGGCACCTGCGTGAACAGCGGCAAGTACGACGGCCTCGGCCACGACGCGGCGGTGGAAGCCGTGGCGGCTGACCTGAAGGCCGGCGGCTTCGGCGACAAGCAGGTCACCTGGCGCCTGCGCGACTGGGGCGTGTCGCGCCAGCGCTACTGGGGCACGCCGATCCCGATCATCCACTGCCCGAGCTGCGGCGACGTGCCGGTGCCCGAGGCGGACCTGCCGGTGGTGCTGCCCGAGGATCTCGTGCCGGACGGCAGCGGCAACCCGCTCGCGAAGTCCGAGGCGTTCCTGAACTGCAGCTGCCCGAAGTGCGGCGCTGCGGCCCGGCGCGAAACCGACACGATGGACACCTTCGTCGATTCGTCGTGGTACTTCTCGCGCTACACGGCGCCCGACGCGACCACCATGGTGGACGCGCGCACCGATCACTGGATGCCGATGGATCAGTACATCGGCGGCATCGAGCACGCGATCCTGCACCTGCTTTATTCGCGCTTCTGGACCAAGGTGATGCGTGACCTCGGCCTCGTGAAGTTCGGCGAGCCGGCCAGGAACCTGCTCACCCAGGGCATGGTGCTCAACGACACGTTCTACCGCGAGGACGCGGCCGGCAAGAAGACCTGGTACAACCCGGCCGACGTGACCGTCACGCACGACGACAAGGGCCGCCCGGTCGGCGCCGTGCTCGTGTCGGACGGCCAGCCGGTGGTGCTCGGCGGCATCGAGAAGATGTCGAAGTCGAAGAACAACGGCGTCGATCCGCAACTGCTGATCGACCAGCACGGCGCCGACACCGCGCGCCTGTTCACGATGTTCGCGGCGCCGCCCGAGCAGCAGCTCGAGTGGTCGGGCGCCGGCGTGGAGGGCGCGAGCCGCTTCCTGCGCCGCGTCTGGGCGTTCGCGTCGGCCAACCGCGCGGCCTTCGATGCGCGCGAGGCGCTCGATCCGGCCTCGCTCGACGAAGTGTCCAAAACGCTGCGCCGCGAGATCCACGGGGTGCTGAAGCAGGCCGATTTCGACTACCAGCGCCTGCAGTACAACACCGTCGTGTCGGCCGCGATGAAGATGCTCAACGCGATCGAGGGCGCCAAGGGCGCGCCGGCCGCCGTGCAGCGCGAAACCTACGGCATCCTGCTGCGCGTGCTGTATCCGGTCGTGCCGCACCTGACCTTCGCGCTGTGGCAGGAGCTCGGCTACGCCGCCGAGTTCGGCCCGCTGCTCGACGCGCCCTGGCCGAAGGTGGACGAGGCCGCGCTCGAGCAGGCCGAGATCGAGCTCGTGCTGCAGATCAACGGCAAGGTGCGGGGCGCCGTGAAGGTGTCGAAGGACGCGGGCCGCGACGTGATCGAGGCCGCCGCGCTCGCCGACGAGGCGTTCGCGAAGTTCGGCGAAGGCAAGCCGGCGAAGAAGGTGATCGTCGTGCCGGGCCGTCTCGTCAACGTCGTGGTCTGACGCGCAGTACGAACCAGCAAGGAGCGAAGGTGATCCGCAGATCGTTTTTGATGGCCGTGGGCAGCGCGACGCTGCTGTCCGCGTGCGGTTTCCAGCTGCGCGGCACGCAGGATTACGCGTTCAAGCACCTGATGATCGCGGGCGCGCCGCCGGCCGTGGCGGCGCGGCTGCGTCGCATGGTCGAGGGGGGCAGCGACAGCAAGATCACGACAATCCCGGACGACGCCGATGCGGTGCTGCGCCTGTCCGAGGCGCGCAGCACGTCCACGCTGACGCTCGACCAGTTCGGCACGGTCGAGGAATACCAGCTCAACTACTCGCTGAACTACACGCTGACGGCGAAGGACGGCACGCTGCTGATCGCGCCGAGCGTGATCTCGCTGAACCGCGCGATGACGTACAACGCGCAGTACGTGCAGGCGAAGGCGCAGGAGTCGGACATCCTCTACGCCGACATGCAGAACGACGCCGTCGACCAGCTCACGCGGCGCCTGTCGCTCGTGCATTCGCTGACGCCGCAGCCGGGCCAAGTGGTGCCGGGCGTCGCGCCGCGCGCGCCGCTGCCGCCGCCGCCGCTCTGATTTGAGCTTCACTCCTCACCGACCGCCGGGCATTCGAACCGATGCAACTGCGACTTGACGCGCTGGAGCCGCACCTCGCGAAGGGGCCGGCCGGCCTCTACACCGTCCACGGCGACGAGCCGCTGCTCGCGCAGGAAGCCTGCGACCGCATCCGTGCGGCCGCGCGCGCGGCCGGCTTCACCGAGCGCTCGGTGTTCACGGTCGAGCGCAGCTTCGACTGGAGTTCGCTGCTGGGCGCGACGCAGGCGATGTCGCTGTTCGGCGAGCGCCAGCTGATCGAGCTGCGGATCCCGACCGGCAAGCCCGGCAAGGAAGGCGCCGACGCGCTGAAGACGCTCGCCGCCGCCCCCAATCCCGACGTGCTGATGCTCGTCACGCTGCCGCGGCTCGATGCGGCCACGCAGAAGTCGGCGTGGTTCACGGCGCTCGCGAACGGCGGCGTCGCGCTGAAGATCGACCCGGTGGACCGCGCGCAGTTGCCGAACTGGATCGGCCAGCGGCTCGCCGCGCAGGGCCAGCGCGTGGCGCCGGGCGACGACGGGCGGCGCGCGCTGCAGTTCATCGCCGAGCGCGTGGAGGGCAACCTGCTCGCCGCGCACCAGGAGATCCAGAAGCTCGGGCTGCTGTATCCGGCCGGCGCGCTCGGTCTCGAGCAGGTGCAGGACGCCGTGCTGAACGTGGCGCGCTACGACGTGTTCAAGCTCAACGAGGCGATGCTGGCCGGCGATGCCGGGCGGCTCGCGCGCATGATCGACGGCCTGAAGGGCGAGGGCGAGGCGCTCGTGCTGGTGCTGTGGGCCGTGGTCGAGGAATTGCGCACGCTGCTGCGCATCAAGCGCGGTGTCGAGGCCGGCAAGCCGCTCGCGGTGCTGATCCGCGAGAACCGCGTCTGGGGCCCGCGCGAGCGGCTGATCGGCCCGGCGCTCGGGCGCGTGTCGGAAGCCGTGCTCGAGCGGGCGCTGGCGCTGGCGGCCAAGCTCGACCGCCAGGTGAAGGGCCTGTCGGGCCTCGCCGGCGCGGGTGCCGGCCTGCCGCGCGCCGATGCGCCGCCGCCCGATCCGTGGGACGGGCTGTTCCAGCTCGCGATGACGGTGGCCGGCGCGCAGGGCGCAGCCGACACGGCGCCGCGTGGCGCGGCCGGGCCGCGTGCGGGGGCTGCACCGCGCCGCGGCTACTGAGGCAGGAAGACGTTGATTCGCCGTCGCCCGGCCGGGCGGCGGCCACCATGGGCAACGGCCGGCTGCCACGGGCGCCGGCCATTCCGGATTCGGGTTTCACGATGGATATCGATCAGTACATGACGGACGTCGGCCGCCGCGCGCGGCAAGCCTCGCGCGCGATCGCGCGGGCCGACACGGCAGCCAAGAACGCCGCGCTCGCCGCGATCGCCACGGCGATCGAGCGCGAGGCGGCCACGCTGAAGGCCGCCAATGCGCGCGACGTCGAGCGCGCGCGCGCGAACGGCCAGGACGCCGCCTTCGTCGATCGCCTCACGCTATCGGACAAGGCACTGAACACCATGATCGAGGGCCTGCGCCAGGTTGCGGCGCTGGCCGATCCGATCGGCGAGATCTCGAACCTGAAGTTTCGCCCGAGCGGCATCCAGGTGGGCCAGATGCGCGTGCCGCTCGGCGTGATCGGCATCATCTACGAATCGCGCCCGAACGTGACGATCGACGCGGCCGCGCTGTGCCTGAAGTCGGGCAACGCCACGATCCTGCGCGGCGGCTCGGAAGCGCTCGAATCGAACACCGCGCTCGCGAAGCTGATCGGCGAGGGCCTGGCCGCGGCCGGGCTGCCGGCCGATGCCGTGCAGGTGGTGGCCACCGCCGATCGCGCCGCGGTCGGCAAGCTGATCACGATGACCGACTACGTGGACGTGATCGTGCCGCGCGGCGGCAAGAGCCTGATCGAGCGGCTGATGAAGGACGCGCGGGTGCCGATGATCAAGCACCTCGACGGCATCTGCCACGTGTACGTGGACGATCGCGCCGATCTGGCCCGCGCGCTGACGGTGTGCGACAACGCCAAGACCCACCGCTACGGCACCTGCAACACCATGGAAACGCTGCTCGTGGCGCGCGGCGTGGCCGCCGCCGTGCTGCCGCCGCTGGGCCGCCTGTATCGCGACAAGTCGGTCGAGCTGCGCGTGGACGCGGCCGCGAAGGCCGTGCTCGCGGCGGCCGGGATCGGCCCGCTGGTCGATGCCACCGAGGAAGACTGGCGCACCGAGTATCTGGCGCCGGTGCTCGCGATCAAGGTGGTGGACGGCCTCGACGCCGCGATCGAACACATCAACACCTACGGCTCCGCGCACACCGATGCGATCGTGACCGAGGACCACGACCGCGCGATGCGCTTCCTGCGCGAGGTGGATTCGGCCAGCGTGATGGTCAACGCGTCGACGCGCTTCGCCGACGGCTTCGAATACGGCCTCGGCGCCGAGATCGGCATCTCGAACGACAAGCTGCACGCGCGCGGGCCGGTGGGCCTCGAGGGGCTCACCTCGCTGAAGTACGTCGTGCTCGGGCACGGCGAGGGCCGCGAGTGAGCGCGTCATGACGTATCTCTGGGTCAAGACCTTCCACATCGTGCTGATCGCCGCGTGGTTCGCGGGCCTGTTCTATCTGCCGCGCATCTACGTGAACCTCGCGATGGAAACGGATCCCGGCGCGGTGCGCCGGTTGCTCGCGATGGCGCGCAAGCTGTTCCGCTTCATGAGCTTCATCGCCGTGCCGGCGCTGGCCTGCGGGTTGTGGCTGTGGCTGGTGGCCGGGGTCGGCCGGGGGCAGGGCTGGATCCACGCGAAGCTGGCGATCGTGCTGCTGCTGATCGGCTATCACGTCTATTGCGGGCACCTGCTGCGCGTGTTCGAGCGCGGCGAGAACCGCCGCTCCGATCGCTGGTATCGCTTCTTCAACGAACTGCCCGTGCTCGGCATGCTCGGCGCGGTCGCGCTGGTCGTGATCAAGCCGTTCTGATCCCGCGCGCGCCCGTCCCGTTCGCGCGGGCGCGTCGCCTTTCCTCCCCTCCTTTTCCTCAGCCTTCCCCGTCGTCGCCGCGCGCCGCGTCGCGCGCGCTCCTGCGCTCGCCCGCCTCGATGCGCCGCCGCACGATCGCGGCCTTGGCGCGGCCGAGCCGGTCCACCAGCTCGGGGCCGCGCTGCAGCGCCACGCCCACCGCCAGGATGTCGCCGATCGCCAGATGCGACATGCGCGAGGTCATCGGCGAGAACACGTCGGTTTCCTCGGCGATGTTCGAGGCCAGGTTCACGCTCGCGACCTGCGCGAGCGGCGAATGGCTGTGGGTGATCGACACCACCTTCGCGCCGCAGGCGAGCGCCGAGCGCGCCGCCTCCACGATGTCGCGCGTGCGGCCCGTGTTCGAGATCGCCACCACGACGTCCTGCGGGCCGAGCAGCGCGGCCGACATCGAGAAGGTGTGCGGGTCGGAATAGGCCACGCTCGGCACGCCGAGCCGGAAGAACTTGTGCTGGATGTCCTGCGCGGCGATGCCGGAGCCGCCCGCGCCGTAGAACTCGATGCGCGTGGCGCGCGAGAGCAGGGCGATCGCCTCGGCCACGCTGCCGGCCGACAGGCTGTTGCGCACCTCGATCAGCGCGCCGATGGTGCGGTCGAACACCTTGCCGATGATGCCGGGCGCGGGCTCGTCGGGCTCCACGTCGCGATACACGGACGGCACGCCCGGCGCCACGCTCTGCGCGAGTCGGATCTTGAATTCGCGGAAGCCGCTGCAGTCGAGTGCCTGGCAGAAGCGCGCGATGGTCGGCTGGCTCACGCCGGCGCGCGCCGCGAGATCGGTCATCGACAGGTCGAGGATTTCGCGCGGGGCGGCCAGCACGTAATCGGCGAGCTTCTGCTCGGACGGTCGCAGTTGCGCGCGCAGCGCTTCGATTCGGGGCAGCATCGGTGGGCCGGTTCGGAAATGACGGATTGTAGTCTTGCACGGGTATTGTAGAAAAACTACAAGAAATTTTCGATGAAATTGAGCTTGAAAGCGCGGGTGAATCAGGGTTTCTACTGATGCATTGCCATATGTGGCAAGCTTCATGCAATCGATTCGCACGAAGATGCTGCGTCGCAAGATTGCGGGCGTGTAGTTTTTCTACTAAACTTCGCGGCGATCGGTCGGTCAAACCGGCCACTTCCCCACGATAGACGCCGGCCCCGCGCCGGCCACAGAGGAGCTGCCCAGCATGGCCTCGCTGCACCCCACCCTCGTGAACGTGACCGAGCGCGTGATCGCGCGCAGCCGTCCCACCCGCACCGCCTATCTGGCCCGCATCGACGCCGCGCAGGGCCGCTTCCCGGCGCGCGGCGCGCTGTCCTGCGCGAACCTCGCGCACGGCTTCGCCGGCCTCGAGGGCGACGACAAGTTCAAGATCAAGGCGATCCGCGAGCCGAACATCGGCATCGTCTCCTCGTACAACGAGATGCTGTCGGCGCACGCGCCCTTCGTGAGCTATCCCGACATCATCAAGGCCGCCGCGCGCCAGAACGGCGGCGTGGCGCAGTTCGCCGGCGGCGTGCCGGCGATGTGCGATGGCGTCACGCAAGGCAATCCGGGCATGGAGCTCTCGCTGTTCTCGCGCGAGACGATCGCGATGAGCACGGCCATCGCGCTGACCCACAACATGTTCGACGCGGCGCTCTGCCTCGGCATCTGCGACAAGATCGTGCCGGGCCTGCTGATCGGCGCGCTGCAGTTCGGCCACCTGCCCACCATCTTCGTGCCGGCCGGCCCGATGACGAGTGGCCTGTCCAACGACGACAAGGCCAGGATCCGCCAGCAGTTCGCCACCGGCCAGGTGGGTCGCGACGCGCTGCTCGAGGCCGAATCGGCCGCCTATCACGGCCACGGCACCTGCACCTTCTACGGCACCGCCAACAGCAACCAGATGCTGATGGAGGTGATGGGCCTGCACCTGCCGGGCTCGGCCTTCGTGCATCCGCACACGCCGCTGCGCGACGCGCTGACGGCCGCCGCCGCGCACCGCGTGCTCGACCTGACCGTCGAGCGCGGCGCCTACACGCCGATCGGTCGGGTGGTGGACGAGAAGGCCGTGATCAACGGCATCGTGGCCCTGCTGGCCACCGGCGGCTCCACCAATCACACGATGCATCTGGTGGCGATCGCGCGCGCGGCCGGCATCCTGATCGACTGGGACGATTTCGACGCCCTGTCGGCCGTGGTGCCGCTGCTCGCGAAGATCTACCCGAACGGCAAGGCCGACGTGAACCACTTCCACGCGGCAGGCGGCGTGGCCTTCCTGGTGCGCAACCTGCTCGAGGGCGGCCTGCTGCACGAGGACGTCACGACCGTGGCGGGCAAGGGGCTCTCGCACTACACGCACGAGCCGAAGCTGATCGACGGCAAGCTCGAATGGGTGCCGGGCGTGGCCGAGAGCCAGGACGCCAAGGTGCTGCGGCCGATCGGCGAGCCGTTCCAGGCCGACGGCGGCCTGCGCCTGATGCAGGGCCGTCTCGGCCGCGGCGTGATCAAGATCTCGGCGGTGGCGCCCGAGCACCGCAAGGTGGTGGCGCCGGCCGTGGTGTTCGAATCGCAGGAAGCCGTGCAGGCCGCGTTCGACGCGGGCGAACTCAAGCGCGACTTCGTGGCCGTGGTGCGCTTCCAGGGCGCGCGCGCGAACGGCATGCCCGAGCTGCACCGTTTGACGCCGCTGCTCGGCGTGCTGCAGGATCAGGGCTTCCACGTGGCGCTGGTCACCGACGGGCGCATGTCGGGCGCGTCGGGCAAGGTGCCCGCCGTGATCCACGTGTCGCCCGAGGCGCTGCTCGCCGGGCCGCTGGCCAAGGTCCGCACCGGCGACACCATCGTGATCGACGCGCAGGCCGGTATCCTCGACGTCGAGATCGACGCGAACGCGTGGGCCGCGCGCGAGCTGGCGCGCCCCGCGCATCAGGCCGACAACGAGGTGGGCTTCGGCCGCGAGCTGTTCGGCGTGTTCCGCGACGCGGCGATGCCGGCCGAGGCGGGCGCCTCGGTGTTCGGCCCGCTGGTGGGCGAGGTGGCGCGCGCCGGCGTGACGGTGGCCGGCTGACGCGCCCCGGCGCGGGCCGGTACCTGCGGATGCAACAACCGATTCGACCTATTCAGAAACAGGAGAAGCAGCAGATGAAGACGATCCACGACATCGTGAAGCTCGGTCCGGTGATTCCGGTGCTCGCGTTCGAGACGGTGGAGCAGGGCGAGCACGTGTCGCGCGCGCTGCACGCGGGTGGCGTGAAGGTGCTCGAGATCACGCTGCGCACCGAGGCCGGCCTGAAGGCGATCGAACGCGCGAGTCAGCTCGCCGACGACATCGTGGTCGGCGTGGGCACGATCACCAAGCCCGAGCACTGCGCGCTCGCCAGGAAGGCCGGCGCCCAGTTCGGCGTGTCTCCGGGCCTCACGCGCGCGATGCACGAAGCCGCGCAGGACGCGGGCCTGCCGCTGCTGCCCGGTGTGATGACGCCGACCGACATCATCGCGGCGCTCGAGCTCGGCTACGAGATCGTGAAGTTCTTCCCGGCGCAGCAGGCCGGCGGCATTCCGATGCTGCAGGCCTTCCACGGCCCGTTCCCGTCGCTGAAGATCTGCCCGACCGGCGGCATCAGCGCGGCGACCGCGCCCGATTTCCTGAAGCAGCCGAACGTGGTGTGCGTGGGCGGCTCGTGGCTCACGCCGAAGGCCGCGCTGGCCGCGCAGGACTGGGCCGAGGTCACGCGTCTCGCGCAGGCCGCGAGCCAACTGGCGCGCTGAACCCGCGCCGCTCGAACGATCGCGGTCCGTGGCGGTCGTTCGAGCGGGACCGGCGCTTGTCCGCCTTGCAGTCGCCGTGGCACCGTCCCCTCCCTCCCCGCCCTTCCCAGCCTCCGCCTCACCGTCGCCCCGCACATCGGCGTGACGCGCTTCGCTTCCTTCCCCTATAGTTGATCCGCGTGCCGATTGCCTCACGGCACCGCGTCGCATCGCAGTTTCGTCCGACTTGGCATGCTTTTCTAGGGGTTTATGCGAATGGAACCGGTTCTATCGCCCGCGTTGAAACGAAAGTAGAATTCAGCGTCCTGTCGGGCGCGCCCTGTTCGCGCTCGCGGGCCCATCGAAGAATGGCCGGGCATCGTGACTCGCCAGTCCGGTTCCAACAACGCAAGGAGGAGTACATGGGTGCTGTTCAAGGCAGCGGGCTGCTGTGGTGCACGCTGATCGCGATCGTCCTGCTGATCGTGATGATCGCGCGCTTCAAGATCTATCCGTTCCTCGTCCTGATCATCGTGTCGCTCGGCCTCGGCGCCGTGGTCGGCATGCCGATGGACAAGATCGTCAAATCGTTCGAAACCGGCAACGGCGGCACGCTCGGCCACATCGCGATCGTGGTGGGCCTCGGCACCATGCTCGGCAAGATGATGGCGGAATCGGGCGGTGCCGAGCGCATCGCCGTCACGCTGATCAACTGGTTCGGCGAGAAGAACATCCACTGGGCAATGATGTTCGTGGCCGTGATCATCGGCCTGCCGGTGTTCTTCGAAGTGGGCTTCGTGCTGCTGATCCCGATCGCGTTCAACGTGGCCAAGCGCACCAACAAGTCGCTGCTGCTGGTGGGGCTGCCGATGGTGGCCGGGCTGTCCGTGGTGCACGGGCTGATCCCGCCGCACCCGGCCGCGCTGCTCGCGGTGCAGGCCTATCACGCCGACATCGGCAAGACCATCGCCTACGGCCTGCTGGTGGGTATCCCCACCGCGATCGTGGCCGGTCCGCTGTTCGCGCTGCTGATCAACAAGCACGTGAAGCTGCCGGCGAACAATCCGCTCGCCGCGCAGTTCATCGATTCGGGCGACAGGGCCGAACGCGATCGCGAGCTGCCGAGCTTCGGCATCACGCTGTTCACGATTCTGCTGCCGGTGGCGCTGATGCTGATCGGCAGCTGGGCCGACCTGCTGTTCGCGCCGAAGACGCTGCCGAACAACCTGCTGCGCTTCGCCGGCAATTCGGACGTGGCGCTGCTGATCGCGGTGCTCGTGAGCTTCTGGACCTTCGGCGCGAAGCAGGGCTTCAACCGCGACCAGATCCAGAAATTCTGTGGCGAGTGTCTCGCGCCGATCGCCGGCATCACGCTGATCGTGGGCGCGGGCGGCGGCTTCGGCGGTATCCTGCGCGACAGCGGCATCTCCACGCAGCTCGTCACCGCCGCCGGCAACGCGCATCTGTCGCCGCTGCTGCTCGGCTGGTTCGCGGCCGCGCTGATGCGCCTGGCCACCGGCTCGGCCACCGTGGCGATGACGACGGCCTGCGGGATCGTGGCGCCGATCGCGGCCGCCGCGGGCGGTTCGGTCAGCCCGGAGCTGCTGGTGCTCGCCACCGGGGCCGGTTCGCTGATCTTCTCGCACGTGAACGACGGCGGCTTCTGGCTCATCAAGGAATATTTCGGAATGACGGTCGGTCAGACCTTCAAGACGTGGTCGCTGCTCGAAACCATCATTTCGCTGCTCGGCCTCGGCTTGACGCTGGCGCTGTCCACCGTCGTGTAATCGCAAGAGAGGGTGTCAATGATTTTGATCGCAATGGGCGTGTCGGGCGCCGGCAAGTCGCGCATCGGCGAATTGCTGGCGGAGCGGCTCGGCTGCACGTTCACCGACGGCGACGCGTTTCACAGCGCCGCCAACAAGGAGAAGATGCATCACGGCATCCCGCTCACCGACGACGACCGCTGGCCGTGGCTGAAGTCGATCCGCGCGGCGATCGAGGAGAAGCAGCGCGCGGGCGAGACGGCGGTGTTCACGTGCTCGTCGCTGAAGCGTTCGTACCGCGACGTGCTGCGCGGCGGGGATCGCGACGTGCGCTTCGTCTATCTGCACGGCACCGTCGAGGTGCTGTCGGAGCGGCTGAAGACGCGCACCGGCCACTTCTTCGATCCCTCGCTGCTCAAGAGCCAGCTCGACACGCTCGAGGTGCCCGGCGAGGACGAGGCGGTGCAGGTCAGCATCGAGCAGACGCCCGAGCAGATGGTGGACGAGGTGCTCGCGAAGCTCGATCTCGCGCCCCGCGCCTGAGCGATCCGGTCAGCATGAAAGAAAGCGCCCGGCGGCGAAAGCCCCGGGCGCTTTTTATTGCGGTATGCCCCGTTGCGGGCTTATGCGATGCGCTTGGCCAGTTCCACGGCCTTGCCGATGTACGACGCCGGCGTCATCGCGAGCAGCAGGTCCTTCGCGTCCTGCGGGATCGCCAGGCCGGTGACGAATTCGCGCAGTGCCTCGCGCGTGATGCCCTTGCCGCGCGTGAGCTCCTTGAGCTGCTCGTACGGGTTCTCGATGCCGAAGCGGCGCATCACCGTCTGCACCGGCTCGGCCAGCACTTCCCAGCAGTTGTCGAGATCTTCGTTCAGGCGTGCCGGGTTCACCTCGAGCTTGTCGATGCCGCGCGTGAGCGCGTCATAGGCAAGCAGCGAGTAGCCGAACGCCACGCCGATGTTGCGCAGCACGGTGGAATCGGTCAGGTCGCGCTGCCAGCGCGAGACCGGCAGCTTTTCCGACAGATGGCGCAGCGTCGCGTTGGCCAGGCCGAGGTTGCCTTCCGAATTCTCGAAGTCGATCGGGTTGACCTTGTGCGGCATCGTGGACGAGCCGATTTCGCCGGCCTTGGTCTTCTGCTTGAAGTAGCCGAGCGAGATGTAGCCCCACACGTCGCGGTCGAGGTCGAGCAGGATCGTGTTGGCGCGCGCCACGGCGTCGAACAGCTCGGCCATGTAGTCGTGCGGCTCGATCTGGATCGTGTACGGGTTGAAGGCGAGCTTCAGGCGGTTTTCCACCACGTCCTTCGAGAACGCTTCCCAGTCGAAGCTCGGGTAGGCCGACAGGTGCGCGTTGAAGTTGCCGACCGCGCCGTTCATCTTGCCCAGCAGCTCCACCTTGGTGATGCGCTCGATCGCGCGCGCCAGGCGCGCCGCCACGTTGGCGATTTCCTTGCCGAGCGTGGTGGGGCTGGCCGGCTGGCCGTGGGTGCGCGACAGCATCGGCTGTTCGGCCTGCGCGTGGGCCAGCGCCACGAGGCGCTGATGCACGGTGCGCAACGCCGGCACGATCACGTTGTCGCGCGCGCCGGCCAGCATCATGCCGTGCGAGGTGTTGTTGATGTCTTCCGAGGTGCAGGCGAAGTGGATGAATTCGCTGGCGCGTTCGAGCTCCGCCTGGCCCTTCACCGATTCCTTGAGCCAGTATTCGACGGCCTTCACGTCATGGTTGGT
>JASLEG010000223.1 GCA_030151225.1 Burkholderia sp. | reverse complement strand
CGCATCGGGCGTGACGATCGTGTTGATGCCGCCGACGATCGCCATCTCGCAGGTGCCGTCGCGCAGCACCGCGATGCCGCGGTTGATCGCCACCAGCGAACTGGAGCAGGCCGTCTCGATCGGCTCGCTCGGACCGTGCAGATTCAGGAAGTAGCTCATCCGGTTCGGCCCGATGGACGGCACCACCGAGGTCGAGGTGAAGGCCGCCTGCGCCTGCGCGGATTGCGCGAGCAGATTGCCGTAGCCGCTCAGGCTGGTGCCGACGAACAGCGCGGTGCGGCTGCCCGACAGCGCTTGCGCCGAGTAGCCGGCATCCTCGATCGCCTTCCAGACATGCGTCATCAGGAGGCGCTGCTGCGGGTCCATCACCTGCGCCTCGCGCGGCGAGATGCCGAAGAAGCGCGGATCGAACTCGTCGATGCCGTCGATGAAACCGCCCCACTTCACGCGGGTACGGCCCGCGTCGTCTGTCGGATCGCCGTAGACGGCCTGCCAGTCCCAACGCATCGCAGGAATTTCCTCGATGCAGTCGCGGCCGTCGAGCAGGTTCTGCCAGAACGCGTCGGCGTCCTCGGCCATCGGCATGCGGGCGCTCAGGCCCACGATCGCGATCGGCTCGTCGAGCGGCACCCGGGCCGGCGCGATGGCTGCTGCCGGCGCCTCGGCCGGCGCCGCGCGGCGACGCGCCGCTTTCGCCGGCGCGCGCCGGGCCAGCTGGACCGGCCGGATCACCGCCGGCGCCACCGGGCGCTCGGCCACAGCCACGTCCGAGGCTTCCGCCGCCGTCGCAAAGTGCTGCGCCATCGTCTCGCGATGCGCGTCGACCAGATGGCGCGTGAGCGCCGCCAGCGACGGGTGCTCGAAGAACACCGTCGGCATCAGGTCGAGGTCGTAGGTTCGGTTCAATTCGGTGGCCAGCTCGGTCAGCGAGATCGAGTCGAAGCCGTAACCGGCCAGTTCCTCGTCAAGATCGATGTCCTCCGGCTTCACTTTGATCAGCACCGACGCCTGATCCAGCAGCGCTGCGCCGACCATGCGCGACAGGTCGGCGCCGCCGGCAGCCGGCTGACGCGCGGCCGGGATCTCGGCCGTCGCCGCGGCGGCCGGGTTCGCCTGATATGCGTCATCGACCGTCTGTTCTGCCTCGAACGCGTCGAACCCGTCGCCGGCGGGTTGGTCCACGGCCGCGCCGAGCAGCGCGAGCAGCTTCTCCCGTTGGCCCGCCGCCACCAGCACCTGCGCCGCATCGCCTGCCACCGCCTGCGCGAACGCCTCCAGCGCCGCCGCGTTCTCCAGCGGCACCAGTCCCGCCGTGCGACGCATCAGCTCGATGCCCGCCGCGTCCGGACGCATCGCCCCTTCCGCCCACAGCGGCCAGTTCACCGATACGCTGCGCCCGCTCGCCTCGCCACGCGCCACGCGCTCGGCGCGCGCGATCACATAGTGATCCATGAACGCGTTCGCCGCCGCGTAGTCCGCCTGCCCCGGATTGCCGCCGTAGCCCGCCAGCGACGAGAACGCCGCGAACAGCTCCAGCGGCACGTCGCGCGTGGCCTGATCCAGGTTCACGAGACCGGCCACCTTCGGCGCCAGCACCGCGTCCAGTTCCTCCACGCTCTTGTTCGCCAGATACGCATCGCGCAGCAGCCCGGCGCCGTGCAACACGCCGTCCAGCCGCCCGAACTCGACGACGATGCCCTCCACCAGCGCATTCACCGCCGCCGCATCCGTCACGTCCACGCGGCGATACACGACGCGCTCGCCGAGCACGGCGAGCCGCGCGTGCGAAGCGTCATCGAGTGCCGAGCGGCTGCTCACGATCACCGTCGCGCGCGGCGCCTGCGCCACGATCTCGCCGGCGAACACCAGCCCGATCGCGCCGGCACCGCCCGTGATCAGATATACGCCATCCTCGCGCCAGATCGGCCTGGCCGGCGCCTGCGCGAGCTCCCGCGCCACGCGAACCTCGCGTACACCGTCGCGATAACGCAGCAGCGCGGCCGGCGCGGCCTGCTCGCCTTCTTCGCGCAGCAGATCGCCCATCATCACGCCGTTCATCTCGGCCGGCAGACACAGCAGCTGCGTCTTCAGACGCGGATATTCGAGCCGCGCCGTCTTCAGCAGGCCGGACAGGCCCGCCAGCACCGCGAGTTCGCCCGTCAGCGGCACGACCACCTGCACCAGCACGTCCGATGCCGGCTTCTCGGCCGCCAGCGCCTGCAGTCGCGAGAACAGGTGGCGCGCCAGGCCGTGATAGCGCGCGCCGAGGTCGTCGCCCACCACCGGCGCCACCTCGCAGCGCGTATCGGCCAGCACCGCCGACAGCTCGCCCAGCACATGCCCGCCGAAACCGCACAACAGCACGACACGGCGCGCGACCGGTGCCGACGCACCGGCTTGCAGCGCGGCCGCTTGCCAGACCGGCGCGAGCATCAGCGTCGCGTCCTCGCCGTGGCCGGCATCGGGGTCGTCGTCATGCCACGCCTCGTCGTCGTGGCTCGACTCGCCCCGCGCGACGGCCGCATCGACGCGGCGCGATGCGAAGCCGTTCAGCCGAACGCAGGCGCGCCCCGCCTCGTCGAGCAGCGTGATATCGAGCTTGCGCACCGCCATGCTGTCGTCCCTGGCGGCGGCGACCCATACCCACATCTCGCGCTGGCACGGCGCCAGCACGTCCAGCTCGCGCAGCGCGAACGGCAGCATCGGGGTCGCGCCGGCGAGTTCGCCGTCGGCGCCCAGCACCAGCCCGATCGCGGCCTGCAAGGCCGAATCGAGCAACCCCGGCGCCAGCGTCATGCCGGCCGGCAGTGCCGGCAGCGACAGCCGCGCCAGCACCTCCTGCTCGCCGGCATGCAGTTCGGCCAGGCCGCGATGGCTCGGCCCGTAGACGAGCCCGAGCCGGTCGAACGCGGCGTAGCACTGCGCGGCCGTGAAGCTCGCGCGCCGCATGCGCGCACGCAGCGCGTCGAGATCGAGCGTCTGCGGCGCGACTTCGGCGTGCGGCCGTGCCTGCGCGACGCCGTGGCCATGCACGCGGCGCGCCGTACCGGTCGCATCGCCGCTGTAGACCTCGAAGCTCACGCGGCCGTCGTCCTCGGCCTGCAAGTCGATATGCACCGCCTGCGGCGTGCCCGGCTCGACCGCGAACGGCCGCGACCAGACCACCTGATTCAACTGGACGCGATCCGAGGCGCGGCAGGCGCCCGACTGCACCAGCGCGGCGCGCGCCATCTCCAGATAGGCGACGCCCGGCAGCACGCGCCGGCCCTGCACCTCGTGATCGGCGAGGAACGGCTCGCTGCCGTCGAACTGCGAGCTGAAACGCTGCGTCTCCAGGCTCGACGTGTTGGCATGCAGCAGCGGATGCAGTTGTGCCGCGCCGAGCACCGGCGCCGCGCCTGCAGCCGTCGCGCCCGGCTCCACCCAGTGCCGCTCGCGGGCGAACGGATAGGCCGGCAGATGCAGACGGCGCGGACGCGGGCCCTGATACAGCTGGTCCCACTGCACCGCGATGCCCTTCGCCCACACGCTCAGGAGGCGCGTGAACTTGCCCTTCTGCTGCCAGCTTTGGAGCAGCGTGGCCATATCGTCGTCGCCGGTCAGGCCGGCGAGCGCGTCCTTGTTGCGCTTGACCTGACCGCGCACGCCGCTGCCGAGCCGACCGTCCTGCATGAACGCACCAAGCCGCTCGCGCAGTTCGTCGAGCGAATTGACCGCCCAGGCCAGGCGTTCGTCCATCGCGTCGCGCCCCACTTGCAGCGTATAGGCCAGCGCGTACAGATCCGCGTCAGGGTTGCGTTCCAGCCATGCGA
>JASLEG010000194.1 GCA_030151225.1 Burkholderia sp. | reverse complement strand
GTCGTCCGCGCCCTTTCGAGGTAGCGCGACGAGCCGATCGCCGTCGCGGATTTGCAGCCAGCCGGGGCCATAGTCATGGCTGGGCAGCAATTGCAGCGGACCGGGCGCGTTGCCGACCACCGCGGTCATCGTGGCCGCCGTCGGTCCCAGTACGAGCCCGGCGATTCCTTCGGTACCCGCCTTCATCCGCTTGTAGGCCGCGGCGGCGCCCGTGGCGGGCATGACACCGTGCACGACGCCGAGCACCTTTTCCCGCAAGCCCATCACTTCCGAGTAGTAGCGGGCGACCAGTCCGCCCATCGAGTGCGTGACCAGGATCACGCGATCGCACCGGTAGTTGAATTGCCTGCGGTACCACGCGGTGATCTCGTCGATTCGGGACGCCAGTCGCGCCGCCGATTCGGCGTTCGACTGAAGCCAGTTGTAGCCGACCGCGTGCACGGGGAACTGGTATTTGTACGAAAGCGCGACCTCGTCTCGCTGCAGCATCTCGAGCCCGGGCGTGACGACATGGCAGAGACTTTCGCGCAGGCCCTTGCGGCCGTAGTCGGTGCCTGAGTGCACGTCGTTCAACGCGTTTTCGAGCCAGACGAGCCATTCGCCGTAACTCAGGTACGCCACTTCACCCCAGCCGCGACGTCGCAATTCCTCTTCTGTCTGACGCGTGCCCGACGCAATCCTGCCGCCAGCGTATACCTGAGTATTTTCCGGAACCAACAGCCGCTTTCGCTCCTTGGCATCTTTCGTCATCCAGCCCATCACCGACCCGGTGCCATTGAGTAACCAGACAGGCTTCGACGGTTCGCGTCGACCTGTCAGGTTCGTCCCCATCACCCCCGGCACGAACACGACTGGAATGACGCGCCCCGGCACGATGTAGCAGACGGCCGTGCTGTCGTCGGGGGGCGATGTGACGGAGGTGTAATGGATCGAGCCATCCCTGGCGATCACGGGATCGATAACACGCTCTTTCGTGGCCATCAGCGATTTCTCCTCGTCCTGACGCCCGATATGTCGATCTGTTTCCCCTGGCGCTCGGATGCATGGAGAAAGGTCGGTCTGAAACATCGGGAGTGCGATTGCAATCCGCCGGTCGAACGGACCCGGCATGGCGTGAAATTATGCAAATCGCTTCGTTCAGGACGGCAGTGACAAATCAACGCTCGCGACAATCCAGCGGGCTTGAGCATCGACCAATCTCGACAGCGCATGCGCAATGCGTTGCATGGCAAACTCTCGCCCATGCCTGCCGCCACCTCTTCCGCCGAATTCGCTCGCCTGCTCCCCTGCCCGCCGGCGCAGGTCGAGGTGTTCCACGCGCGCTTTGTCCGGCATCGCTTCGCCGCGCATGTCCACGACGAATGGGCGATCGGCGCTGTGCTGCAGGGCGTGAAGGACACTGCGGTGCGCGGCGAGCGCGACAACGTGGTGTCGGCGGGCCGGATCCACGCGATCGCGCCCGGCGATGCCCATGCGGGGCGCAGCCTCGACGGGCAGGCCTGCGAATACGTGATGCTCTACGTGACCGACGCCGAGTGGCGCCTGCGCTGCGCCGCGCACGGCATCGCGCCGAATGCGCTCGCGCAGCCGATCGCGAGTCAGGCTCAGGTGGCGGCCTTCGCGACGCTGGCTGCGCGACTGGAAGGCACGGCGGCCGATTCCGATCCCGCGTGTCAGATCGAATGGTCGCTGTTCTGGGAAGGACTGTGTGCTGCGCTCCGGCAGGACGAAGCGCGAGCCGTCCCGGCAATCGCCTCCGCCACCCGCGACCGCCCGCTCGCCCGCGTGCGCGACCATCTGCACGCCGTCCTGCACCGCAACGTCACGCTGGCCGAACTCGCGCACGAGGCCGCGCTGTCGGAAGCGGAGCTGTGCCGGCGCTTCTCGGCCGCCTACGGCCTGAGTCCGCACCGCTACCAACTGGTGCAGCGCCTGCTGCAATGCCGGCGCCTGCTGCTCGACGCCGTGCCGATCGCCGACGTGGCGGCGGCCACCGGCTTCGCGGACCAGAGCCACATGGGGCGGCACTTCCGCGCGATGTTCGGCATGACGCCGGGCGCCCTGGCCCGGCAAGCCGGCACAAGAACGTTCTAGATCGTGCCGGGGCGGCACGGCTAGAGTGCGACGACCTCCACCCCGCGTCGCTCGCCATGCCTGACCACCCTTGCCCCGTCGCCACCGTCGTTCCGTTCACGGCCCGCCATCAGCAGGCGGCCGCCGATCTCGTGCTGCACATCCAGAACGTCGAGGCCGGACTGGCGATCACGCTCGACGATCAGCCCGATCTCGCCGACATCGATCGCCACTATTCGCGCGCGGGCAGCCGTTTCTGGGTGGCGCTGGACGCGCACGAGCGCGTGGTCGGCACGATCGGCCTGCTCGGTCAGGCGCCCGGGATCGCGGTGCTCAAGAAATTCTTCGTGGCCACCGACTGGCGCGGTGCCGGCCGGCAATGCGCGTCGCAGCTGTACACGGCGCTGATCGCCTTCGCGCGCGAGCAAGGCACGCGCGAGATCCTGCTCGACACGCCGGCCCGGGCCGTGCGCTCGCATGCGTTCTACCGGCGCCACGGCTTCGAACCGATCGCGCGCGAGGATTTGCCGATCCGCTACGACTACCCGGACCGCGATTCGCTGCTGTTTCGCCTGCGCCTCGAACGCGTGTCGCCCGCGCCGGGCTGACGATCGCCAAGGGCGCCGAGGCAAGGGCTCGCCCGCTCACCAGCGGTAGTGGGTGCCCCCGCAGGTGCGCGTGCCGTCGGGCAGCCGGCTGCAAAAGGAGGTGTTCCGGTGGGGCCACTGCTCGACCGGTGCAAGGTAGAGCGAGACGTCGCTGTCGTCGCCCCGGCCCGGCACGGAGAAGCGCTGCCCGGCGTAGCGCTCCGCCGGCGCCGGTGGCGGCTCGGTGCGCCATGCGTTGGATGGTGCCGGCGCGGCGTCACGGCGTCCGGCCGCATCCTCCTGCGGGCCGGACGGGCCAGCCGGGTCCGACACGAGCGGCGCCGGATCCGGCGCCGCAAGCTGGCCCGCACGGGCCGGCCGATCGATCGCGGCGGCGCCTGCGCGGGCGATTCGACCCGCATCGCCCGCCCCATCCTCCGTCGCGGCGACCGCTCCGACCGACATCACCAGCAAACACGCTCCCGTCCATTTCACGCCCATACCTCCCGATTGCGAAGGTGCCCGACGGCACCGGAAACAGCTCGACATCGAGGGCATCGTATCCGGCTCGCACGGCGCGGACTGTGCCGTTCTTCTGACTTTTGTGTGCGTGTGTCGCCTCGATCGCTCAGGCTCGCTCAGGCAGCCAGCTCGAACGGAAACGCCACGCGCCCCGTCTCCACGCCGCGCGTGTTGCGCATCGGCGGGCGGTGGAAGCTGGCCAGCGCGTCGCGCTGTTCGGCCGTGCCGATCTCGAGCCGCGCCAGCACCTCGCAGACGATCATCGCCAGCACACCCACGTTGCCGTCCTCCACCTTCACCGCGAAGCCGATCGCACCGGCCGCGCCGAGCCGACGCGTGGCGTCGCCGGCGCGGATCCCCACGCCGTAGCAGCCGTCGGCGCCGAGCTTGCCGACCAGCGCGCCGTCGAATGCCTGCATCAGGCCCGTGCAGAAGCGCCCTTCGCCGGCCACGAGTTCGGGATGGCGCGTCATCGCGTGGTAGAGCCGTGCCAGCGCCGCGACGCGGGGCTCGGCCGCCGCCGGCCGCGCCGCCACGGCATCGGCCGCGTCGGCCAGCTTCGTATAGATCAGCGCGAGCCGGTCGAGCGGAAACGCCGGCGTAGGCAGGTTGCAGCCGTCCACGCCCCAGCCCACGGCGTCCTCGGGCAGGTCGCACACCTCGGCCATCACGCGCTTCACGCGCTGCTGCATCGGATGCGTGTCGAGGTGGTAGTTGGCGAGCGCGGTGCCCAGCGCCCGCGCGCCGGCCAGCATGCCCGCGTGCTTGCCCGAGCAGTTGCTGCACACGGCCGTGGGCTCGATGCCGCGCCGGATCCAGTCGCGCCACACGGCATCCGAGATCGGCGTGTGCGGGCCGCAGCGCAGGTCGTCCTCGCTCGCGCCGAGCCGGGCCAGCATTGCGCGCGCCCGCTCGACGTGGCGCGGCTCGCTGCTGTGGGACGCGCACATCAGCGCGAGGTCGCCCTCGTCGAAGCCGAAGCGTTCCAGCGCGCCCGTCTCCACCACCGCGAGCGCCTGCGCCGGCTTGGCCGCCGAGCGCGCCAGCGTGATCCGGCGCGGGTCGCCGAAGCCGGCCAGCAGGCGCCCGCCCGCGTCCACCACGGCGATGTGCGCGCGGTGCGAATTCTCCAGCGCGTCGCCGCGCCAGGTCGTGACTGCTGCGTTGTAGCTGGGCGTGGTCGTCGTGTTGTCGATCGTGGTCATGGCGCGTCGTGTCTCCCGGTGGCTCGTGCCGGGCAGTGTAGCGGCTCGGCCGGCGCGTCAAAAGTCGGACGAATCAAAGCTTTTCCATCGCGTCCGCCATTGAAATAGAATCGTAAGCTTCGAAAGCATTCGGACGCCGCACGATGACGATTTCCGCCTCTCGAACCGATGCACCCGACGCGCTGCACGTGCTGGTCGTCAACGCGGGCTCGGGCCGCCACGGCGAACTCGATACGCTCGCCGCGCAGCTCGACCACGCTTACGGCCGCGCCGGCCTTCGCCACGAACTGGTGCGCGTGACCGACCCGTCGCAGCTCGCCGGGCGCGCGGCCGAAGCCGCGCAACGCGTGACGGCGAGCGGCGACCACGGCGTGCTGGTGGGCGTGGGCGGCGACGGCACGCTGCGCACGGTGGCGCGCGCCGCCTACGACGCCGGCTGCCGCTTCGGCGTGCTGCCGCGCGGCACCTTCAATTACTTCAGCCGCGACCACGGCATCCCCGCCGACCCCGATCAGGCGATCGCACTGTTGCTGAGCGCGCGCGAGCACCCGGTGCAGGTGGGCTTCGTGAACGACGAGCTGTTCCTCGTCAATGCCAGCCTCGGCCTGTACCCGCGCCTGCTGGAGCAGCGCGAGGCCTACAAGCGCCAGTTCGGCCGCAGCCGGCTGGTGGCGCTGGGCTCGGCGATCCTCACGCTGCTGCGTCCGCACCGCTTGCTGCATCTGAGCGTCGAACACGAAGGCACGCGCCGCGAACTGCGCACCAGCACGCTGTTCGTGGCCAACAACCGGCTCCAGCTCGAACAGGTGGGCGCGGCCGAAGCGCCGCTGCTCGCGCAGGGCATGCTGGTGGCGATGGCGCCGCTCGCGCACGGACGGCTCGCCCGGCTCGTGCTGTCGCTGCGCGGCGCGCTCTCGCGCATGCGCGATGCCGACGACGTGATCGGCTTCGGCTTCGAGCGCTTCACCGTGACCCGCCATTCGCGGCGGCGTCGCCACATCAAGATCGCGACCGACGGCGAGATCGCTCGGCTCGCGCTGCCGCTGGTGTTTCGCGTGGGCGAGCGGCCGCTGCGGCTGCTCAAGGCGGAGCCGGACGTGGCCGAGGCAAACCGGGCATGATGTCTGGATTCCCAGGCCGCACCGACGCCCGATCGCCACGCCCCCGATGACCGCCACCACCGTGCTGCAAATCTCCGATCCGCATTTCGGCGCCGAACGGCCCGACGCCGTGGAGGCGCTCGTGCGGCTCGTGGCGGACCTGCGGCCGCTGCTCGTGGTGATGTCCGGCGACATCACGCAACGCGCGCGGCGCCGGCAGTTCGACGCGGCGCGCGACTTCGTCGACCGGCTCGGCGGGCAGCCGGTACTCGCGATTCCCGGCAACCACGACCTGCCGCTGTTCGATCCGCTCACGCGCTGGCGGCGGCCCTACGCGAACTACCGGCGGGCCTTCGGCGACGAGCTCGAACCGGTGTTCGACGCGCCCGCGCTGCTCGCGATCGGCGTGAACACCACGCGGCGCGCGCGCCACACGGCCGGCGAGGTGTCGGCCGCGCAGGTGGAGCGCGTGGCGCGGCGGCTCGCGCTCGCGCAGCCGGCGCAACTGCGCATCGCCGTGGTCCACCAGCCGATCGTGGTGGCCGACCCGCGCAACACCCACGATCTGCTGCACGGCCGCGAGGCCGCGCGGCGGCGCTGGCGCGAGGCCGGCGTGGACCTGATCCTCGGCGGCCACACGCATCTGCCCGAGGTGCGCGCGGTGCCCGGCGGCAGCGCCGCCACCCGGCCCGTGTACGCGGTGCAGGCCGGCACCGCCGTGTCGCGGCGGCTGCGCGCCGGCATTCCGAACTCGGTCAACGCCATCGCCTGCGAGGCCGTGCCGGGTGCGCCCGACGGCGCGCGGCGCGCCGTCGTCACGCGCTGGGATTACGACGACGCGTGCCGCGCGTTCGTGGCGGGCGAGGTGCAGGTGCTCGCATTGGCACCATGACATGTAAAAAGGCCGCGCCATCGAGTGCGCGGCCTTTCTCGCACGGCGATCCGCCGCGACGCTGGATCAGTCGATGTCCCAGGACACCACGAAGCCGAGATTCACGACGCTCGCCATTGCCTTGAGCACCTGCACCGTCCCGTCGAGATTGATTCGCCCCGGTACAACTCCGTCGCCGTCGCTGCCACCCGAATACACCACCACGGCAGGCGTCGACACGGCCGGTACGTAACCTTGCGGGATCGTCGCCACCACGGCGCCGTAAGCGACGGCACCGGCCGTCTGATTGATCGTGCCGTTGATGATGCAGCGTTTCGATTTCTTGTTCAGGACGGCGCTGGACGTCCACCCGCTCGGCACCGGCAGTTGAACCGGCGCGCGATAGGTCAGCGGCGACCAATCGCCGGACTCATTCGTACTCATGTACGGATTGCCGTGGATTTCGGTATTGAGGGCGACCGTGGCATTGATGCCATAGCCACCGTTGCTGCGGATCATGGTGTTGTCGGCCACCGTCAGCAGCACGGTGGGATCATCCACCTTGATCGCATCGCCGACGCAATTGAAAATCTCCGGGCTGCCGATCGAGACTGCACCCGTATTCCAGTTCTTGATGTAAATCGCATTCTCGACTGCGGAGCCCATGAAGCAGTCGATCAGAATCTGCCCCGCTGCGGAGTTTTCGGAATCCACGACAATATCGTATGTCGTGTGATCTCCCAGACCATCGAACGTCGCCCCATCGGAAATGATGAATTCCCGGTTCGGCAGGTTGTTGATCGTATTGTCGATTGCCAGCCCCGCATAGCCATTGCCGAGAATCTCGACGTTGGTGCCGATGAACAGGCCACCAAAACCACCGCCACACCGAATTCCCGCCGCGCTGCAAAAATTCGCATAACCGTTCGACAAATACAGATCGGCATTGGACGCGCCGTCGTTTCCGGACACGGACAGCCCGTTGTATTGGCACTCGACGCCGAAATCGTTCAGCCACACCTCGTGGCAGCCGTCGAAGAAATAGCCGTTCCAGAGCGTGCGGCTGCCGTCCATGCCGTCGGCGATCACCTTGTCGACGAACGAATCGGAAAAACGCTGCATGTGCAGCGCGTAGCCCTGCGTCATGGTCGTGCCGGACGTGACGCGAAATCCGGAGAGCAGCCAGTTGCTCTGATTGTTGGTACCGTCTCCGAATACGATCAGATCGTTGGTGGTGGAGCTGCCGACGTATTTCAGGATCGACGCATAGGCATCGCCACGCAACGTGATGCCGTTGCCCGACTTCTGCAACGGCTGGTCGAACAGATAGGTGCCGGCCGGGATGTAGCCCGATTTCGTATCGGACACGGCATCGAGCCACGCCACGAGCGCGGCCGTATCGATCGTGACGCCATCGCCCTTCGCCCCGAAATCCTGCGGCGTGATGGGCAGATCGCTCAACTGCGCGTTGCTGACAGCTGCGGCCCGCGACTTGATCGCTTCGATATTCATTTGATTCATCGCTGCATCCTTTTAATTCAATGTGCTTGTCACGATATCGGAATCCCGATATCACCTTGTCGAACGACCGGGCGTGAATATCCCTCCCGAATTTCGAGTTCAGGCTTGAATGCGGGAGTAAATCGAATATCGCCGCAAAGAAAACTTCTTCCAGGCCGGCCGGAAATCATTAGAGCATGGAGATCGGGAGATGCACATGATTTTATTTTTCGCACTGAAGATTGACATTTTCATGGAAGATGAATTCGATATTTTTCCGTGCAACTAATTGAAATCGGTTTTAAACCAATGGTATTGGAAAACCTCTGCACATATCGTGATGCGGCTTTCCGGACATACCGGCAGAGCGCTACTGGCATCTTCATGTCGAACGATTCGTCGCGTTTGCTTTTCACGGCACCGAGTTTCCGTCGCTGACCTGCTTCGATGCCAAGGGGGATCCAGGGCAATCGACTTCCTGCGGTCGCCGATGACACACCGAGCTCCACACCTGGCCCGATTTTTGCTCAATGCAGACCAGCCCGTATCGGCGATGCGCTGAAATGGCCGCCAGGCAAGGGGCGACACGGTCCGGTCCTCGATCGGATTACAAGCCGAACTGCCAAGGTTGTAGTTTTTTCAGATGCTCGAGCCGATGCAAAATTTTCAATACCAGACCGATGACGTAGCCGGCGCAAGATACGCGCGGCAAGCCAATCCGACTCCTTTCGATCGCCACACCACCGACATGAATCAAGCCCCCCGCGCCTGCCAAGCCTCGACCCAGCCGCAACGCCCCGCCGGCATCGCATTCGATCCGGCGCCCGCCAGCCTGCCGCTCGGCGCCGTCGGCACGACGTTCGAGTGCTGCGGCCGGATCTGGGCGGTGCGCCGCGCGCCGTCGTTCGCGGCACACGGCCCGGCGCGCTACACGGTAATCGACCTCGAAACCGGCCATGGCATCTGGCACGTGCAGGCCACGAACGTGGCGGCCGCGCGCGTGCTGGCCGTCAGCGCGATCACGATGATGCCGCTGCCCGTGCCGAGCCCGATGCTGTGCCAGCACCTCGCCGCCTCGGCGGCGCTCCGGGCACCGGCCTGCTGATGCGCTGCGCGAACCTCGCCCGCCCCCTGTTTCGCGCCTAGTCCGGAGCCTTCGTGTCCTACATTCTTGTCGTCGAAGACGACCCCGATTCCCGTGACATGCTCGCGGTGATGGCCAGCACGCAACAGCTGCGCTGCGACACCGCCGGCACGATCGCGCAGGCGCGCCGCCTGATCGCCGCGAACCTGCCCGACCTGATCCTGTGCGACCTGCAGCTGCCCGACGGCAACGGCATGGACCTGTTCGCGGAACTGCCGAAGGGCGCGCACTGCGAAATGGTGCTGATGACCGGCCACGCCAGCATCGAAACCGCCATCGACGCGCTGCGTCGCGGCGCCAGCGACTACCTGGTCAAGCCGATCAACATCCAGCGGCTCGACCGCATCTTCGCGCGCGTGCCGCGCGTCAACGCATTGCGCGCCGAGATCGCCAACCTGCGTCAGGAGCTCAAGCAGCTCGGCCGCTTCGGGCGCATGCTCGGCAGCTCGCCACCGATGCAGGCCGTGTACGACGCGATCGGCCGGGTGGCCGGCACCAGCGCGTCCGTGCTGCTGAAGGGCGAGTCGGGCACCGGCAAGGAAGTGGCCGCGCAGACGATCCACGACCTGAGCCTGCGCCGCGGCGGCCCGTTCCTCGCGATCAATTGCGGCGCGATCGCCGCGAACCTCGTGGAAAGCGAGATGTTCGGCCACGACCGCGGCAGCTTCACGGGTGCCGATCGCCAGCACAAGGGCTTCTTCGAGCGCGCCCACGGCGGCACGCTGTTCCTCGACGAAATCACCGAGATGCCGATGGAGTCGCAGGTGAAGCTGCTGCGCGTGCTGGAAACCGGGCGCCTGACGCGGCTCGGCTCGGCCCGCGAGATCGACGTGGACGTGCGCATCGTGGCCGCCACCAACCGCGATCCCGAAGGCGCGATCGCCGAGGGCCGGCTGCGCGCCGACCTCTACCACCGCGTGAACGTGTTTCCGATCACGCTGCCGCCGCTGCGCAATCGCGGCGACGACATCCCGATGCTGGCCGCCGCCTTCCTCGAGCGTTTCAACGAGGAAAGCGGCCAAGCCATGAGCTTCGCGCCCGAAGCGCTGGCCGCGCTCGGCGGCTACCGCTGGCCCGGCAACGTGCGCGAACTGCGCAACTTCGTGCAGCGCGCGCGGATCTTCTGCGACGGCGACGTCATCGACACGCTGCCGGCGCCGATCATGACCGAGGTGTCCGGCGAGGCCGACGCGCCCGATGACGCGGTGTCGGTGCAGTTCGGCACCACGCTCGAGGAGTTCGACCGCCGCGTGATCCTCGGCACGCTCGCGCAGTGCGGCGGGGTGAAGACCCACGCGGCCGAGGTGCTCGACATCAGCCTCAAGACGATCTACAACCGCCTGGCGCAGATGGAGGACAACGACGCGGCAGGCAAGACGGCCTAGTCGCGGCATGCATCCGGGCCGGCCCGCGTGGCCGGCCACCCCCGGCAGGCGCTCGTCGCCCGCCGTTTCCGCCATCTCACGCAGTTCAGGTTCGCGTTCCCCATCAGGAGCTCTCATGTCCTTGACCGGCACCCGCCCGCTCGACACCGCCGCCAGCCCCGCACCGGAGCCCTCGTCCGGCAGCCGCTTCGCCCATCGCATCCAGGAAGGCCAGCCATTTCCGCTCGGCGCGACCTGGACCGGCCACGGCGTGAACTTCGCGCTGTTCTCCGCGCATGCCACCCAGGTGGAGCTGTGCCTGTTCGACGACGAGGGCAGGCACGAGCTCGAGCGCATCGTGCTGCCGGAATACACCGACGAGGTGTTCCACGTGTTCGTGCCGGGCCTGAAGCCCGGCGCGGTGTACGGCTACCGCGTGCACGGGCCCTACGAGCCCGAGCGCGGCCACCGCTTCAATCCGAACAAGCTGCTGCTCGATCCCTATGCGAAGGCGCATGTGGGCGAGCTGGTGTGGTCGCCGGAGATCTTCGGCTACACGCTCGATTCGCCCGAGGGCGACCTGTCCTTCGACGAGCGCGACAGCGCGCCCTTCGTGCCGAAGTGCAAGGTGACCGATTCCACTTTCTCGTGGACCCACCCCGAGCGCAGCACGCTGCCGCCCGACCGCATGATCGTGTACGAGGCGCACGTGCGCGGCTTCACGCGCAAGCACCCGGACGTGCCCGAGGCGGTACGCGGCACCTTCGCGGGCTTCGGCCACGAGCGCGTGGTGGAGTACATCAGGGATCTGGGCGTGACCACGGTGGAGCTGCTGCCGATCCACACCTTCGTGAACGACAGCTACCTGCTCGACAAGGGCCTGACGAACTACTGGGGCTACAACTCGATCGGCTTCTTCGCGGCCGATCCGCGCTACTTCGCGAACCCGGATGCCCCGATCGACGAATTCAAGGAAATGGTGGACCGCTACCATCGCGCGGGCCTCGAGGTGATCATCGACGTGGTGTACAACCACACCGCCGAAGGCAACGAGCGCGGGCCAACGCTGTCGTTCAAGGGCATCGACAACGCCTCCTACTACCGCCTCATGCCCGAGGAGCCGCGCTACTACATCAACGACACCGGCACCGGCAACACGCTGAACCTGTCCTGCCCGCGGGTGCTGCAGATGGTGACCGACAGCCTGCGCTACTGGATCGCGGAAATGAAGGTGGACGGCTTCCGCTTCGACCTCGCCACGATCCTCGGCCGCGAGCCGCACGGCTTCGACGAGGGCGGCGGCTTCCTCGATTCGTGCCGCCAGGACCCGCTGCTCTCGAGCGTGCGGCTGATCGCCGAGCCCTGGGATTGCGGCCCCGGCGGCTACCAGGTGGGCGGCTTCCCGCCCGGCTGGGCCGAATGGAACGACACCTTCCGCGACACCGTGCGCGCCTTCTGGAAGGGCGACGAAGGCACGGTGTCCGAGCTGGCCAAGCGCATCACCGCCTCGGGCGACAAGTTCAACCATCGCGGCCGGCGCCCGTGGGCCAGCGTGAACTTCATCTCCGCGCACGACGGCTTCACGCTGAACGACCTCGTGTCGTACAACGACAAGCACAACGAAGCGAACGGCGAGGACAACCGCGACGGCCATTCCGACAACCGCTCCTGGAACATGGGCGCCGAAGGCCCGACCGACGATCCTGCGATCCGCGAGCAGCGCGAGCGCCAGAAGCGCAACCTGCTGGCCACGCTGCTGCTCTCGCAGGGCACGCCGATGCTGCTCGGCGGCGACGAATTCGGTCGCACCCAGGCCGGCAACAACAACGCCTATTGCCAGGACAACGAGATCAGCTGGGTCAACTGGGATCGCATCGACGACGAGGGCCGCGCGCTGACCGACTTCGTGCGCAAGCTGATCGTGCTGCGCCGCCGCCTGCCCGTGCTGCGCCGCGGGCGCTTCCTGACCGGCGAACACAATGCCGAACTCGACGTGACCGATTCGCGCTGGCTGTCGCCGGCCGGCGAGGATCTCGCGCCCGAGCAATGGGACGACCCGCAGATGCGCTGCTTCGGGCTGGTGATCGACGGCCGCGCGCAGGCCACCGGCATCGTGCGCGCGGCCTCCGACGCCACCCTGCTGCTGGTGTTCAACGCGCATTACGACGTGGTGGATTTCACGCTGCCGGCGATCACCGACGCCTATCACTGGACCTGCCTGCTCGACACCAACGTGCCGGTGCGCGACACGCTGCCGGAATTCCTCAGCGGCGACGTGTACCAGGTGACGGGCCGCTCGATGCTGCTGTTCGCGCTGGAGGCGCAGAGCCCGGCCACGCAGCGCGTGTTCGATCGGCTCGAAACGGAGCTCGTCGACAACCCGTCGTGATTCGTCCGATGAAGGCGCGGCGCCCGGGCGCCGGTGCCCGCGTGATCCATACGCTGCAATGCTATTCTTGAGGCCGGACGCGGCGCCGCACCAGGCGCCGCCGCCGCCGCGTCGAGGGCACAACTCATTACTTCACATTCCGATTCCCGCGCATCCGACATCGCCCATCTGTTCGAATGGCTCGCCGAGGCGTATCTCGTGCTCGACGAGCACGCCATCGTCGTGCATTCGAATCGTGCCTTCCGCTTGCTCATGGGGCTCGACGCGCCCGCGCTCGACGGCCGCGCCGCCGCCACGCTCGGCCTGATCGACGAGGCCGGCTCCGCGCCGCAGTGGGCGCGCTGGCTGAACGGCGCGCTCGCCGCGCTGTCGCTCGGCGGCAGCGCCGTCTCGCCGGCGCTGTCGCTCGATGCCACGCCGGCCAGCGGCCGCTCGCCCCGGACGCGCCACGTCGAGCTGCACCTCGCCCACGTGCGCATCGGCGCGGCCGGGCGGCGTTACTACACGGTGCGCGCCGAGGACGTCACCGATCACCTCACCACCCGCCTCGAGGATGCGCGCGCCCGCGCGCTGCTGCGCTCGAAGGCGCAGTTGCGGCAGGTGAAGTTCGACGAGGCCGAGGCGCGCCTGAACGAGACCCGCGACCGGCTCGAACAGGCGCTGGCCTTCGCCCACATCGGCACCTGGGAACTCGATTTCGCCACCGGCATGATCGCCTGCTCCCTGCAGTGCAGGCAGAACATGGGGCTCGACGCCGACGCCGTGATCACCGAATCGCGGCTCGTGGGCGAGATCATCCATCCCGACGATCGGGAAGGCGTGCGCCGTCACATCGGCGAGGTGGTCGAGAACGGCGCGCCGTATCTGGCCGAGTACCGCATCACCACCGTGCCGGGGCGCTGGATCCTCGCCGGCGGGCGCGTGCGGCTCGGCGCGAACCGGCAACCGGTGGGCATGGTGGGCTTCACGCTCGACATCACCGACCGCAAGCGCAGCGAGCTCGAACAGAGCGCGCTGGCGAAAACCGAGCGCACCGGGCGCGAATCGAGCGAGCGCTACGCGCAGGCGCTCGACCACTTCGTGTCGTCGGTGTCGCACGAGCTGCGCACGCCGATCGGCGTGATCCTGAACTGGGCGCAACTGCTCGAGATCGGCGGGGAGCGCTTCGACGTGTCGCGCGTCGTGCCCGTGCTCAAGCGCAATGCGCGCCACCTCGCGCTGATGGTGGACGACCTGCTCGATTCGGGCGCGATCGTGTCCGGCAATCTGGCGATCCGCAAGCACCGGCTGCGGCTCGACGCGGCGATCGACGAGATCGCCACCGACCTGCTGGGCGAGGCCACCAACAAGGGCCTCGACCTGCAGTTCCCCGATCTGCCCGAAGCCTGGGTGGAAGCCGACGAGGCGCGCATCCGCCAGATCTTCTGGAACCTGCTGACCAACGCGATCAAGTTCAGCGATTCGGGCACGATCACGATCGACTTGCAGATCGCCGACGGCTTCGCCGTGTGCCGGGTCCGGGACGAAGGCATGGGCCTGCCCGGCGCGCGGCTCGACGTGATCTTCGAGCGCTTCAAGCAGCTCGACACGAGCCGGCCCACGCCGAGCAAGGGGCTCGGGCTCGGCCTGTGGCTGGTGCGGAACCTGGTGGAGCAGCACGGCGGCAGCATCGCGGCCGAAAGCGCCGGCGCCAACCTGGGCAGCACCTTCACCGTGCGGATTCCGCTCGCGCAGCCGAGCTGAGTCGGCCTCCCCTGCGCTTTTTCTCCCCCTGCCTTTGCCTGCCCGGTGACGTGTTCGCCTCACCGCGTCACCGGACATTTGCAATTTTATAGACGATCAGTCTAAAATCCGGCGCATGACTTCGACACCGATCGACAAGCCGCGCCGCGGCCGCCCGCCCAGGAACCCGCAAGCGCATGCCGACACGCGCGGCGTGCTGATCCGCGCCGGCATGGAACTGCTGACCGAGCAGGGTTTCGCCGCCACCGGCATCGACACCGTGCTGCGCCGCGTGGGCGTGCCGAAGGGCTCGTTCTATCACTACTTCGACAGCAAGGAGGCCTTCGGCCGCGAGCTGATGACGGCCTACGACGCGTACTTCGCCGCGCGGCTGGACCGCTGGCTGCTCGACGCAAGCCGCCCGGCGCTCGCGCGGCTGGCCGATTTCGTGGCCGACGCGAAGGCCGGCATGGCGCGTCACGCGTTCGCGCGCGGCTGCCTGATCGGCAATCTCGGCATGGAGGTGGGCGCGCTGCCCGAAGGCTTCCGCGACACGCTCGAGGCGATCTTCGCGGGCTGGCAGGCGCGCGTGGCGCGCTGCCTGCGCGATGCGCAGCACGAAGGCGCGCTGGCCGCCGAGGCCGATGCCGACGCGCTCGCCGCATTCTTCTGGATCGGCTGGGAAGGCGCCGTGCTGCGCGCCCGGCTGGTGCGGGCGGCCGCGCCGCTCGACCTGTTCTTCGACGGGTTTCTCGCCGTGCTGCCGCGCCCGCGCGCCCAGCCGGCCGAAACCCCTGCCCGTCCGGCAACGGACTGATTCCTCGCTGAGAGACGCACGATGTTCCAATGCCTTCTGATCGACCAGGACGCGAACGGCGCGAGCCGCACGCGACTCGACACGCTCGACGATGCACGACTGCCCGACGGCGACGTGCTGGTGGACGTGGCCTACAGCACGCTGAACTACAAGGACGGCCTAGCCATCACGGGCAGGAGCCCCGTGGTGCGGCGCTTCCCGATGGTGCCCGGGATCGACTTCGCGGGTACCGTGGCCGAAAGCTCGCACCCGAAGTACCGCCCCGGCGACGCCGTGGTGCTGAACGGCTGGGGCGTGGGCGAGCAGCACTGGGGCGGCCTCGCGCAGCGCGCCCGCGTGAACGGCGACTGGCTGATTCCGCTGCCCGCCGGGCTCAGCGCCAGACAGGCCATGGTGGCCGGCACCGCCGGCTACACCGCCGCGCTGTGCGTGCTCGCGCTCGAACGCTTCGGCATCGGCCCCGCGCACGGCGACGTGCTCGTGACCGGTGCCAGCGGCGGCGTGGGCAGCTTCGCGATCGCGATGCTCGCGCGGCGCGGCTATCGCGTGGTGGCCTCCACCGGCAAGACCCGGGAAGCCGAGTATCTGCATGCGCTCGGCGCGGCCGAGGTGATCGATCGCGCCACGCTGGCCGAGCCGGGCAAGCCGCTGCAGAAGGAGCGCTGGGGCGCGGCGGTGGATTCGGTGGGCGGCGCGACGCTGGCGAACGTGTGCGCGTCGCTGCGCGCCGACGGCGCCGTGGCCGCCTGCGGGCTGGCGCAGGACATGGCGCTGCCGGCCAGCGTCGCGCCGTTCATCCTGCGCGGCGTGAGCCTGCTCGGCATCAACAGCGTGACGCGCCCCTTCGCCGAGCGCGAGGCCGCGTGGCGCGCGCTGGCCGACACGCTCGATTTCTCGCGGCTCGACGCCGTGACGCGCGAGATCGGGCTGGCCGAGGCGATCGAGGCCGGCGCGGACCTGCTGGCGGGCAAGGTGCGCGGGCGCATCGTGGTGGACGTGAACCGCTGAGATCGTCTCGATCGACGCGACGAAAACGAACGGGGCGCGGCATGATCGCCGCGCCACGTTCCTTACTTCGCCGGCTGCGGGCCGCCGCTGGCGGTCAGCTGCTCGTACACCTCGTGCGACAGATCCAGCAGCGCCTGACGATCCATGCCGCCCGACACCGCGTAGCCGAAACGCCCGTCGATCCAGTAGAACACGTTGACGGGGCCGCTGCGGTACAGCTTGAACGCCGTGACGTCCGAGCTGAGCTTGCGGTGCGAGATGTTCAGCGTGATGCGCTCGCCGAGCGCATTGTGATACATGAACTGCGCGATCGGGCCGTCGTCGCCGGGCAGCAGGCGCCCGCCCATCAGCTCGTAGCCGGCGCGCGTGAGGATCGGCGGACGCACGTCCGTGCCGAGCCGGCTCGACAGCCACTGCACCAGTTCCTGCTCGCGATCCGCGCCCACTTCCACCGGGCGCGTGACCATCGGCGCGTAGGTCACGTAGGCGATGGCCGACTGGCGCGCGAGCGCCTCGCCGCCGCTGTAGGAGGCACGCAGGATCGTGCCGCCGCCCTCGCCGTCCGTGCCGCCGGCCACGTCGCGACCGAGCGGGCTGAGCATGCCGCCCGCGCCGATCCCGATGCCGATCACGAGCGCCGCGGCCAGCCCCGCGTGGCGCTTCCAGTTGGCGGCCGGGCGAGCGGCGCCCGGCACCCTGGCGAGCGTCGGGGCATCGACGGCGGCCGCCGCCTCGCCCTGCCCGGGCGCCGTCTCTGGCGGCAGCAGGCGCGCCGGCAGCGGCTCGTCGAGCACGCGGTCGTAGCGCTCGTGCAGCATCGTGTTGATCGAGAAGTAGTCGCCGATGCGCGCGGCCAGGCCCGCGTCGGTTTCGAGCAGGCGATCGATCTGTTCGCGGCGTGCCTCGTCGAGCGTGCCGTCCACGTAGGCGTGCAGTTCCGATTCGGTGATCGGCGTGATTGCGTCGTTCATCGCACCACCTTCAGGTTTGCGCTGGATTGGGTTCCTGACATCAGCGCGCGCAGGCGCTCGCGGCCGCGCGACAGGCGCGACATCACCGTGCCGAGGGGAATTTCGAGCGCGAGCGCCACTTCCGCGTAGCTGAGTTCCTCGAGGCCGACCAGCAGCACCACCTGGCGCTGTTCGAGCGGCAGGCGCTGCAGCGCGTAGTCGAGATCGCGCACCTCGAGCGAGCGTGTGGCCGAGCCCGATACGGCGAGCGCCGACTCGGGCAGCGCGTCGTCCTCGTCCACCGACACGTGCTCGGCGCGCGCGCCGGGCCGGCGGGCCTGATTCGCGAACACGTTGTGCATGATCGTGAACAGCCAGGCGCGCAGGTCCGTGCCGGCCTGGAAGCGCTCGGTGTGGCGCAGCGCGCGTTCGAGCGTGTCCTGCACCAGGTCGTCGGCCAGCTCGCGATTGTGGATCAACGCCCGCGCATAGCGGCGCAGGCGCGGTACATGGTCGATCAGTTCGTCTCGGATGCTCATGGCGTCATGGGTCGGCTCAGCGGCGGACGGTCGGGAGGATGAGGGGGTGCATCGATCGGGTTGCGGTTCGCATGACGTGTCGCCTACTCGCCGGCCAGCAGGTCCGCGGCCCGCATCAGGCCGCGCGTGCGCACCTCGCCGGCGATCACGATAGGCCGGCCGGCGCGCGATGTCCATTCGAGCAGGCGGACCGTGCCGGCGCGACGCGCCTGCCAGTGGCCGCCGCCGTCCGGCGCGCCCGCCGCGACCAGCACCAGCGGCTCGCCGGCCGCGTTGCGGTAGACGAAGGCGCTGGCCGTGGCGAACGGGCCGATGTCGATGCGGCGCGCCGAGGCGAGGTGGAAGCCGACGGCATCGAGTTCGGGCGCCCGGGCGGGTCGCGGGCGGAAGGCGTCGAACCAGGACGGCTCGGCGGGGGGCGCGCTCGAGCTAGAGGCGCTGGTGGCGGCCAGCAAGCTGGACGCGGCCTGGTTCAGATCCTGCCCGGTGACGTTGGCCAGCATCGGGACCAGCGTGGCGACGGCGACGGCAACGGCGGCGAACGCGGCTGCCACGCTCGACGCGATCGAACGGCGGCGCCGGCGCCCGCCTCGCGCGTCGTCAGCGATGAATTCACGGGCGCAATGCGGGGCGTCGCCCGGGAAGTTGGCCCGCAACTGGGCGTTGATGCGGGCGTAGAACGCCACCCGGCGGGCTTCCGCCGGCCGCCGTGCCAGATAGGCGCTCACGCCCTGCGCGCGGTCGGCGGCCAGCAGGCCGTCGGCGTAAGCCTGCACGTCCTGCTCGGACGGCAGCGGTTCGGGGCGGGTGGTCATGGCGGGATTCCAGCGGGTCATACCGGGGTGAACACGGTGGGCCGGGCGTTATTCCACGGGAAACGAAAAATTTTTTGGACGGTACCGCGGCATCGTCATTGGGGTGGAGCCCCTCGCTGACTCGATCGTTCGACGGTGACGGGTTCCCAAATGCCGTCGCAGGGCACCTCGTCGCCGGATCGGATGATGCGGCCGGCAGCGGGTACTGCCGGCAATTCGGGCGGAAATACCGGATGGGAATGCAGGGCTGCCGTCTTGATCCCTGCACAAGGGCCCGCAAATCATCGACAATCGCAATCCGGCCAACCGGGCCGCCCTTTACGCCTTCATTACGTCATGAAATCTCGCCAGTTCCTTTTCGCATCGATCGGTTGTGCATTCGCCCTGCTTTCCGCGCAGGCATTCGGCGATTCCGCCTTTCCCAAGGCAACCGAGGTGCTGCACATCGACGACGGCGGTGTGTACTCGACCGACTGGACGGCCTATCCGCTTCGCGTCGAGCAGGTCGGCCCGGATAATCAGCGGCCGGTGCAGATCGTGCTCGGCGTGTTTCAGGACGGCAAGGAAGGCGGATTCCAGGGCATCGTGCAGATCAACTGCGATCGGCCCGTGCAGTCCTATGTCAATACCGGCACCAACGGCGTGGAGCAGTTCAACGGGGTGCCGCTGAAGAACCTGATGAAACGCGCGACCTTCCCGCGCAAGCTCGTCAGCAATCTGTTCGCGGTGTTCTGCACGGGGGCGACGCTCGATTCGGCGGCGCTGGACATGAAGCGGGATTGAGCAGGCTGGCCCCGCAAGATCAGTAATGGTATCGGCACGAGACGATGGACACCCGAGTATCCGCGACGACTTGATCGATGACGCGTTTGAGATTCGCTCGGGCATCGGTAGACGGGATAGTCCGCATGGCTTCTCCAAATTGACCGTCGAGCATGTACGGAATCAAGTACATGTTTTGATCGCTCCCCATTCCAGGGCCCCGCACCGGCTAGAATTGCGCCTTCATTCGCGCCTTCACCCGGAACCCGCCCCATGTCCTTTGCCTCGCTCGGCCTGATCGAGCCGTTGCTGCGCACGCTGCAGACCCTCAACTATCGGACGCCCACGCCGGTGCAGGCCAGGGCGATTCCGGCCGTGCTCGCCGGCCGGGACGTGATGGCCGCGGCGCAGACGGGCACCGGCAAGACCGCCGGCTTCGCGCTGCCGCTGCTGCAGCGGCTCGTGCAGCACGGGCCGGCCGTCGCCAGCAATCGCGCACGCGTGCTCGTGCTGGCGCCCACGCGCGAGCTGGCCGAACAGGTGCTGCAGAGCTTCGCGACCTACGGCAAGGGCCTGGACCTGCGCATGCTGGCCGCCTACGGCGGGGTGAGCATCAACCCGCAGATGATGAAGCTGCGTCGCGGCGTGGACGTGCTGGTCGCCACGCCGGGCCGGCTGCTCGATCTGCATCGTCAGAACGCCGTGCAGTTCGATCAGGTGCAGGCACTGGTGCTCGACGAGGCCGACCGCATGCTCGACCTCGGCTTCGCGCGCGAGCTCGATGCCGTGTTCGCCGCCCTGCCCGCGCGACGCCAGACGCTGCTGTTCTCGGCCACCTTCAGCGACGAGATCCGCGCGATGGCCGGCAACATCCTGCGCAATCCAGCCGACATCAGCGTGAGCCCGCCCAACGCCACGGCCAGCAAGATCCGGCAGTGGGTGGTGACGGTGGACAAGCGCAACAAGCCCGAACTCTTCATGCACCTGCTGGCCGCCAGGCGCTGGAAGCACGCGCTGGTGTTCGTGAAGACGCGCAACGGCGTCGATTATCTGGCCGCGCAGCTCGACGAGGCCGGCTACGCCGTGGACACGATCCACGGCGACAAGCCCCAACCGGCGCGCCAGCGCGCGCTCGAACGCTTCAAGACGGGCGAGGTGCAGATGCTGGTGGCCACCGACGTGGCCGCGCGCGGGCTCGACATCGACGACCTGCCGCTCGTGATCAACGTGGATCTGCCGATCGTGGCGCAGGACTACGTGCACCGTATCGGGCGCACCGGGCGCGCCGGTGCGAGCGGCGTGGCCGTGTCGCTGGTGTGTGCCGACGAGGCGCCGCAACTCGCCGCGATCGAGGCGCTGATCCGCCAGACGCTGCCGCGCGAGGAGGAGCCGGGCTTCGAGGCCGAGCATCGCGTGCCGCAGACGAACGCGACCGGGGAGATCGTCAAGAAGCCGAAGAAGCCCAAGAAGTCGAAGCTGGTGCCGGGCGCGGCAGCAACCGGCGCGACGGCTCCGCCGCAAGGCGGCGCCAGCCGCACGGACGCGCCTGCCGCGCGCCGTTCCGTGGCCGGGGATACGGACGTCGATCACACCCGGGGCAGCCCGTTCAGCACGCGCAAGCCCGGTGGAAAACCGGCGGCCAGGCCGGCACGCAAGCCGGCCGGGAAACCCGCAGCAGGCGGCGCTCACAAGGCGAAGCCGCGCGCGAGATGAGCGACGCCGAGTGATAATTCGGCACGATTTCACGAGATACGACATGACGACCCACTTCGACGACGCCCTCCAGACCGCGATCGCCACCTTCGCCCAGCTCGATTTCGACACGGCCTCGCAGGCCATGCGCGCCGAGGCCGACTACGAGCACGAGCGCGACCACTGGATCACGCGCTTCATCGACGAGAACGGCGGTGGCGAGGACGATGCGGAATACGACGCGCTGCACGCCGAGGCACAGACCACGCCCGAATTCGCGCAATTCATCGACGGCGCGCGCCGCGAAATCCTCGCCTACTTCGAGGTGAGCGACGAGCAGCTGGACTGCGTGATCGCGCTGCGCGAGGACGACAGCGACGAGCTCTGGGCCGAGGTCAACCGGCAGCGCACTGCGCTGGGGACGGGGGAAGTGCGCGGGGATCTGTGATCGCGCATCGATCTCGAAGCGAGACTGCCGCGATGTCCCACCCACCGAACGCGGCCCGCGCTGTTTTCGCCGCTCGCGTCGAGGCCGAGCAGGTACCGTCTCTCTCCCTATGCGGCGGGGATCGCGCAGGCATCGCCGGCCGACCTGGACGGCGTCGATGCCCTGATGTTGCCGGACCGCGATTCGAGCGAGGACAGGGCTCGGCGTCGCGCGCCTGCCGCGCTTCGTGGCCGCGCGCGGCCTGGCGGACGGCTCGCTTGTGCGCGTCCTGCCCGCCTGGCAGCCGCCCGCCGTGCCGGTGCATCCGGCCTGGATTGGGTCCGGAAAATACCGGACAGCCGGTACTTTCGTTCACTCGTGGTCATTGCCGTGCTTATCATTTCCGCACATGTCGACACGGGGCGAGAACATGGCAAGGATCGATGCACTCATTGACGCACAGGAAAACGGCTTCGGCCTGTTTCATGGCACCAAGGTATCGCGCAAGACTCTGGAAAATGAAGGACTGAGGCCCGGCAATCATGCATTGCCGCCATTGCGGGACTTCGTCAGGCTGGTGTGGGCTTCGCTGGGACCTGCCATGACACCGCCGTACGATGTCGACAAGGATCGGGATATTCGTGACTTCCACGGCACCGACGTCATGCTCTCGACCATGCTCGCCAAAGGCGCCTGGCGCAACGACGGGGTTGCCTTCGCCTTGAATCGGTTCGCTGCGTTCGGCTATGCGCGCGACGGATCGGAAGCGCTCCGAGGCGCGACCGCGCTACGGGATCTGGCTGCAAACCGATATCCGGACGTACTCGAACGACTGCGCCGTGGCGAGCACGCGCAGCTGATCGAAAGCGCGCTCGACATCATCGACGCGCCGAGAGAAACGGACAGCGTCGTCGCTGTATTGATCAAGAGACCGGAAACCGGCTACTTCTTCACGATCAATGCGCCGCACGAGCCCATCGACAATCTGGAGGAAGACGTGCTCGGCAGGATTCCCGTATCCGAACTGCTGTTCAGCGAGACGATTCCGCCGGAATGCTTCCGGCTCGAGGATGTGCCTCCGGGCGCGATCTGATTGTGCGACCCGGTGCGAGTCACCGCCTCGCCTGCAGCGCGATGCGGCGCCGGGTCAGGTCGTACAGCACGCGATACGCATAGAACGGCGCGATGCCGTTCGCTGCCCCGCTGTCCAGCATCATCGGCGGGCAGCCTCGCTGCTCGTCCAGCGGGCGATCCACGCACGCGGCGATCAGCACGCCCGGCGCGGCGTCACCGCCCGCGTCGGCCCCCGCCGACAACGACGCCACCGGTCGAAAGGCCGCCACCTCGTCGTCGCGAGGATTGAGGATCAACGTGCCGGGCGCGCTGTCACCGGGCCGCGGCAAGCTCACGATCCAGCGCTGCGCCGGGTATGCCGCCAGCGGGTTGTTCGCCGCCGACGGCGCGGCCGACGAGCGCAGCGACGCACCGAAAATGGCCGGAAAACCCTCGCCAGGCAACCCGTCACCGCCGATTCGGTACTGCGCCGCCGTCACACGCGCAGCCGGACAATTCGGCTTGGCTGCGCTGCAGGTCACGTCACGAATCACCTGGATCGGGATCGGCTTCGGCAAGGACACCGTGTCGACGGAGATCGTCGTGTCCGCGAGCGGCCCGCGATACACGACGCCGCTACCGTAGCCGTAGGCGCGCACGTAGCCCGATTCCCGGTAGTCGGCGGCGTCGATCGCGGACGCGAGGATTCTCAGCCCCGTCGACCCCGTATCGAACATCGCATCCATCGCCGTGTGCGCCCCGACCTGCACCTTGACGTAAAACCGCGTTTCACCGTTGGACAGCATGCGCCGATGGATCGGAATCTCGGCGCGCGGTGCCGTTGCAGCACCGTCGTCGGTCTGCGCGCTGGCGGGTTGCATCAGGAGCACGAACAACGGCAGGAGTAACGACAGGCAAAGGCGTGATCGCATCGGCTCAGGAAATTCCGAAAGTTTGGGGAGAGCCCGCGACTGCTCGCACGGGCCGCTGAAAGGCGTTCATGGGCCCGAATACGTCGACTCGATCGCGAGCCCGACGCAGAACGCCGCAAGTGCGGCCAGCGCCAGCAAGGCGGCGCCGATCGGCAACCACCGGCGCGTCGATCGCCCCAGGCTACGGCCGTGCCACATCGCTGCCCCCAGCAACACCCCCGCGAGCCCGAACGAGAACAGCGCGCACCTCGGCGCGGTATCGGTCAGATGCCGGCAGAACACGATGTCGAGGATGTCCGCGAGCGGCAGCCGGCGTCCGGCTTCCCGCCACGACAGCACGATCGCCAGCCCGCCGGCGGCGACACTGCCCACCGCCCCCACCGCGATCGCCCCAGCCGCGCCGCGCGACACGAAGCCTGCGCGCATCGCCCGCCCCTACATGCCGATCAGCGTGCGCAGCGACGCCAACGCGTGCGGCCGCGCATACCAGAAGCCCTGCGCCTCGTCGCAACCCATCGCGAGCAGCTGGCTCGCCTGCTCGATGGTCTCCACGCCCTCGGCCGTCACGCGCATCTTCAGCGCGTGCGCCATCGCGATGATGGCGGCCACCAGTTCGGCGCTGCGCGCATCGCTCGGCAGCGGCGAGACGAACGCGCGGTCGATCTTCACGCGGTTGACGGGAAAGCGCGTGAGATAGGACAGGCTCGAATAGCCGGTGCCGAAATCGTCCACGGCCACTTCCACGCCGAGCTGGCGGATCGACGAGACGGTATCGAGCGCGGCCTCGGTGTCGCCGAACAGCACGCCCTCGGTGATCTCCACCTCGAGGTTGTGCGGCGCGAGCCCGCTCTCGTCGAGCGCCTGCTCGATGATCGACAGCAGATTGCCGCGACGGAACTGCTGCGGCGAGACGTTCACGCACACGCGCGGGGCATCGTCGCGATCGCGATGCAGGCGGCCGATCTCGCGGCACGCGGTGCGGATCGCCCATTCGCCGATCCGGTCGATCAGCCCGCTCTCCTCGGCGATCGGAATGAATTCGGCCGGGCTCACCTCGCCGGTGCGCGGATGCTTCCAGCGCAGCAGCGCCTCCACCTGGGCGATGCGGCCCGTCTCGAGCGTGACCTGCGGCTGATACGCGAGCCAGAACTGCTGGCGCTCGATGCCGCGCGAGAGCGCCGCCTCGAGCTCGAAGCGGCGCGTGGCGCGCACGTCGAGCGCGCTCGCGAACGGCACCACGATGCCGTCGCCGGCGTCGATCGCGCTGGACAGCGCCACGTTGGCGCGGCGCACCAGCGTGTCGGTGTCCTCGCCGTGATCGGGATACGCGGCGATGCCGGCGTTGGCCGTGACCGTCAGCGCGGCGCCGGCGAACTCGATCGGCTCGCATGCGCAGGCCACCACGGTATCCACCAGGCGGCGCACCACGGGCTCGGACTCGTCGCAAAGCAGTGCGAACTTGCCGTCGCCCATGCTGGCCACACCGTACAGATGCGGCACCTTGGTGCGCAGGCGCTCGCCGGTCACGCCGACGGCCAGCTCCACGCCGGGCAGGCCGAGCGCGTTGCGGATGGTGGTGAGCCCGCCGATCTCCACGAGCACGACGCTGAAGCAGCCTTCGGTGGCGCGCGCCCGCGCGATGCGCAGGTCGAGGCGCTCGGCGAACAGCTTGCGGTTCGGCAGGCGCGTGGTGCCGTCGTAGTTGGCCGCGTACCAGAGCTCGCCGCCGCTCGGCGGATCGTTGTTGGCGCGGCTCATGAACGCGATCCATGCGTCGCACTTGCCGGCCGATGCGCGTGCGGCGGCCGCGCCGATGTCGATCGCTTCGGACAGATGGGCGCGGGCTGCGCCGTTGGCCTTGCCGTTTGTCCCGTGATGCCCGGCGCCGTTCACGCCATTCTCCCCGTTCGCACCATGCGTTCCGTTCACGCCGTTCGCGACACCATTTGCCTCGTCGCCATGCAACGCCGACAACACGAGCCGCACCGGCACACCGTCGCCACCGGGCCGCTGCAGCAGCCAGACGGCATCGCCGCGCGCGAGCGCATCGACGCTCGGCGCCGCCCACGCATCGCCGGGCGCGGCCAGCATCGACTGCAGGCGCAACACGGTGCCGGGCACGCCGGCGCGTCGGCCGGTGAGCCGCTCGAACGCGGGATTGGTCCACGTCAGCGTGCCGTCGGCGGCGCACAGACACACCGCCTGAGCGGTCTGCGCGATCGCGCGCTCGATGCGCACGGCGTCCGGGCGCGGCGCGGCGACGTCGTGCAACTCGTCGTGCGCCACGAACGGTTCGGTCAGGCGCGGCTCCGGTCGATGCATGGTTGAGGTCGGTCAGGGCGCGGCAGCGGAGGATTCCGCGGCCGCAATCTTGAAATAGTAAGCGAATCGGATGCTTTCGCTCGTGCAGAAATCTTGACTTTTGTTACCGATTTCCACGAAATCGTTTGCGTGTGGCAAGCGGCCTCGCGCGCAGGATTCACGACGGGTCGGTGCAGGTTTCCAGCCCCGCCGAAATCGCCGCCGCGAGGCGCCGGATCGTGTCGGGACGCGCGAGCCGGGCTTCCTCGTCGGGATTCACGATCACGCCGGCCTCGATCAGCAACGCCGGCATCGGCGCGGTGTGCAGCACCATCAGATCGTCGTAGCGATGGATGCCGAGCCGGCGGTCGAGCAAGGGGCGATTCTCGCCGCGGATCGGCTCGGCGTGATACAGCGACGGCGTCTCGCCGGCCGCGAGCATCTGCTCGCCCACTGCCCTGGCGCAGCGCAGGCTGGCCGCGTAATGCGGATTGCGCTCCGACACGAAGATCGCGTAGCCGTGGAAGTCGCGCTGCCGGCCCGCATCGAGATACTGCTGCTGGATCGAATCGTGATGGATCGACACGAACAGATCGGCATCGGGATGCTGCGTGGCGCGTGCGGCCAGCGCGATCTCGCGGCCGTCGGCCGAGGTGCGGAACACGTGGTCGCCGTGCGTGGCCAGATCGGCGGCCACGGCGGCGGACAGGTCGAGGTTGTAGCGATATTCCACGCGCCCGCTCGCGCCGGTGGCACCGGGGCGCGCGGGCGTGTGGCCGGTGTCGACCACGATGGTCGGCGCGGCGGATGCGGCATCGGCACCGCGTGCGGCCAGCGCGAGGCAGGCCATGGCGCTCGCGCAAGCCAGCGCGAGCGCTCCCCGGAAGGAACGTGTTGTCGTTGTCATCATGGTGTCATTCAAGGCGCCGCTCGCATGAAGGCCGCGCGCATGCGCTGCCCTTCACGCCCGTATCCGGTCGGCCGTGCGCGTGGGGCACTCACGCGGATCGGCGGCAACGGCATCGTACAACGGCGGAATTCGCGACGCATTTTACTCGGGCGGCCCATAACGAAAAAGACAAAACGAGCGGTGAAGACAGCTAAACACGGGGCGGGTTCGTCACCATGTTCGCGTCGTCGCATGGCGCGACGGCGGAATGCATCTCGATAGGCGATCACGGCTTCGCGCCGAACGCATCGGCCAGTTGCCGCGCGCGCTTGATCTCGTCGCCGTGCAGATAGATCGAGGTGGTGGAGATCGATGCGTGACGCAGGTTGTCGCGCACGGTGGTCAGCTCGGCGCCGCGCGCGAGCGCATGGGTGGCGTGCGTGTGACGCATCCAGTGCGGGCTCGCGCGGCGCAGCTTGTCGGCGAGCGGCGGATGATCGCCGGCGAGCTGGTCCGCCACCTGCATGAAGAAACGCTTGAGCACCTTCCACAGTCGCACGCCGCTGATGCCGGCCGCATGCGCGACCGCGCCTTCGGCGGCGTCATCGCCGTGCAGCGCGCCGATCACCGGCAGCTCGGGCCGCCACTGCGCGGCCACGGCCGACATGCCGCGCTCGCCGGCATGGCGCACCAGCGCCTGCCAGGCGAGCGGCGGCAGGGCCACGCGCGCGGCCTTGCCGCCCTTGCCCACCACGTGGATCCAGCGATCGTCGCGCGCGTCGCTGCGGATCGCGCCGAACTTCAGGCCCACCAGTTCGCTCGCGCGCAGGCCCGTGGCATACGAGAAGTCGAGCAGGAAGCGCAGCCGCTGCGCCGCGGCCGGCTCCCAGCCGCCCGACCATTCGAGGCCGTCCGCGATCACGCGCAGGATCTGCCATTCGCCGTCGCTGAACACGCGTGACGCGTCGAGCGCGGCACCGCGTGCGCCGCCGCGCACCTTCACGCCCGAGAACGGATTCGCGAGCAGGTAGCGCTGCTCGACGAGCCAGCGGAACAGCGCGCCGAGCACCGACAGCGCGTGCGCGGCCGAGCGCGCCGACAGTCCGCCCGTGAACGGCCGCCAGTCGGCCGCGCGGCGCGGGCGGATCGGCCCGGTCCAGCGCTCGGCCGGCTGCGGGCTGCGCAGGAAGGCGCGATACGCGAGCGCATCCTCGGTGGTCAGCGAGGACAGCGCGCGGCCGCGCTCCACGATCGCCCACAGGATCAGCCGCTCGGCTTCCTTGCGATAGGTGCGGCGCGTGGCCTCCGATTCGTGCAGCGAGAGCCACGCCTGGACGGCGGAGTAGTCGTTGTCGGCATCGAGCGTGCAGGTGGCGCGCGGTGCGCGGAACGCGCCGGCCGAGCCGTTCACCTCGTGCGGCAGGCGCAATTGTTCCCACGGCACGATCGCCCCGGCCGCACTCGATGCCTCGAGCGCATTCGCCGCGATCAGCGCGCGGGCGCGCTCGGTCAGCGCCGGATGCGCGCGGAAGAAGGCCTCGATGCGACGCGCGCCGGCCGGGCCGAGCCCCGTGATCGTCTTCCACCACTGGCGGCGACGCGGAATCCGCACCGTGAGATCGGCCAGCGTGGCGATGCCGTGCGCGTGCAGCGCGGCCACGGCCCGCGCGGGCAGCCAGTCGTCGACGGCATCGCTCACCTGCGGTTCGGGCATCCGTGCATGGCGCAGCACGTGGATCGCGTCGGCCGCGGCGCGTGCATGGCGCGTGCGCTCGCCGGCCGGATGCGCGAGCAGCTCGGCCAGATCGCGGCGCCCCGCGCGCGTGGCCACGGCGGCGAGCCGGCGACGCACCGCGCCGAGCACGCCGCGTGCGGAACGGCCGTCGCCGAGGCGCTCGGCCAGATAGCGCTCGCAGGCCTCGCGCACCGGCATGCCCTCGTACCAGGCGCGCAGCATGGCGAGTTCGTCGGCATCGGGGAAGGTGGCGGAAGGTGAGGCGGAAGAAGCTGTGGCGTTCTGCGAGTGCGGCGGGCGGGATGTCATGCCCGCGAGTGTGCCAGAAACGGGCCGGCCGCGCCGGAGCCGGCCACGGTGCAAACGCGGATCGCGATCCGCGCGGCGACGCCGCGTGTAGGGTCGCCTCGATCTCCGACTTGCATTGCAGCAGCGCCGCCAGCAGGCTCTCGCGCTTGCGCCCGAAGCGCAGCGCGGGCACCGCGATCGCGATCGCGTGTCGTCGGGCAGCCCGGTGCGCGGCGCCACGCCGATGCCGCACACGCCCTCGGCATGTTCCTGCAGATCGGTGGCATGGCCGGCCTTGCGCACCGTCGCGAGTGCCGCGAGCAGCGCCTTGCCGTGTGCCGTGCCATGCGCGGGAAACGCCGTGCCCACCGGCGACACCACGCGCAACTCCTGATTCGACATGCATCGATCGACGCTGATCGCGTACTGCCCGCGATGCTGGCACAGGTCGACGGTCTCGAGCGTGCGCCGGCCGAGCGCCTCGACGTGCGGGCGCGCCACGGCCACGATGTGGTGCACGGTGGTGCGCGGCAAGCCGGCGCTGGCGGCGGCCTTCGTTGCCTACGCGCTCGCGCACGCGATGTTCGCGCTCGCCGATGCGCTGCCGCTGTTCGTGGCCGGCGCGCTGGCACTCGGCGCCGGCTTCGGCCCGTCGATCCCGCCCGTCAATCACCTGACGGTGGACGCGAGCCCCGAGCAGCGGCGGCCGCGCGCTCGGCAATCTGGCGGTGGCGATCTTCGCGGGCCAGTGCCTGCCGCCGTTCATGC
>JASLEG010000192.1 GCA_030151225.1 Burkholderia sp. | reverse complement strand
GATCGGTTCGGCGGTGCGGCGCGACGCTGGCGGGCCCGCACCGTCGCGCCACTATCCGCCCGATCGCGGCGGCCCGCGCGGGTCGATCCGAACCGCGGGCGCGCGATGCGAAGCGCGTCGGTCCGGGCCCCGATGCACGCGCCGGGTGCGCAGATCGCGCGTCGCGGCGCAGGCCAGCGCGCGGCGGGCCGGATACGCGGCCGGCGTGACGAGCGGCCCCGGCGACGCCAGCACCAGCTCGCGCGGGACGGTGACGGTGTCGCCGTCGATCGCATGGCCCGCCCGGCACCTGGATCGCGCCGGGCCCCGGCAGCAGCGCGTCATCGGGCAGGCTGAAATCGCCGCCATGGACGCACGGCGTGCCGAGATCCTGCGGATCGCCGTAGCGGAACGCACCCGTGCCGTCCTGCGCCGTGTCCGACAGCGCCGCTCGGCGGCCTGCTTCCCGAGGCCGGGCCGCCGCGACGAGAACAGCGTGCGTGCCTGCCCCGCGTCAGCGCGTCGGCCAGCGCCTGCACGCGCGGCGTGACGGCCGCCTTCGGCGCGGCGCGCAGCTGGGCGGCGGCGCCGATCGCGGCGTATATCGGGGAAGCGCGTCGGGAAAGCGCGTCGGGGAAGCTCGTGATCGCCACGCGCGGGCCTGGGTCGAGCCGGCTCACCGACGACATTTCCGGCATCCGCGCCGGCCGGTCCGCGAGCGACCACCGCCACTGCCGCATCCTGGCCGGCCGCGTCGATGGGCGGCGGTTCGCCCCGCACGACGCGCGGGCTCTGCGATAATCGCGGCCTCCCTCATGCCCTTTGCCCGCCGCCATGACTTCGCCCGTCGACACCCTGCCGCCGATCCACTGCCTGCAGCACGACGACCTGCCGTGGCTGCCGATGGCCGAGGCGCTGCCCGGCCTCGCGATCAAGTACCTGCACATCGACGTGGCGCGCGACGAGCTCACGGTGCTGCTGCGCATGCCGGTCGGCACGACGCTGCCGCGCCATCGCCACGAAGGCACGGTGTTCGTCTACACGCTCGAGGGGGAATGGCGCTACCGCGAATACGACTGGATCGCGCGCGCGGGCAGCACGGTGCTGGAGCCGGCCGGCTCGGTGCACACGCCGGAAACGCTGAGCTCGCCGAGCGGCGACGTGATCACGTTCAACGTGATGCGCGGCGATCTGGTGCTGCTCGACGATGCGGGCCGCGACGTGGCGCGCGAGAACTGCCGCGTGGCGCTGGTGCGCCAGCGCCGCCATGCGCGGGAAGCCGGCGCGGGCACGGGTGGCGGCGCGCCGTTCGTCACGCGCTAGGCGGGACGCGGCCGGCGCCGCCGCATCAGGACTTCCCGCCGCCGGCCAGATCGATGGCCGTGTCCGAGCGCACCTGGCGGCGCAGCTGGAACTTCTGGATCTTGCCGGTGGAGGTTTTCGGCAGCTCGCCGAATCGCACCGCCTTCGGCATCTTGTAGCCGGCCAGCAGCGTGCGGCAGTGCGCGAGGATCTCGGCCTCGCTCGCCTGCATGCCCTCGCGCAGTTCCACGAACGCGCACGGCACCTCGCCCCATTTCTCGTCGGGCAGTGCCACCACCGCCGCCACGGCCACGGCCGGATGCCGGTACAGCGCGTCCTCCACCTCGATGCTCGAGATGTTCTCGCCACCCGAGATGATGATGTCCTTGCGGCGATCCTTGATGCGGATGTAGCCGTCCGGCGTGAGCACGCCGAGATCGCCGGTATGGAACCAGCCGCCCGCGAAGGCCTCGTCGGTCGCGCCCGGGTTCTTCAGATAGCCCTTCATGCAGATGTTGCCGCGGAACATGATCTCGCCGAGCGTCTCGCCGTCGGCCGGCACCTGTTCCATCGTGTCCGGATCGAGCACCGTGGCGCCGGCCTGCAGGTGGTAGCGCACGCCCTGGCGCGAGGTCATGCGTGCCACCTCCTCGTCGGGCAGCGCGGCCCAGCGCTGCTGCACCGCGCACACGGTGGCCGGGCCGTACACCTCGGTCAGCCCGTACACGTGCGTGAGCGCAAAGCCGATTTCCCTCATCCTGGCGATCACCGCCGGCGCGGGCGCGGCGCCCGCCACCTGCGCGTGCACGACGTGATCGATGCCCGCGCGCCATTCGGCCGGCGCGTTGGCCAGCGCGCCGTGCACGATCGGCGCGCCGCTGTAGTGGGTCACGCCCTCGCGGCGGATCAGCTCGAACACGGTGCGCGGATCGAACCTGCGCAGGCACACGTTCACGCCCGCGCGCGCGGCCACGGCCCACGGGAAGCACCAGCCGTTGCAGTGGAACATCGGCAGCGTCCACAGGTAGACGGCGTGCTTCGGCATGTCCCATTCCAGCAGGTTCGACAGCGCCGCCAGATAGGCGCCGCGATGGTGATAGACCACGCCCTTCGGGTCGCCGGTGGTGCCCGAGGTGTAGTTCAGCGCGATCGCGTCCCATTCGTCGGCGGGCGGCGCCCACGGCGTGTCGGGGTCGCCGCCGGCGAGGAAGGCCTCGTAGTCGGTCGCGCCGGCGAAGGCCGCCGGGTCGGCCGGCATCGCGTCGGCCACGCTGACGATGCGCACGGCCGGCAGCTCGGCCGCCACGCGTCGCGCCACCTCGGCATATTCGGTATCGACGATCAGCAGCTTCGCCTCGCCGTGGCGCAGCATGAACAGCACCGACGACGCGTCGAGCCGCGTGTTGATCGCATTGAGCACGGCGCCGGCCATCGGCACGCCGAAGTGCGCGTCGAGCATCGGCGGGATATTCGGCAGCAGCGCCGCCACGGTATCGCCGCGCTGCACGCCGGCCTGCGCCAGCGCGCCGGCCAGGCGCCGCGAGCGCGCGTAGGCCTCGGCCCAGGTGTAGCGCTGCTCGCCGTGCACCACCGCGAGCCGGTCGCCGTACACCTCGGCCGCGCGCGCGATGAAATCGACCGGCGTGAGCGGCACGTGGTTCGCATCGCGTCGCGCCAGGCCCGTCTCGAACAGCTGCGTCATGTCTCGTCTCCCGCGGGCCGGGCCCGCTCGTTATTGGCGATATCGACCGGTATCGAATTGCGTTAGGCTACCCGGCGCATTGTGAGCCGTCTGTCATCGAAACGACAGACTCGCCGCACGCGCCTTCGCGTTATCCCTGAGCCCTGGCCGCCCGCCCATGTCCGACACCACCGCTTCCCGCCTTGCCACCGCGCCCGATGCGCCACCCGCGCCCTGGCCCGACCGGATCCCGGCCGCGCTGCTGCCCGCGCTGTTCGCGCGCTGCGGCTGGTTCCGCGCGCTCGCGCCCGAACACCAGGCGCGCGTGCTCGGCGATGCGCGCGCCGAGGTGCGCGACGCGGGCGAGCCGGTGGCGCGCCGCAACGCGCCGTCGGAGGACTGGATCGGCGTGCACGACGGCCTGATCAAGCTGTCGATCCAGAGCGCCGCGGGGCGCGGCTGCACGCTGTCGGGGGTGCCGGCGGGCGGCTGGTTCGGCGAAGGCAGCGTGATCAAGCGCGAACTGCGCAAGTACGACGTGGTGGCAATCCGCCGCTCGCTGGTGCTGTGCGTGCCGGCCGACACCTTCCACGCGCTGCTCGAATCGAGCCTGCCGTTCACCGGCTTCGTGATCCGCCAGCTGAACAACCGCATGGGCGAGTTCATCGCGTCGATCCAGAACGCACGGCTGCTCGACGTGGACGCGCGCGTGGCGCAGGCACTCGCGCAGCTGTTCAATCCCGACCTGTATCCCGACACCGGCCCCACGCTGCCGATCTCGCAGGAGGAGCTCGGCATGCTGGTGGGCGTGTCGCGCCAGCGCGTGAACCAGGCGCTGCGCGAGCTGGAGGCGGCCGGCCTGCTCGAACTCGCCTACAACCAGATCGCCGTGACCGATCTCGCGCGGCTGCGCGCGATCGGCACCGACCAGATCTGACGATCCGCCGAAACGACGCCGCGACGGACGCAAGCGCGCGATGCAAACGATCCCCCGACGCAGCAGCGGACACGGCTTTCGTCACACGAAAGGTTTATGACAATTTCGCCATTTTCGCGTCAGGAAGTCGTCTGCACCGGCTGACTATCATCCTGTCCCAAACCGCACCTCGAACCTCGCCACCGCCTTCCCGAGCCGCCCCCGCCTGCCTCCATGTGGATCGTCAATCTCGCGCTGCGCCGTCCGTACACGTTCATCGTGATGGCCATCATGATCCTGCTCGCCACGCCGCTGGCGCTGGTCAGGACGCCTACCGACGTGCTGCCGTCGATCGACATCCCGGTCATCAGCGTGATCTGGAATTACAGCGGCTTCTCGGCGCGCGACATGGCCGAGCGCATCACCTCGGTCCATGAACGCACGCTGACCACCACCGTCAGCAACATCGAGCACATCGAATCGCAGACGCTGCCCGGCATCGCGATCGTGAAGGTGTTCCTGCAACCCGGCGCCAACACGCAGACGGCGATCGCGCAGACGGTGTCGTCGGCGCAGTCGATCGTGCGCCAGATGCCGCCCGGCGCCACCCCGCCGCTGGTGATCAGCTACTCGGCCTCGAGCATTCCGGTGCTGCAGCTCGGGCTGTCGAGCTCCGCGCTGAGCGAGGAGCGGCTCGCCGACATCGCGCTGAACTTCCTGCGCCCGCAGCTCGTCACGGTGCGCGGCGTGCAGATCCCCTACCCGTACGGCGGCCGCACCCGCGTGATCTCGGTCGATCTGGACATGCAGGCGCTGATGGCCAAGGGCCTGACGCCGACCGACGTGGTCAGCGCGGTGGGCGTGCAGAACCTGATCCTGCCGACCGGCACGGCCAAGATCGGCCCGACCGAATACCGCGTCGGCACCAACGCCTCGCCCGACACGGTGGCCGAGCTGAACCGGCTGCCGATCCGCACCCAGAACGGCGCCACCATCTATCTGTCGGACGTCGCGCACGTGCGCGACGGCTTCACGCCGCAGACCAACATCGTGCGCAAGGACGGCCAGCGCGGCGTGCTGGTGTCGATCCTGAAGACCGGCGACGCGTCCACGCTGCAGGTGGTCAACGCGCTGAAGGCGATGCTGCCCGGCGTGGAGGCCACGCTGCCGGCCGACCTGAAGATCAGCTCGCTGTTCGACCAGTCGGTGTTCGTGAAGGCCGCCGTGGAGGGCGTGATCCGCGAGGCGCTGGTGGCCGCGCTGCTCACCGCGCTGATGATCCTGCTGTTCCTCGGCAACTGGCGCAGCACGCTGATCATCGCGGTGTCGATTCCGCTGTCGATCTTCTCGTCGATCCTGGTGCTGGCCGCGCTGGGCCAGACCATCAACATCATGACGCTGGGCGGGCTCGCGCTCGCGGTGGGCATCCTGGTGGACGATGCCACGGTGACGATCGAGAACATCGAGCGCCACCTGCATCTCGGCACCGGGCTGCGCGAGGCGATCCTCGACGGCGCCGGCGAAATCGCGGTGCCGGCGCTGGTCTCCACGCTCTGCATCTGCATCGTGTTCGTGCCGATGTTCTTCCTCACGGGCGTGGCGCGCTACCTGTTCGTGCCGCTGGCCGAGGCGGTGGTGTTCGCGATGATCGCCTCCTACGTGCTGTCGCGCACGCTGGTGCCGACGCTCGCGATGATGCTGTTCCGCGCCAGGCCCGCGCAGGGCGAACAGGGCGCCGAGGCCGCGCCGGCCCGCCGCCCGTCGCGTTTCGCGCGCATCCATCACCGCTTCGACGCCGCATTCGAGCGCCTGCGCGCCGGCTACATCGTGCTGCTCGGCATGCTGATCGTGCGGCGTCGCCAGGCTGCGATCGCATTCCTCGGCTTCTGCCTGCTGTCCACCGGCCTGATCTTCGCGCTCGGCCGCGACTTCTTCCCGGCCGTGGATTCCGGCGACATCCGCCTGCACATGCGCGCGCAGACCGGCATCCGCATCGAGGAAACCGCGCGGCTCGCCGACCAGGTGGAACAGGTGGTGCGCGAGGTGGTGCCGGCCGACCAGCTCGCCACCATCGTGGACAACCTGGGCCTGCCCTCGAGCGGCATCAACCTGTCGTACAGCAACGCGGGCACGATCGGCACGCTCGACGGCGAGATCATGATCGCGCTGAAGGAAGGCCACCCGAGCGCGCACCGCTACGTGGAAACGCTGCGCCGCGTGCTGCCCGAGCGCTTCCCGGGCGTGGAGTTCTTCTTCCAGCCGTCGGACATCGTCACGCAGATCCTGAACTTCGGCCAGCCGGCCGCGATCGACGTGCAGCTGCAGGGCAACGACGCGAAGTCGAACATGGCGATCGCGAGCCGCCTGCTCAAGCGCATCCGCACCGTGCCCGGCGCGGTGGACGCGCACATCCTGCAGCGCATCGACGAGCCGCTGCTGACGGCCTACATGGACCGCACGCGCATGCAGCAGCTGAACCTGTCGGCGCAGAACGTCGCGCAGAACATGCTGATCTCGCTGGCCGGCACCTCGCAGACCACCCCGACCTTCTGGGTCAATCCCGCCACCGGCGTGCAGTACCCGCTCACCATCCAGACCCCGCAGTACCAGATCCATTCGGTGGGCGACCTGCTCAGCACGCCGGTGGCCGCCACGGGCCAGCCGGGCACGCCCTACCAGCTGCTCGCGAACCTCGTGGAACTGCGCCGCGACGTGGATCCGGCCGTGGTCACGCACTACAACATCCGCCCGGTGACCGACCTGTACGTGAGCGTGGACGGCCGCGACCTCGGCTCGGTGGCCGGCGACATCGACCGGATCGTCGGCGAGGCGCGCGCCACGCTGCCGCGCGGCACCACCGTCACGCTGCGCGGCCAGGTGGAAACCATGCGCAGCTCCTACTTCGGCCTGGGCGCCGGCGTGGCGATGGCGATCGTGCTGGTGTACCTGCTGATCGTGGTGAACTTCCAGTCGTGGATCGATCCGCTGATCATCATCAGCGCGATGCCGGCCGCGCTGGCCGGGATCGCCTGGATGCTGTTCGTGACCGGCACCCACCTCAGCGTGCCGGCGCTGACCGGCGCGATCATGACGGTGGGCGTGGCCACCGCGAACTCGATCCTGGTGGTGTCGTTCGCGCGGCAGCGGCTCGATGCCGGCGTGCCGGCGCTGTCGGCCGCGCTGGAGGCCGGCGCCACGCGGATCCGCCCGGTCATGATGACGGCGCTGGCGATGATCATCGGCATGATCCCGATGGCGCTGGGCCTCGGCGAAGGCGCCGAGCAGAACGCGCCGCTCGGCCGCGCGGTGATCGGCGGGCTGCTGTTCGCCACCGTCTCGACGCTGTTTTTCGTGCCGCTCGTGTTCGCGGGCGTACATCATCGGCTGGCGAAGCGGCGCGAGCATCGTGCCGCGGCGTCCTGACCCCTGGATTCGAATCGACTGGTTGAACACATGGAAGACAAACGACACAGCGCCGTCGGCATCCACGCCGAGGAATCCGGGCTGGACCTGCCGGCCCGCGCGGCCGTGAAGCGGCGCACGAAGATCGCGCTGGTCGTGGCCGGCGTGGTGCTGGCCGTGCTGGCCGCGCGCACGCTGGTGGTGGATTACCTGAACCACGACAGGCTCGACGCCCTCGCGCGGCAGAACGCGCGGCAATACGTGAGCGTGGTGAGCCCGAGCCCGGCGAAGGGCGACACGCGGCTCGCGTTGCCCGGCACGCTGCGCGGCTACGTGGAGGCGCCGATCTACGCGCGCGCGAGCGGCTACGTGGCACGCTGGGACGTGGACATCGGCACCCACGTGAAGGCCGGCCAGGTGCTGGCCGAGCTCGACACGCCCGAAGTGGACCAGGAATACGCGCAGGCCGTGGCGCAACGCCAGCAGGTGCAGTCCTCGCTCGCGCTGGCTCGCACCTCGTTCGACCGCGCCCAGCAGCTGCGCCAGCGCGACGCCGTCTCGCAGCAGGAGCTCGACGATCGCCAGGGCGCCTACAACCAGGCCGTGGCCAACCTGTCGGCGGCCGACGCGAACGTGCGCCGCCTGACCGAGCTGAAGGGCTTCCAGAAGATCGTGGCGCCGGTGGACGGCGTGGTCACCCAGCGCAACCTCGACGTGGGCGATCTGGTCAACGCCGGCAACGGCGGCGCGGGCCGCGCGCTGTTCATGGTGACCCAGGCGGACCGGCTGCGCCTGTACGTGCGCGTGCCGCAGACCTACGCGCAGCAGGTCAGGCTCGGCCAGCACGTGGACGTCACGCAGTCCGAACTGCCGAACCAGCATTTCGACGGCACCATCACGCACACGGCGCGCGCCATCGACGTGGCCACCCGCACGCTGCAGATCGAGATCACGCTGCCGAACGCCGACGACCGACTGCTGCCGGGCGCCTACGTGCGCGCCACGCTGCCGATGGCGGCGGTGGGCACGCTGACGGTGCCGGCCAACACGCTGCTGTTCCGTGCCGAGGGGCCGACCGTGGCCGTGGTGGGCGCCGACGGCAAGGTCACGCTGCGGCCGGTGCGCATCGCGCGCACGCTCGGCAAGTCGCTCGAACTCGACGAGGGCGTGGACGCCGGCGAGCGCATCGTGCTGAACCCGAGCGACTCGCTCGCGACCGGCGACACCGTGATCGTGAAGCAGGCCGCGGGCGGGGGCGCGTCGGCGGCGGCGTCGGCGTCAGCCACCGCGGCGAGCCCGAGCGGCGCTTCTGCACCCGCCCGGACCGGCAGCGGCGCCAGCGCGCCGGGGGCCGGATCGTGATGCGGCGCACGCATGCCGCGGCGCCCTCGGCGCCCCTGCCCCTGCTCCCGTTCGTCGCGGCGGCCGCCGCGCTGCTGGCCGGCTGCACGCTCGGACCCGACTACCATCGCCCGGCCGTCGAGGCCCCGGCCGCCTGGCAGGTGCCGGCCGACGATACCTACTGGCAGCGCGCCCGCCCCTCGCACGCGGCGCTCACGCCCGACTGGTGGACGGCATTCGGCGATCCGCAGCTCGACGCGCTCGAGACCCGCGCGCTGGCGGCCAACCAGACGCTGGCGGTGGCCGCCGCGCACTACGCGCAGGCGCGCGCGACGCTGGCGTCCACCTCGGCCGCGCAGCTGCCGTCGGTGAACCTGAACACCGGCGCGAGCCGCTCGCGCATCTCGGCCGATCGTCCGCTCACGAACTACGCGCAGTCGAACCACTCGACCGTGCAGAACGACACCCAGATCGGCGCGACCGCGAGCTACGAGCTCGACCTGTTCGGCCGCATCCGCCGCACCGTGGAAGCCGCGCGCGCCGCCACCGAGCAGTCGGCCGACGATCTGGCCAACGCGCGGCTGGTGCTCGTCGCCGATCTCGCCACCGCCTACCTGGCGCTGCGCGAGACCGACGCCGAGATCGACGTGCTGAACCGCTCCGTGGTGCTGCAGCAGAAGGCGCTCGATTTCGTCAGCGCGCAGCACGAGCTCGGCGCCGTGTCCGGCCTCGACCTGCTGCAGCAGCGCTCGCAGCTCGACGCCACGCGCACCCAGGCCCAGCTGCTGCTGAACACGCGCCAGCAATACGAGCACGCGATCGCCACGCTGGTGGGCACGCCCGCGCCGTCGTTCTCGATCGCGCCGAGCGTGGAGACGCTGAAGGCGCCCGCCCTGCCGCCGATGCTGCCGAGCGCGCTGCTGCAGCGCCGCCCCGACGTGGCCTCGGCCGAACGCGCGATGGCCGTCGCCAGCGCGCAGATCGGCGTGGCGAAGGCCGCGTGGTTCCCGCGCCTGACGCTGTCGCCCGACATCGGCTGGGAGGCGACCCGCTTCGCCAGCCTGTTCTCGGCCCCCGCGCTGGTGTGGTCGGTGGGCGCCTCGCTGTCCACGCCGCTGTTCGACGGCGGCCGCCTGCAGGCCGGCGTCGACTACGCGCAGGCCGGCTACGCGGCCGCGCAGGCCAGCTACCGGCAGACCGTGCTGAGCGCGTTCCAGGAAGTGCAGAATGCCGTCACGGGCCTCTCCACGCTCGACGAGGCCCAGCGGCGCGCGGTGGCCGCCGTGGACGACGCGCACCGGCTCGTGGCGCTCGCGCGCGATCGTTACGCGGGCGGCCTGACCGCCTATCTCGACGTGATCAGCGCGCAGCAGCAGTCGCTCACGAGCGAGCGGCAGGAAGTACAGATTCGTGGCCAGCGCGCCGCGCTGGTGGTATATCTCGCAAAAGCGCTCGGCGGCGGCTGGTCAGTCACCGCACCGGCACCAGCCAACGGGAGGGCCGAATGAAAGTATTGATTGTCGAAGACGAACCGAAGGTCGTCGATTACCTGAAGAGCGGCCTGTCCGAGGAAGGCTGGGTGGTGGACACCGCCACCGACGGCGAGGACGGCGCCTGGAAGGCCGTGGAGTACGACTACGACGTGGTGGTGCTCGACGTGATGCTGCCGAAGATCGACGGCTTCGGGGTGCTGCGTGCGTTGCGCGCGCAGAAGGACACGCCGGTGATCATGCTGACCGCGCGCGACCGCGTGGACGATCGCGTGCGCGGCCTGCGCGGCGGCGCCGACGATTACCTGACCAAGCCGTTCTCGTTCCTCGAGCTGATCGAGCGGTTGCGCGCGCTCACGCGCCGCGCGCGCGTGCAGGAATCCACGCTGATCTCGATCGGCGACCTGCGGGTGGACCTGATCAGCCGGCGCGCCACGCGCAACGGCATCCGCCTCGACCTGACCGCGCAGGAATTCCAGCTGCTCGGCGTGCTCGCGCGGCGACGCGGCGAGGTGCTCTCGAAGACCACCATCACCGAGCTGGTGTGGGACGTCAACTTCGACAGCAACGCCAACGTGGTGGAGACGGCCATCAAGCGGCTGCGCGCCAAGCTCGACGGCCCGTTCTCCGACAAGCTGCTGCATACCATCCGCGGGATGGGCTACGTGCTCGAGGTACGCGACGAGCCGGAAGCCGAACTGCGCCGCTGATCCGGGAGCCCGCGATGAAACGCTCGATTTCGATGCGCCTGTCCACGATGTTCGCGATCACCTCGCTGCTGGTGTTCTCGGCGGTGGGCGTGGGCCTGTTCGCGATGATGGAGCGCCAGCTGTTCGCCGAGCTGCGCGCCACGCTCGAGACGCGCTCCAAGGTGGCCGAGATGATCGCGCAGCACGCGAGCACGCCGGAGCGCTGGCACATCACGCAGGAAAAGCTGACCGACCTGCAGCCGCTGGACGGCTCCACGCGCTACATCGTGACCAGCCCCGACCCGGCCTACCGGCTCGGCAGGCCGATCGTGGGCGAACCGGTGGACGAGCCGGTCGGCGCCTATCAGCTCGTGCACTGCGACGGCAGCAGCTACAACGTGATGACGCGCACCACGGTGGTTCCGGGCAACGGCGTGCGCCCCGAGCTGACGCTGGTGGTGGCCGCCGGCTGCGAGCGCACCCAGAAGATGCTGCGCTTCATCGCCTTCACGCTGGCCGGGCTGATCGGCGCGGCCACGGTGGTGTCGCTGCTGCTGAGCCGCGCCGTGACACGTTTCGGCCTCGAGCCGCTCGCGCGGCTGTCGAAGGAGACCGCCGCGCTGTCGCCGGCCAATCGCAAGCAGCGGCTGCAGACCGACGCGCTGCCGAGCGAGCTGCACGAGCTGGCCAGTGCGTTCAACGGCGCGCTCGAGCGCATCGAGCTCGCCTACGACCGCCTCGAATCCTTCAATGCCGACGTCGCCCACGAGCTGCGCACGCCGGTCAGCATCCTGATCGGCCAGACCCAGGTGGCGCTGACCTCGCGCGACCGCAGCGTGGAGCGCATGCAGCGCACGCTGCAGTCGAATCTCGAGGAATTCGAGCGGCTGCGGGTGATCGTCAACGACATGCTGTTCCTGTCGCGCAGCGATCGCGGCGAGCGTGCCACCAACCTCAGCGACGTGTCGCTGGCGGTCGAGGTGGCGCGCATGCTCGACTTCCTCGAGTTCTCGCTCGAGGACGCGCAGTTGCGCGCCGAGCTGTCGGGCGACGCGCGCGCGCGCGTCGACACCTCGCTGTTCGGGCGCGCCATGACCAACCTGCTGATCAACGCGATCCAGCACTCGAAGCCCGACGGCACGATCCGCGTCTCGATCCGCGCGGCCGGCGACCAGGTGGAGATCGCCGTGGCCAACCCCGGCGCGCCGATCGACCCGGCCGTGCGCGCACACATGTTCGAGCGCTTCTACCGGCTCGAGGAAGCGCGCACCAACAGCAACGAGAACCACGGGCTCGGCCTGTCGATCGTGAAGGCGGTGGCCGACATGCACGGCGGCTCGGTGTTCGTGGCCTGCGAGGCCGGCTGGAACACCTTCGGCTTCTCGGTGGCGGCGCGGCCGGCCACGCCCGCGCCCGACCCGCGTGCCGTCAAGGCCGGCACGACCTCCCACAAGGCGGCGCTGCGGCCGTCCTGAGCGCCGGGCAGGCTTCCGGCGATGCCGATGCCGGCGCGCTCGCGTGGCGCGCCCGGCCGGCTCAGCCCGCCGTCTCGGCCTCGTGCACGCGGTCGCGGCCGGCCGCCTTGGCCCGGTACAGGGCCTGATCGGCGGCGTCGAGCACGATCGTGACGCTGTCGTGATGGCCCGCGTCGGGCCGCCAGGCGGCCACGCCGATGCTGACCGTCACCTGCCCCGACTCGGCGCCGACGTGCTCGATCGCGAGGGCGCGCACCGCGCCGCGAATCCGCTCGGCCACCTTGCGCGCGCCCGCGCCGTCGGTATCGGGCAGCATCATCACGAACTCCTCGCCGCCGTAGCGCGCCACCAGATCGTGCGAGCGCTGCGCCTGCCGCGCGATCGCGGCCGACACCACGGCCAGCACCTCGTCGCCTAGCGTGTGGCCGTATTGGTCGTTGTAGCGCTTGAAGTGATCGATGTCGACGAACAGCACCGCGAACGGCTGGCGCAGGCGCGCCGCGCGGCGCCATTCGCGCTCGAGCGAGGCATCGAGCGCGCGGCGGTTCGGCAGGCCCGTCAGCGCGTCGGTGCCGGCCATGCGCGCGAGCGCGGCTTCCGCCTCGGACTTGCGCCACAGCGAATGCGCGAGGAACGCGCTGAGCACCACGAAGGCGATGCCGATCGCGGCGGTCAGGATGCCGAAACGCCAGGCGCGGCGCCGCCATTCGGCGTAGACGTCCTGCTCGGCCACGGCCACCTGCACGATCAGCGGCAGCCCGGGCAGGCGCTGGAACAGGTAGATGCGACGCACCGCGTCGAACGCGGCGGTACCGATGAAGGTACCGCTGCCGCCCAGCATGCGCAGGTAGGGCGCGGTGCCGCGCAGGTCGCGGCCGGTCAGGGCCGGATTGTCGGGCGCGCGCAGGATCAGGCGGCCGTTGGTGTGGATCAGCGCGATCGAGCTGTGCGCGCCGAGCACCAGCCCCGCGAACGGCCGCTGGAGCGCATCGAGCCGCACCGTGGCCAGCACCACGCCGGCGAAGCGGCCGCCCGCGCCATCGAGCCGGCGCGACAGCGCGATGCCGGGGCCCTCGCCGTGCAGCACCGACAGCGCGGGGCCGGACACGAACAGGCCCGCATGGGGATCGTCACGTTGCGTGATGAAGAAGTCGCGGTCGTCGAAGCGCTGCTCGCCGGTGCCGGCGCCGTTCGAGGACAGCACCACGCGCCCGGTATCGTCGAGCACGTAGATGCCGCTGATGTGGCTCGTCACGGCGCGGTCGAACAGCAGGCGCCGGCGCAGCGCGGCCGGCTCGGCGGCGAGCACGGGATCGGCGAGGCCGGCGGCCACGCCCTGCAGGACCAGATCGTCGACGTGCAGCTCGCGCGCCACGTCGCGCTCGATCATCATCAGCATGTTGCGCGCACTGTCCTGCGCGCGCTCGAATGCGTCGACGCGGCTGTCGCGCAGGATCGCCGCGCAGATCGTGAGGGTGACCAGCGCGATCGCCACGCCCCCCGCGATCACCAGGTACCCCAACGGCATCCTCGGCACCGGACCTCTCCATCCGCGCCGCCCCGGGCTGTGTTCCATGTTCTTTATCGTGTGATTCGCCGCGCGCGGTCAGGATCCGCGCGGCCGGCCAGACGGCCATTATCACCGAAGCGAAGGCCCCGGAACACGGCGTTTGCGCGCCGTCGCGCGCGGTGTCGCAAATCCGGCAAAACGCTCGCGTGCGATCTCACGCACCGCGTCGATCAGCGCCTGCGCGGCCGGCGACGCACGCGTGTCGGTGCGCAGCACGAGGCCCACCAGCTCGTCCGCGCCGGTGGCCGGCAGCGCGAGCCGCACCAGCGTGCCGCCGGCCAGATCGTATTCGGCCGCATATCGGGGCACGAACCACACCGCGTCGTTTTCGAGGGCCAGCGCGCGGCCCACCGAGACCGACAGCACCTCCACGAAGGCGTCGAGCGGCGGCGATCCGCAGGCGGCCAGCATCTGCTCGGCCGATTGGCGAATCAGCGTGCCGTAGGGGGGCACCACCAGCGGAAAGCGCCCGAGCCCGGTGGCCGGCGCCGGGTGCGAGGCGAGCGGGTGCCCGGCGCGCACGAGCGCCACCAGCGGCTCGTTGTAGAGCTGTTCGAACGACAGGCCCACCATGCGCTCGGGCTCCGACATGCGGCCGATCGCGCATTCCACCTCGCCCGACTTCAGGCGCTCGAGCAGGCGCGCGTTCGCGTCCGTGGCGATCCGCACGATCACGCGCGGCAGGCGCGCCGTCAGCGCGCGGATCACGGCCGGCGCGATCGATGCCGCCACGCTCGGCAGCATGCCGATCTCGAGCGTGGCCGCCGCCGCGCCGCTCTCCCCGGCCAGCAGGCCCACGCCCTGGCGCAGCGCCAGCACGCTCGCGCTCGCATGGGGCAGGAACAGCTGCCCCTCGCGGGTGGGCCGCGCGCCCTGCCGGTTGCGCTCGAACAGCTTCACGCCGAGGATCGATTCGAGCTCGGCGATCGTCTTGGACACCGCCGGCTGCGTGATCGACAGGCTCTCGGCGGCCTTCTGCACGCCGCCGAGCTGGGCGACGGCCAGGAAACACTGCAGGTGCCGGAACTTGACGCGGCCGTCGGCGATACGCTTTACCATGACGATTGGTTATACGAGACAGGAAAAAACGTCATTTTGCATAACTTTCCGGATTAGCTAAAGTCTCGCCATATTCCCCTCCCAATACACAGGAGACACCGCGATGGACGACTCCATCCTGAGCCCGCGCGACTGGCCGGCTCATCCCGCCTACGTTTATCCCGAATACCGTTCGTCCGTGAAGCGCGGCCCGACGCAGCCGCTGATCCCGCTGAAGGAAAAGCTGCGCAACCAGCACGCGCCCGTGTACGGCACCGATGACCTCGGCGCGCTCGACCACGACCTCACGCGCAATGCCGCGAAGAACGGCGAGCCGCTCGGCGAGCGCATCATCGTGACGGGCCGGGTGCTCGACGAGGGCGGCAAGCCGGTGCGCAACACGCTGGTGGAAGTGTGGCAGGCCAACGCGGCCGGCCGCTACGTGCACAAGGCGGACCAGCACGACGCCCCGCTCGACCCGAACTTCCTCGGCGCCGGCCGCTGCATCACCGACGATCAGGGCCGCTACCGCTTCCTGACGATCAAGCCCGGCGCGTATCCGTGGGGCAATCACCCGAACGCGTGGCGCCCGAACCACATCCACTTCTCGCTGTTCGGCGACCATTTCGGCTCGCGCCTCGTCACGCAGATGTATTTCCCCGGCGATCCGCTGCTGCAGTACGACCCGATCTTCCAGGGCACGCCCGAAGCCGCCCGCGATCGCATGATCTCGCGCTTCACGCTCGACGTGACGGAACCCAACTACGCGCTCGGCTACGAATTCGACATCGTGCTGCGCGGCCGCGACGCCACCCCGATGGAGCGCTGATCATGAGCCAGCTGAAACAAACGCCTTCGCAGACGGTGGGGCCGTACTTCGCTTACGGGCTGTGCCCGCAGCAGTACAACTTCGACATGAAGAGCCTGTTCGGGACCGACATCGCCGAGCCGCACGCGGCCGGCGAGCAGATCCTGCTGATCGGCCAGGTGTTCGACGCCGACGGCAACACGGTGCTCGACGCGATGCTCGAATTCACCCAGGTCGATTCGACCGGCCGGTTCCCGGCCTCGCGCGCCGAGATCGACGCGAGCGGCTTCTCGGGCTTCGCGCGGATCGGCACGGGCACCGACCCGCAGCACCGCTTCGCGGTGCGCACCGTGAAGCCGGCCGCGACCGACGCCGGCGCGCCGCACATCGACGTGACGGTGATGATGCGCGGCGTGCTCACGCACGCGTTCACGCGCATCTACTTCGACGACGAAACCGCCGCCAACGCGGCCGACCCGGTGCTCGAGAGCGTGCCGGCCGCCCGCCGCGACACGCTGATCGCGCGCCGCGACGCGCAGGCGAACGGCGTGACCGTGTATCGCTTCGACGTGCGCATGCAGGGCGAGCGCGAGACGGTGTTCTTCGACCTGTAAATCGTCGGGCGTCGGGCGCTGGAATGGAAAAAGCCGGCGGACTTTCGGGTCCGCCGGCTTTTTCATTTCCTCTCACCCCCCATAGACCGCATCGCGCAAAGCCACCGTCAACGCCCCCGACATCCCCTCGTACGCCGTATTGCCGAGCAGCAGCACCGTCAGCCCGGCGGCGCGATCGACGAACCACGAGTGCCCGTACACGCCGCCCCATTGCAGCGTGCCCACGCCCTGCGGCGAACCCGCCGCCGCCGGGTCGAGCAGCACGGCGCCGACGTGGCCGAAGCCCCAGCCCGGCCCGCGCGATTCGGCCGCCGCGCCGACCTGATCGGTGCGCGCGGCCTCGGCGATTGCCTCGGGCAGGAAGTCCGGATGCGCGCGGATCGCCTCGAGCGCGCGCAGCACGTCGTCGGCCGAGCCGTACATGCCCGCGCCGCCCGACGGATACGCATCCCGCGTGAACACGCGCGACGGCGCGAACCGCACGGCCGCGCCGTGCCCTTCCGGCAGCGGCACGTCGATGCCGTCGCGCATGCGCACCGGCTCCGGCCGGCCGTCGTGATACGGCACGGCGAAACGCTCCGGCGCGTCGGACACGAAACCGCTGTCGCGCATGCCGAGCGGGGCCCCGACCAGTTCCGCCACGGCCGCCTCGAGCCCCTTGCCGGTGGCCTGCTCGATCACGGCGCCGAGCACGTCGATGCCCAGCGAGTACTGCCAGGCGCTGCCCGGCGCGAACGCGAGCGGCGCCGAGGCGAGCCGGCGCAGGTTCTCGTACAGGTCGAAGCGCGGCAGATCGATGCCGTCGGAAATGCCGAGCGCGTCGTAGCGCGAGCCCGGCCCCTCGAGCAGCCAGTAGCCGAGCCCCGAGGTATGCGTGAGCAGATGGCGCAGCGTGATCGCGGGCTCGCTGCCGTCGGGCAGCTTCGGCCGAAACTCGGGCAGCCAGTGCGTGACGGGCGCGTCGAGCGCGAGATCGCCGCGCGCCACGAGCCGCAGCACCGCGAGCGCCACGATCGGCTTCGATACCGAGGCGAGCCGGAACAGCGTGTCTTCCTGCATGGGCCGCCGCGCCTCGCGATCGGCGAGCCCGTGCGCACGCCGGTACAGCGGCACGCCGTGCCGCGCGACGATCGCCACCGCGCCCACCAGCCGCCGCTCGCGCAGCGCCGCGTCGAACACGGCATCGATGCGACGGCCGAGCGCGTCGGCATCGAGGGAAGCGGCGGGCGAGGCGGCGGGCGAAGCGGAGGCGGTCGTCATGGCGAAATCCGGAGGCGGGGGCGGAAAGCCTCGATTCTAGTCAGACCCGCGTGTGCCTGCAGCGGGTGCGCCGCTTGCGGCGGCTCGCGCTTGCGCCACCCCCCCGGCGCCCGCTAGAGTCTCGGTTCGTCCCGCCCTCGTTTCGCTTCATGCCCGCCCTCGCCTCGCTGTCCTTCACCGACCTGATCGCCCTCGGCACGCTCGCGCTGATCTACCTGTGCGGCCTCGGCTGGGCCGCGTGGCAGGCACGCCGCGCGACGCGTGCCCGGCTTTACTGGGTCGTCTGCCTCGCGCTGATCGCGGGCGGCACGCTGGCCTCGGTCATCGCGCACCCCGATGCGCTCGACGGCGGCAAGATGGCGGCCGGCTTCGCGCTCGGCGTGGGCGTGATCTTCGCCGGGCTCGCGACCACCGCGGCCGGCTGCGCCTGGCAGGCGATCCACCGGCTGCGTGGCGCGCGCTGACGCCGCCGCGGCGACGCGCGCCGCCCCGCATTTGCTTCACGTTTTCGTCCACGACACGCACAACCGCTATCATGTGCGCAATTTCAGCGCTCGCCGCCACGGCGAGCCTTCGGTTGGAGATCACATGGCCTTGCCTCAGGACAGCGTCAACATGGCGCTCTTTTGCGACTTCGAGAACATCGCACTCGGCGTGCGCGACACGAAGTTCGAAAAATTCGACATCAAGCCGGTGCTCGAAAAGCTGCTGCTCAAGGGCAGCATCGTCGTCAAGAAGGCCTATTGCGACTGGGACCGCTACAAGACCTTCAAGGGCGCCATGCACGAGGCGAGCTTCGAGCTGATCGAGATTCCGCACGTGCGCCAGTCGGGCAAGAACTCGGCCGACATCCGCCTCGTGGTGGACGCGCTCGACCTCTGCTACACCAAATCGCACGTCGACACCTTCGTGATCATCAGCGGCGACTCGGATTTCTCGCCGCTCGTCTCGAAGCTGCGCGAGAACGCCAAGCGCGTGATCGGCGTGGGCGTGAAGAATTCGACCTCGGACCTGCTGGTCGCGAACTGCGACGAATTCATCTTCTACGACGACCTCGCACGCGAGCTGCAACGCGCGCAGGCCAAGCGCGAATCGCGCACCACGGCCGATCCGGCCAGGCGCGCGGCCGACGACAAGCAGCGCAAGCCCGACGCGGATGCGCGCAAGCTCGAGGCGATCACGATCGCCGTGGAAACCTTCGACGCGCTGGCCTCGGAGCGCAGCGACAGCGGCAAGATCTGGGCCTCGGTGCTCAAGAGCGCGATCAAGCGCCGCAAGCCGGGCTTCAACGAGACCTATTACGGCTTCCGCGCGTTCGGCAACCTGCTCGACGAGGCGCAGGCGCACGGCCTGCTCGAAATCGGCCGCGACGAGAAGTCGGGCACCTACGTGTCGCGTCCGGCCCAGGCGGTGGCGGCCGATCCGCTGTTCGGCGCCGACGCGCTGAAGGCCGACGAAGCGCCGGGCGTTCAGGGCGGCGAAGCCCCGGCTGCCGCGAGCGATGCGCAACGCCACGGCGGCGCGCAGCGCAATCGTGATCAACGCGGTGATCAACGCGACGGCCGCGAGCCGCGCGAAGCGCGGGAGCACCGCGACGGCAGGCACAACCGCGCACAGCAACGCGACGAGCGCCGCAAGGACACGGCCGAGCCGATCCCCGTGGACGGCTCGGCGCTCGCCGCGGAGCCGGCTCAGGCCACCGACGCGCAAGCCGGCCAGGCCAACCGGCAAGGCAACGCGAAGCGCAACGATGGCGAGCGCCGCAATGCGAAGCGCGACGACGGCCGCCACGGCAAGGGCCGCAACGCGCGCAAGCCCGAGCAGATGCCGCTGATCGACGACACGCATGCCGAGGCAGCCGCGGAACCGGAAACGCCGGCAGTGGTGGAAAGCACGCCGGTGGCACCGGACGAGGTGCCGGCAGCCGTGGCGACGCGCGAAGTGGCAGACACCGTGGAAGCGGCCGACGCCCACGCCGAGCCGGCCGCCCAGCGCGCCGCGAGCAAGGCGAAGAAGACGCCGGCACGCGCCCGCAAGGCCGCCGCGAAGAAGGTCGCGACCACGACCGACGCCGACGCCGACACCAGCGCGCCGGCAGCCGAGGCCGCCCGGCCGCAAGCCGAGGCGCCGGCAGCCGAACCGGCGGAACCGGCCGAAGCAACCGCCAGCGACGAGGCGGCGCCCGCCAAGGCACCCGCGAAGCGGGCCCGCAGCGGCGCGGCACGAGCCGGCCGTGCGCGTCGCGCGGCGGCCGCCGCCGACACGCCGGACGAAGCCTGAGCGCGCACCGAGCCCGCCCGTCCGGCGATGCGCGCCGCCCTGCCCGATCCCGCCACGCTCGCGGCATTGCGCGAGCGCTGCGACGCCTGCTTCGGCACGCCGGCCGTCTGGCCGCGCATCGAGCAGGCGTATCGGGAGCCGCAGCGCTTCTACCACACGCTCGCGCACCTGGCCGAGCTGTTCGCGCATCTCGCGCCGTTTCCTGACGTGCCGCATCGGCAGGCGATCGAGCTGGCCGTGTGGGCGCACGACGTGGTGTATGCCACGTCGCTCCCCGATTACGCCGACAACGAGGCACGGAGCGCGCAATGGCTCGATGCCGCGACCGCCGAATCGTGCTCCGCCGCCTGGCTGGCCGAACACGCCGAGGCGCTAGGGCTCGCGCGCGCCTTCGTGATCGCGACCCGGACGCATCGCCTGCCCGATTCGCTGATCGGCGACGCATCGGCCCGCCACGCGGCCGAACTGTTCCTCGACGCCGATCTCGCGATCCTCGCCGCGCCGCCCGAGCGCCTGCTCGCCTACGATCGCGACATCGCGCGCGAATGGGGGCAGGCGCCCGAGGCACCATCGGAGGCGTTCCGTCACGGCCGTCATCAGGCGCTCGTGCAGCTGCGCGCGCAGGCGCCGCTGTTCGTGTCGGCCGAATTCGCGCCACTCACGGCAGCGGCACATGCCAATCTCGACCGACTGATCGCGCGTCATGCCGCGGCAGCCGCATCCGGCTCCGCCGCCGGCACCGCATCGGCCGGCTGAGCCGCGGCCGGCGCATCGTTCGCGCCGCCCTTGGCCTCGGCCGCCTCGGCACGCTCCGCATCCTCCTCGCTGCCCACGGCGCGCGCGCCGGTCTGATCGTCGGGCGCGGCGTCGCGTGCCGCGCTGATCACCCTGTGCACGAAGCGCAGCTTCGACACCACCGTCTGCGAGAGCGCGAACGGATACGCGTCGGGCACGCCCATGCTGCGGTTCAGGCTGTTCAGCGCGTAGGTCAGCGGAAACCAGCGCCGCATCAGGTTGCCGAACGAGGCTTCGTCCACCGAGGTCTGGTCGTCCATGCGCGGCAGGCTCTCGTCGTCGGGATCGAGCACCAGGCCGCAGGCGTTGGCGGTATCGAGCGTGTCGACGATGTGCAGGTAGTGCGCCCAGGTTTCGGCCCAGTCCTCCCACGGATGCATCGTGGCGTATTCGCTGACGTAGGCGTCCTCCCAGCCGGCCGGCGCGCCGTGCTGGTAATGCTGGTCGAGCGCGGCCTGATAGTCGGCGCGCTCGTCGCCGAAGCGCTCGCGGAACGGCTCGAGCCACCGCGAGCCCACCACCAGCCGGTCGAAGTAGTAATGGCCGATCTCGTGCCGGAAGTGGCCCACCAGCGTGCGATACGGCTCGTGCATCGCGGCGCGCACGCGCTCGCGTTCGACATCGTCGGCCTCTGCCAGATTCAGCGTGACCAGCCCGTTGGCGTGGCCGGTCATGACCGGCTCGGTGTCGGTGGGGGCCTTGAACGCGAAGCTCATGCCGCCTTCCTGCTCGAGCCGCGACTCGATCGGCAGACCGAGCATCGACAGCGTGTACAGCAGCCGGCGCTTGGCCACCTCGGTGCGATACCAGAGCGGGCGGTTGTCGGGGTTCGACAGGTCGGGGATCGTCTCGGTCAGCGCGCACGAGGCACAGAGCGCGTCGTGCGACTCCACGGCTTCGGCCGGCACCATCCAGTTGCAGATGTCCTCCTGCGAATAGTTCCGGCACGGCTGATACAGCCGTCCCCTGGCCTCGGGATGCAGGCTGCGCCAGAGGCCCGGCGTGCCGTCGGCGCCCGCGGGCTCGATCTCGAACGCGCCCATCTCGCCCACGTCGGGCAGATAGCCGAGCGGCGAGCCGCAGCGCTCGCAGCGCACGTTTTCGAAAAACACCAGCTGACCGCAGTTGTCGCAATGGAAGGTTTTCATCGCATCTCGTCCTTTGTGTCCGTGTTTGCCCGAATTCGGGCAAGCGGGGTTCGTCGGGCCTAGCGCGCGTCCGCGTATTGCGCGGCCACGCGCCGGCAATGCTCGAGATAAGCCGTTTCGTGGTTGCCCATCAGTTCGATCACGCTGCGCCAGAGCCAGAACGGCGCGTCGATCGTCTTGGCGCGCGCGCGGCGCAGCTCGGCCAGCCAGCGCTTGCGCGTGTCGCCGTCCATCTGGCGCGCATGCGCGAGTCCCACCACGTGCGCGAGGTAGCGCGCGATGCGCAGCGCCTCGTTCTCGTCCACGCTGTCGATCTCGAGCTTCAGGTCGGCCGGCAGCAGCTCGCGCACCACCACCGAGCGCTCGCCGAGCGTGGCCGCGCGCATCCGGTCGCCCAGATGCGGCGACAGATGACGGGCGCCCTCCACCACGCGCCGACCGTTGTCGCGCGGCATCTCCTCGCCCTTGTAGCGCGGCGCGAGCGCGGTCGTGCCCTCCTTGATGTCGATCAGACACAGGTCGTCGCCGTCGGACGCCGCGCCATCGACGTCCAGCAGCACGGCGTAGCGCAGCCGCCCGAGCGAGCTGCAGCCTTTCACCCAGTAAGCCGCGTCGAGCAGTTCGACGTGTTCGTTCGGTTCATGGCCGCGCAGGCTCAGGGCCAGCTCGGCGATCTCGCGCGTCTCGACCAGCCCGGCGATGGCGCGCGCCTCGGTCCGGGTCAGCGGCCAGAAGCGCTTGCCGAGCGGCAGCTCCGGCTTCACGCCCATCAGCCGTTCTCGCGCGAGATGCTTCCAGGTGCGCTGGAGCGCGTCGCGCATCACGATGCGCACCACGTCGGGCTTCGGCACTGACTTGCGCTTGCCGCCGGCGAGCGCGTGCGTGTAGCCCTCGTACACCTGCTCGATCATGTGCGCCGTGACGATCCCGGGCAGGTCCGAACTGCGCGCCGCGCAGGCCAGCGACAGGCTCAGGCGGATCAGGTCGTGCGCGGGGTTGCCGATCACGGTCTGGTCCAGATCGCGGATCTGGATCTCGATCTCGCCGGCCTCGTTCGCCACCGGGCCGAGGTTGCCGGTGTGGCAGTCGCCGCAGATCCAGATCGCCGGGCCGTCGGGCAGGCTGCCCACCTTGGCGTCGGCGAGCCATTCGTAATAGCGGCCCGTGCTGCCGCGCACGTAGGCATGCACGGAGCGGGCCATCTTCTGGTTGCGCCGCGCGACGAGCGTGCCGGCTCGCCCGCGCGGGCCGACGTAGTTGAGGACGGGGGCTTTCTTCACATTCGATCCCTGGACGTGACGCATGGCCGGTTGGCTGTCTTTTTTACACTTCGCGGGCCGGGTCTGGCCAAAATTGCACGCGACGCGCCCTTCGCCCTGGCGAATGGCGCGCCCCGCGCCGGCGCCGGCTTCTTCATCGCATGAACCGTGCCGATCTGCCCCTCGCCTTTTGCGCGGCGCGCAACACCTGCCGGCGAAGCCATAAACCGATAGTTTGCTACCGAATTGAATTCCGATATCATTCGGCCGCATGTCGAATCTCCACACCCTGCGCATGGCCGTCAGCAGCACGCTCGTCACCGCCGCCCGCAAATGGCGCCGCACGAGCGACTCGGTCCTGACCGCCTACAACGTGTCCGAAGCCTGCGCCACGCCACTGCTGATCGCCGGCCGCCTCGGCGAGGCGGTACGCCAGGTCACGCTGGCCGAACACGTCGGCATCGAGGGCCCCTCGCTGGTGCGCCTGCTCGACCAGCTGTGCGCGGCCGGCCTCGCCCGCCGCGACGAGGATCCCGACGACCGCCGCGCCAAGACAGTCACGCTGACCGACGAGGGCCGCGCCGTCACGGCCAGGATGGAGGAGGACCTGCGCGCGCTGCGCGAGCGCGTGCTCAGGACGGTCAGCCGCGCCGACCTCGAGGCCACGCTGCGCGTGCTCGAGGCGTTCGGCGACGCCGGCGACGCGGCCCATCGAGCGGTCGAATGAACTACCCGACGCTTCGCGACTGGCTGTTCTCGACCAAGACGTTCGCGGCCTCGATGCTGGCGCTCTACCTCGGGCTGTACTTCCAGCTGCCGCGCCCGTACTGGGCGATGGCCACCGTCTACATCGTGTCGAACCCGTTCGTGGGCGCGACGCGCTCGAAGGCGCTGTACCGCGCGCTCGGCACCGCGCTCGGCGCGTCCGCCGCGATCTTCCTGGTGCCGCCCTTCGTGGAGACGCCGTTCCTGTTCAGCGTGATCGTGGCGGCCTGGACCGGCACGCTGCTGTATCTGGCGATGTCGGACCGCACCGCGCGCAGCTACGTGTTCATGCTGGCCGGCTACACCATGCCGCTGATCGCGCTGCCCACCGTGACCGATCCCACCACCGTGTTCGACGTGGCGATCGCGCGCACCGAGGAAATCGTGCTCGGCATCGTGTGCGCGAGCGTGGTGGGCAGCGCGGTGCTGCCGAACCGGCTCGCGCCGACGCTGATCGAGCGCGCCGACGCGTGGTTCCGCGACGCGGCCTTCTACGGCCGCGAGACGCTGTCGGGCCATCTGGCCGGCAAGACGCTGTCGGGCTGCCGGCAGCGCCTCGCCTCCACCATCGCCGCGCTCGAATTCCTGCTGAGCCAGCTCGGCTACGACCACGCGCACCCCCGCGTGATGGTGCGCGCCCAGGCGCTGCTCGGGCGCATGCAGCTGTTCCTGCCGCTGATGTCGGCGCTGGCCGATCCGCTGATCGCGCTGATGCGCGAGCTCGAGGAACTGCCGGCCGAGCTCGAGTCGCTGCTGGCCGACGCCGCGCAATGGTTCGACGCCCCGCTGCCCGATCCCGACGAGGCCGGCACCGGCACCTCGGACCCGGTGGCGGACAGCCTGCGCGCGCGCATCGTGGCGCTGCAGCCGTCGGGCGACGCGATGCTGAGCTGGGACGGCGCGCTGCTGTCGAACGCGCTGTGGCGGCTGCGCCAGGTGATCGACGTGTGGCAGGACTGCCGCTCGCTGCGCGCGCTGATCGCCAACGAAGCGGGCGCCTGGCAGCCGCGCTACCGCCACTGGCGGCTCGGCGGCACCGAACGCTATTTCGATCGCGGCATGATGCTGTTCTCCACGCTGTCGGCCGGCGGCGCGATCGTGCTGGCCTGCTGGCTGTGGATCTCGTCGGGCTGGGCCGACGGCGCCGGCGCGGTCACGCTGGCCGCGGTGGCCTGCTGCTTCTTCGCGGCGCTCGACGAACCGGCGCCGATGGTGTTCCGCTTCTTCACGGCCACCTGCGCGAGCGTGGTGTTCGCGGGCCTGTACCTGTTCGTGGTGCTGCCTCACGTGCACGACTTCCCGATGCTGGTGGTGATGTTCGCGGCGCCCTTCATCCTGATCGGCACGCTGATCCCGCGCCCCCAGTTCAACCTCGTGACGATGCTGGTGGCCGTCAACACCGCCACCTTCATCAGCATCCAGGACGCCTATTCGGCCGACTTCCTGGTGTTCCTGAACAGCAACATCGCCGGCGTGGCCGGGCTGCTGTACGCGTTCGTGTGGACCCGCGCCACGCGCCCGTTCGGCGCCGAGCTGGCGGCGCGCCGGCTGCTGCGCTCGAGCTGGGAGGACGTCGCGAAGTCGGCCTCGCGCCAGCCGATCGCCGACCAGCGCAATCACGCCTCGCGCATGCTGGACCGCGTCACCCAGCTGCTGCCGCGCCTGGCCGCCTCCGACGACCACCGCCACCCGTCGATCGAGAGCTTTCGCGACCTGCGCGTGGCGATGAACGCGCTCGACCTGCACCGCTCGCGGCGCCGGCTCGACGGCGACGTGCCCGACGCGATCGACCGCGTGCTGGCCGGCGTGAGCGCCCATTACACGGCCTGCGCCGCGGCCAACGCGCGCCAGCCGGCCTCGCCCGCGCTGCTCGCCACCATCGACGACGCGCTCGACGCCGTGGCGATGCGCCACCTGATCGGCACCACGCAGGCACCGGGCAGCGGCGCGCCGGCAGCGCCAGCGGTGCCGGCCGCCCCGCTCGCCCCCGGCGCAGCGGCCACGCCGCGCCCGGATCGCCCGGCCGCCGCCCTGCAGCGCGGCCTGCGCGACGCGCTGCACGCGCTGGTGGGCATGCGCCTGTCGCTGAACCCGGCGCTGATGCAGCCGCTGCCGCCGCCCGAGGCGCCCCGCTCCTGACCCGACGAGACCATGCAGAACCCAACGCAATCATGATCGGCGAAATCGACATCTTCGGCGTGTTCGTCCCGGCACCGCTGGTGCTGATGCTGATCGCCTATCTCATCAACATCGTGGTGCGCGCGATCCTCACGCGCACCGGCATCTACCGCTTCGTGTGGCACCGGTCGATCTTCGACCTCGGCATCTACGTGTTCATCCTCGCCGGTGTCGTGATCGCCTCCCGGCATTTCGTCGCCACCTGAGCGGCGCCCTTCAACGCAAACCGTCAAAGTGAACGTGAAAAGAACCTGGTTTTCCGCGGCGCAGATCCTGCTCACGCTGATCGTCGTGATCGTGGCGGCGCTCGTGCTCTGGCGCATCGTCAACTACTACATGTTTTCGCCGTGGACGCGCGACGGCCACGTGCGCGCCGACGTGATCCAGGTGGCGCCCGACGTGTCGGGCCTGATCACCGACGTGCACGTGGTCGACAACCAGCCGGTCAGGCAGGGGCAGGTGCTGTTCGTGATCGATCGCGCCCGCTACACGCTCGCGCTGCGCCTCGCCCAGGCCACGCTCGAGCAGCGCCGCGCCACGCTGGCCCAGGCAAAGCGCGAATACGCGCGCAACCTGAAGCTCGGCGATCTGGTGGCCAGCGAGCAGCTCGAGGAGAGCCGCACCCGCGTCGATCAGGGCGAGGCGGCCGTGGCCGACGCGCAGGTCAGCGTGGACACGGCGCAGCTGAACCTGCAGCGCACCACGATCGTGAGCCCGGTGGACGGCTACCTCAACGACCGCGCGCCGCGCGTGGGCGAATACGTGCCGGCCGGGCGCGCGGTGCTGTCGGTGGTGGACCTGCACTCGTTCCGCGTCGATGGCTATTTCGAGGAAACCAAGCTGAGCGGCATCCACATCGGCCAGCCGGTGGACATCCGCGTGATGGGCGAGGCGCGGCCGCTGCGCGGACATGTGCAGAGCATCGTGGCGGCGATCGAGGATCGCGACCGCTCGCAGGGCGCCAACCTGCTGCCGAACGTCAATCCGGCCTTCAGCTGGGTGCGGCTCGCGCAGCGGATTCCGGTGCGCGTGGCGCTCGACGAGGTGCCCGACGATTTCCGCATGATCGCGGGCCGCACCGCGACGGTGGCGATGCGCGGGGCGGACACGCGCGGCGATCGCGCCGCGCCGGCCGCCGCGGCCAGCGGGGCATCGGGCACCGCCGTGGCTGCCGGGGCCTCGGCCGCGCCGGCGCC
>JASLEG010000134.1 GCA_030151225.1 Burkholderia sp. | reverse complement strand
TCGCATTGGGTTGTGAAGGCCCCCGGCGGCAAGACGGTCGAATGGGACGCCCGCATCACCGAGGAGCGCGAGGGCGAACTGATCGCATGGACCCCTGGCCGTGCGCGGCGGCCGCGCGCGTGAAACCGGCCGGCCGCGCCGGCGAGCCGGCCACGGAAGCGCCGAGCGTCGGACGTGCGGGAGAAGCGGGATGTCGCTCGTTGGCACGCGCGGAAGTCTTGGCCGGCGCGCGCTTCAGATCCTCGAGCGCAAGCGGAAACCGCTTGGCGCGCTCGCCGCTCATGAGGCGTTGCTCCGCGCCAGCGCCCACTCGCGCGTGCCGGCGAGCTTCTGCGTATCGGTCAGATCGAGCTGCAGCGGCGTGATCGACACGTAGCCGTTCGCCGTGGCGTGGAAATCGGTGCCCTCGCTCGCGTCGAGCGCCGCGCCGGCCGCGCCGATCCAGTAGATCGGCTCGCCACGCGGATTGGCCTGGCGGATCACCGGCTGCGACGGATGGCGCTTGCCGAGCCGCGTGACCTGCCAGCCCTTGATCTGCTCGTACGGCAGGTTCGGGATGTTGATGTTCAGGAACGGCTGGCCGGGCATCGGCCGCGCGATGAAGTGGCGCACGATGTCGGCGGCCACGCGCGCGGCGGATTCGAGCTCGACCCAATCCTTGTCGACCAGCGAGAACGCGATCGCCGGGATGCCGAACATGATGCCCTCGGTGGCGGCGGCGACGGTGCCCGAATACAGCGTGTCGTCGCCCATGTTCTGACCGTTGTTGATGCCCGACACGACCAGATCGGGCCGCGCCTCGAGCATGCCCGTCAGCGCCAGGTGGACCGAATCGGTGGGCGTGCCGTTCACATAATGGAAGCCGGTGCTCGCCGAGCGATGCAGCGACAGCGGCCGGGACAGCGTCAGGGAGTTCGAGGCCCCGCTGCAGTTCTGTTCGGGCGCCATCACGGTCACGTCGGCAAACGGCCGCAGCGCTTCGTGAAGCGCGGCGAGACCGGGTGCCAGGTAACCGTCGTCGTTGCTGAGTAGGATTCGCATCCGGCGATTGTAACCGAGGAAAGATGGCGCGCGAACGACAGTCCGGCGGCGCACGCAAACCCTCTCGCGCGGCTCAGATCACGCGTTTTTCGCGCAGCGCGGCGATCGCCGGCGCGTCGTAGCCGAGCCCGCCGAGCACCTCGTCGGTGTGCTCGCCGAGCGCCGGCCCGAGCCAGCGCGTGTCGCCCGGCGTGTCCGACAACTTCGGCGTGACGGCCGGCAGCGGGATCTCCCGGCCGTCGGGCAGCCGGAAGCGCCCGATCATCTGGCGCGCCACGAACTGCGGATCGACGAACATGTCGGCGACGCTGTAGATGCGCCCGGCCGGCACGTCGGCCGCGTTCAGCACCTCGAGCGCGGCGTCGATCGTGCGCGGCGCGAGCCAGGCCGCGATCGCCTCGTCGATCATGCGCGTGTGCGGCACGCGCCCGTCGTTGTGCGCGAGCGACGGATCGTCGGCCAGGTCCACGCGGTCGATCGCGCGCATCAGGCGCTTGAAGATCGGATCGCTGTTGCCGCCGATCACGATGCTGCCGTCGCTGCACGCATAGGTGTTGGACGGCACGATGCCGGGCAGCGACGCGCCGGTGCGCTCGCGCACCATGCCGTACACGCCGTACTCGGGCACCACGCTCTCCATCATGTTGAACACGGCCTCGTAGAGCGCGACGTCGACCACCTGCCCCTTGCCGCCGTTCATGTTGCGGTGATGCAGCGCCATCATCGCGCCGATCACGCCGTGCAGCGCCGCGATCGAGTCGCCGATCGAGATGCCGATGCGCGGCGGCGGCAGCTCGGGATAGCCGGTGATGTGGCGCAGGCCGCCCATCGATTCGGCGATCGCGCCGAAGCCGGGGCGGTCGCGATACGGGCCGGTCTGCCCGTAGCCCGACAGCCGCACCATCACGAGCCCGGGGTTGTCGGCCGACAGCACGTCGTAGCCGAGGCCGAGCTTCTCGAGCAGGCCGGGCCGGAAATTCTCGATCACGATGTCGGCCTCGGCCGCGAGCTGCTGCGCGATGCGGCGGCCCTCGTCGGATTTCAGGTTGAGCGTGACCGATTTCTTGTTGCGGGCCTGCACGGCCCACCACAGCGAGGTGCCGCCCGCCTCCGGATACAGCTTGCGCCACTTGCGCAGCGGATCGCCGCCGTTCGGATCCTCGATCTTGATCACGTCCGCGCCGAATTCGGCGAACAGCCGGGCCGCGAACGGACCCGCGATCAGCGTGCCGAATTCGAGCACCTTGACGCCCGCGAGCGGGCCGGGGGTTGCGCTCATCTGGATGGTGTCTCCGGTGCCGCCGTGTTACATCGAGCGGCGGTCGAGCATCGCGCGCGCGATCGTGCCCGCGTCGACGTATTCGAGCTCGCCGCCTACCGGCACGCCGCGTGCGAGCCGCGTGACCGACAGGCCGCGCGCCTTCATCGTCTGGCCGAGGTAATGGGCGGTGGCCTCGCCTTCGTTCGTGAAGTTCGTGGCGAGCACGACTTCCTTCACGACGCCGTCCGAGGCGCGCTTCACGAGGCGATCGAAATGGATTTCCTTCGGGCCGATGCCGTCGAGCGGGCTGAGCCGCCCCATCAGCACGAAATAGAGGCCGCGGTAGGTGAGCGTCTGCTCGAGCATGATCTGGTCGGCCGGCGTCTCGACGACGCACAGCAGGCTCGGATCACGCTCGGCATCGCTGCAGACCTCGCAGATCCGCGCCTCGGTGAAGGTATTGCACTTCTCGCAGTGCTGCAGGTGCTCGGTCGCGAACAGCAGCGACTGCCCGAGCTTCTCGGCGCCCTCCCGATCGTGCTGCATCAGGTGGTACGCCATGCGCTGCGCGGACTTCGGCCCGACGCCGGGCAGCACGCGCAGCGCTTCGACGAGCGCGGACAGGGCGGACGGCTGTTTCATGCGATCGTGACTGGCAGGATGCGGGAAGGAAGGCCGCTCAGAACGGCAGCTTGAAGCCCGGCGGCAGCGGCAGGCCCGAGGTCATGCCGCTCATCTTTTCCTGCGAGGTGGCCTCGGCCTTGCGCACGGCGTCGTTGAACGCGGCGGCGACCAGATCCTCGAGCATGTCCTTGTCGTCCGCGAGCAGGCTCGGGTCGATCGTCACGCGGCGCACTTCGTTCTTGCAGGTCATCGTGACCTTCACGAGCCCGGCGCCCGACTGGCCTTCGACTTCGATGAGGGCGAGCTGCTCCTGCATCTTCTTCATGTTTTCCTGCATCTGCTGGGCCTGCTTCATCAGCCCGGCGAGTTGGCCTTTCATCATGGACGTGCTCCTTGGTGTTCGTGTGAGACCGGCGCGATCTTAGCGCGGGTACGGGAATTAGGGAACAAGACGGCGGCGGTCAGTGCAGCGTCGCGCCGCCCGCGGCGCCGTCGGCGGCCACCGGGCGCACCGAGCCTTCGACGATGCGCGCGCCGAAATCGCGAATCAGTTGCTGGACGAACGGATCGGCGCCGATCTCCTGCTCGGCCGCGCGCTGCCGCGCGGCACGTTCGAGCGCATCGAGCGCGGCGGCCGTGCGGCGCGCCGGCGCCACCTCGACGGCGACCTCGACCGGCTTGCCGAGTGCCTCGGCGAGCGCGACCTTCAGCTTCGCGACCTGCGCGGCGTCGGCATATTGCGGCACCGGCACGGCGAGCTTCAGCGCGCCGCCATCGAGTGACGTGAGCTCGCTGTTGAAGGCAAGTTGATAGGCGACGCCCTTGAGCGGCAGGCTCGCGGCCAGCTGCGGCCATTCGCCGTCGTAGCCGATCGCGGCGAGCGGGATCGCGGGCGGCAGCGGCCGCGCGTCGACTGGCGCGGGGGCCGGCTGCGGAGCCACGCGCACGTCGTCGGGACCGCTGTCGAATACTGGGAGGTAGCCGTCGTCGGGCGGCGGGCCGTAATCGTCGACCGACATCGCCATCGGCATGTAGTCGTCGGGCGGCATGTCGTCCCACGCGGGCGGGCCGGACGGATCGTGCGACGCGCTCGGCACCGGCTGCGCCGGGGCGGCCGCGCGCGGGCGCGACGTGGGCACGTTCACGCGCGGGGCCGCAGGCTTCGCGGCCGGGGCGGCCTTCGCGGGGGCGCCCGACGCCTGGGCTGCGCGCTCGCGATCCGATGCCGAGGACACGCGCATGCCGCGACTGCGCAGCACGTCGAGCGCCGCAGCCGCGCCGCTGGCACGAGTCGGCGCGGAGGCGCGCGGTGCCGGCGCCGCGACCACC
>JASLEG010000388.1 GCA_030151225.1 Burkholderia sp. | reverse complement strand
TGACGATTGATGCCGAGGAGTTCCCCGGCACGGTTGGGACCTACGTGCCGCCGCTGGCCACCGCGTCGGCGAGCACCACCAGCTTTCCGGACCTCTATGCGGCGCCGTCGGCCGTCAACACGCCGGCCGTCGTCGAAGCGCCTGCCGCCTACACCGGGGGTACCGCCAAGCTGCTCGTGGCCGCGTCTGGCGAGACCAACTGGGGTGGTTGCGATGTCTGGATCAGCTTCGACGGCACCAACTATCCGACCAAGATCGGCACGATCACTGCGCCCGCCGCTCAGGGTGTGCTGACCGCCGGGCTTGCCTCGTTCACCACCGGCACCAACCCGGATACGACCAGCACGCTTTCGGTCGACTGCACGCAGAGCGGCACCGTGCCCCAACAGGTCAGCCATGCCGATGCTGTGGCGCTGCGCACCCTGTCGCTCGTCGCGCCGCAACCCACTGCCTCGGGCAGCGCGTTGGTGGTGCCCACGACCGGCGAGTTACTGGCCTTCGGCGCGGTCAATGCCACCGGGACCTATGCCGCCGATCTCACCTGGCTGGAGCGCGGGCAATATGGAACGGCCGATGGCGCGCATGCCGCCGGCGAGCAGTTCACACTGATCGACCCGACCGGCACGACCGGGACATCGGTCGCGTTCGATCTGCCGGCCGGCTACATCGGCTCGCCGATCTATCTGAAGTTCGCCAGCTTCAACGCCTTCGGCAATGGCGTGCAGGATCTCGCCGACTGCCAGGAATATATCTACACCCCCACCGGGGCAGGTTATGGCACCGCGTCCGGCGGCCTGCCCGGCACACCGACCGGCCTCACCGCGACCCCGGGGCCGGCGGAGGCCGGGATAGCGTGGAACGCCAATCCCACCGCGGACAATGTGGTGGCCTACCGCCTGTTCCGGGCACCGGGTCTCGGCGCCGCGTTCAGCGCGGCGACGCTGATCTGGACCGGTTTCGCGCTGAACTTCACAGACACCACGACTGCGCCCAGCACCGCCTATACCTGGTTCGTGGAGGCGGTGAACAGCGTCGGCGCATCGACCGAAAGCACGGGTGCTGGCACCACGACGCTGGCGACAGGGGCGGTGACCGCCTCGCAGTTCATCTTCAACGAAACACCGACCGGCGCCGTCAATGGTACGAACACCACCTACACGCTGGCAAATGTGCCGGTCGCGGGCGCGCTGACGTTCTCGATCAACGGCACCATTCAGGCGCCGGGCACGGCCTACACGCTCTCGGGCGACACCATCACCTGCGCCACCGCCCCCACCACCGGTGCGGTGCTGCTCGCCACCTATCTGACCTGATCCGGAGCACAACCGCATGATCCTGATGATCGCCCCGGCGCCGAACCTGAATATCGGCGCTGGCCCCAGCGGTGCGTATTACGTGTCCGACGATCTCGCGTTCGTGCGCGTGTGGAACAATTCCGGCGGTGACCAAGCGGCGCTGACCGCGCTGGGTTGCTACACCCTCACGCCGTTTGGCAACTGGGGCCTGTCGGGATTTCAGACGCTGGCCGATCTCTATGCCGCCGACACGGCTACCAATCTCGTCTTGCCGGGACCAACCGGATATCCCCTGCACACGCTGGCCTCGATCTTCAATGATGGCACCAGCAGCAACAACGGCACCTGGGCAAAAACCACCGCGGGCAATGGCAGTGGGCATTGGGTGCAGGTCTCGACCCTCACGCTTGAGACCGTGCTTGCCGAGACACTGACCGCAGCGTCGGCCGCCGAGAGCGCGGCGGCGGCGGCGAGCGGCTCGGCCACGTCGGCGGCGGCATCTGTGGCGGCGGCGGCGGCCCAAGCGGCGGCGGCGGCAGGGTATGCAGCCAATGCAGCGACATCGGCAGGCATCGCCGAAGCTGTGGCTGGGCCAACCTATACCACGACCGCCGCCGGCCTCGCCGCGACCACGTCGGGACAGTTTTTCGTGGTTGCCAATGGCGACGGCACGTTCTCGGTTTTCCTCAACAGCAGCGGCTCGGCCGTGCTGCAACGTACGTTGGTCGGTTCTGCTGCTCTGGGCGCTGCGGCTGGAGCCGGCCTGATCGGCTATAGCGATACCGCCGCCTATACCGCAGGCACGGTCGGGTCCCTGTTGCAGTCGCTCCCGATCTATCCCGCCGCGTTGGGCGCCAAAGCGGATGCCTGGCAATTCACGGACGGCGTGATCGCATCCGGCACGCTGAACAAGATCACCTTCACGAACACCGCATGGGCCGCGTCTGCGGTCACTGTCGGCAACCCGATCTGCATCGTCGGCGCCGGACCATCCCACGCGCCACTGGTGACCACCATCGCGGCGGTGAGCGGCGCGACGATCACGCTTGCGACGCCGGCCAGCCAACCGGTGAGCGGTGCGACAGGCGACTTCGGCACCGATGACACGGCGGTCGTGCAGGCGGTGATCATCCGTGCCGAAGCGACGGGGCGGCCTGTCGATTTCGGCGGCGACGCGCAGAAGTACTACATCGCCGGCCCTGCCTTCGTTTATGGCACCGACCCCAGCGGCGGTCCGTTCAACCGTGGTGTCCTGCTCGTCACGGGTGGCGCGATCTTGCGCGGCAGCGGCGCGACGCTCCTGCTTTCGGGCGGGCGCTACAATCCCGGCGGCCTGTTCTATAATCAGTTTTGGGCGACGAATGCGGTTGTGCCCGGCACCCATTATGAAGGGCTGGTCATCGACTGCAACATGCCTGCTCAGGATTGGGCGGTGTTGCCGGCAAACTTCACCGATGGGGAGGTCTGGCAGTGGGGTAACGCCATCGCCGAACAGGCCACGCGCGGGCTGAAGGTCCGCAACTGCAAGATCCAGAACGTGCGCGGCAACGGGATTGGTGCCGGCAGCTATATCGACGGGTCAGGCAACGTCTATCAGAGCAGCAACACCGAGATTTTCGCCTGCGAGTTCAACAATTGCTTCAACGCCGCAGCGCAGGTGGCAGCGATCGGCGCATGGATCACGCAAAACTATGTCCACGGCGATGGATACTGGGTCGCGGGCTTCGATGTCGAAAGCGATGCGGTGGTCGACCAGGTGATCGCCGGCAAGGTGTTCAAAAACGTCTTCGACTTCCGCGATGGCCTGTCGCCGGTCGAGCGGACACCCGCGTTTGCCACCGATTCGACCGATGCCGCCAATGCCAGAATCCATCTCCGCCGCTTCGTTTCGGCCGGTGGCTATAGCACCCCGTTCCCGGGCGGGGCGTGGAACGGCCATTTCCTCGATCTCACCATCGAGG
>JASLEG010000100.1 GCA_030151225.1 Burkholderia sp. | reverse complement strand
CCTCGATGTCCTCGAGGTACAGGATCGTGCCGTGCGACACGTCGATCTCGCCGGGCGCCACCACGCGCGCCATCGAGGCCACGCCGCTGACGGTCAGCGCATCGGCGCCGTCGGGCTGGGCCAGGTCGGGCATCATGCCGTTCTCGTTCATCGCCGCGCTCCGCGTTTCATCAGGGAATCGACCACGCCCACGATGCCGCGCGGCATCAGCAGCGGCACCAGCACGAAGATCAGGCCGAGGAAGAACAGCCAGTATTCGGCGAAGTAGGCGGTGAAGAAGCTCTTCGCGCCGTTCACCGCGAACGCGCCCACGATCGGGCCGATCAGCGTGCCGCGGCCACCCACCGCCACCCAGATCGCCATCTCGATCGAGTTGCCCGGCGACATCTCGCTGGGGTTGATGATGCCGACCTGCGGCACGTACAGGGCGCCGGCGATGCCGCACAGCACGGCCGACACGGTCCACACGAACAGCTTGTAGGCGAGCGGGCTGTAGCCGAGGAACATCAGGCGGGTCTCGCCGTCGCGCACGGCGGTGACCACGCGGCCGAGCTTCGAGGTGACGATCGCGCGCGCGGCCACGAAGGCCAGCACCAGGGTGGCGAAGGTCAGCAGCAGCAGCACGGTGCGGGTGCCCGGCGAGGTGATCGTGTAGCCGGCGATGCGCTTGAAGTCGGTGAAGCCGTTGTTGCCGCCGAAGCCGGTCTCGTTGCGATAGAACAGCAGCATCGCGGCGAAGGTCATGGCCTGGGTGATGATCGACAGGTACACGCCCTTCACGCGCGAGCGGAACGTGAAGAAGCCGAACACCCAGGCCACCACGGCCGGCACCAGCACCATCAGCACCAGCGCGACCGCCAGGTGATCGGAGCCGCTCCAGTACCACGGCAGCGCCTTCCAGTTCAGGAACACCATGAAGTCGGGCAGGTTGCTGCCGTACACGCCGTCGTGGCCGATCTCGCGCATCAGGTACATGCCGATCGCATAGCCGCCGAGCGCGAAGAACAGCCCGTGGCCGAGGCTCAGGATGCCGCAGTAGCCCCAAACGAGGTCGAGCGCCAGCGCGCCGATCGCGTAGCACATGAACTTGCCGGCGATCGTCATCGCGTAGGCCGACAGGTGGAAGCTGCTCGATTCGGGCGCCACCAGCGCGGCGAGCGGCACGCCGATGCCAATCGCGAGGCACAGCGCCACCAGCGCGAGCCAGGCGCGGCGCGACAGCAGCGCGGCGCGCGGCGGCAGGCCCAGCGCAAAGCCGGGCACGCCGCCGGCCGGCGGCGTCGGCACGGTGGCCGGGGCCACCGTCGAGGAGGAGGAAAGGGGAGTCATCGGATCACGCCTCTGCGCTGCGGCCCTTCAGGGCGAACATGCCCTGCGGGCGCTTCTGGATGAACAGCACGATCATCACGAGCACCGCGATCTTGGCGAGCACGGCGCCCCAGAACGGCTCGATCGCCTTGCTGACCAGGCCGAGGCCGAAGCCGCCCACCACCGTGCCGGCGATCTGGCCCACGCCGCCCAGCACCACGGCCATGAACGAATCGATGATGTAGCTCTGGCCGAGGTCGGGGCCCACGTTGCCGATCTGCGAGAGCGCGCAGCCGCCGAGGCCGGCGATGCCCGCGCCGAACGCGAATGCATAGGAATCCACACGGGCCGTCTTCACGCCGACGCAGGCCGCCATGCGGCGGTTCTGCGTGACGGCGCGCACGAACAGGCCCAGGCGCGTCCTGGTCAGCACGGCCCAGGCGATGCCCACCACGATCAGCGAGAACGCGAGGATCGCGATGCGGTTGTACGGCAGGATCAGGTTCTGCATCACCGTCACGCCGCCGCTCATCCACGACGGGTTCGACACCTGCACGTTCTGCGCGCCGAAGATCATGCGGGTGGCCTGGATCAGGATCAGGCTCACGCCGAAGGTGGCGAGCAGCGTCTCGAGCGGGCGGCCGTACAGGTGCTTGAGCACCAGCCGCTCGAGCACGATGCCCACGAGTGCGGCGGCCACGAAGGAGGCCGGCACGGCCGCCAGCGGATACCAGTCGAAGGCGCCCGGCGCATAGCGCTGGAACAGCGTCTGCACGACGTAGGTGGCGTAGGCGCCGATCATCAGGAATTCGCCGTGCGCCATGTTGATCACGCCGATCAGGCCGTAGGTGATGGCGAGGCCGAGCGCGGCGAGCAGCAGCACGCTGCCGAGCGACAGGCCCGCGAACAGGGTGCTGGCGATCTGGCCGCGCTCCTGCAGCGCGTGCAGTGCGTCGAGCCCTTCCCGGGCGGCGGCGCGCACCTGCGCGTCGGGCTCGACGAAGCTGCCGTCGGGGTTCTTCGCCACCAGCGGGCGCAGCTGCTCGATCATGTCGAGGTCCTGGCGCGCGGCCACCACCTTCACTGCCTCGAGGCGCCTGGCGGCGTCCTTGTCGTGCAGCGAGGCGATCGCCCACAGCGCCTCGAGGCGGCGCTTGAGCGTGGCATCGGTTTCCTTGGCGCGGGCCTTCTCGATCAGCGGCTTCAGCGACGGATCGGGGTTCTTCAGCAGCGCATCCACCGCGGCGGTGCGCGCGGCCAAATCGGGCGAGGCCAGATCGAGGCCGGACAGCGCGTTGGCCACCTTGGTGCGCAGCAGGTTGTTGAGCGTGACGGGCTGCGCGTCGCCGGGCTGAACCGTGGCGCCGCTGACGGCGTCCCGGGTGCTGCCGTCGTCGGCCTGGAGCAGCAGCCTGCCGTCGTCGGTGGCGAGCGCGCCGCCGTCGGCCAGCGCGTGCAGCAGCGCCACCGAGCCCGCGTCGCCGGCGGCGGCGAGGTGATCGATGGCGGCGAGCTTGGTGTCGAAATCGTCGCCGGCCAGTGCGGTGGCGTCGGCCGCGTCGAGCGCGTGCGCGGTGCCCGGCGCGACGAGGCCGGCCAGCGCGACGGCGGCGGCGAGCGCGGCGAGACCCTGGCGGACACGGTGGGAGAGCGTGAGCATCGGAATGTCCTGGCTGGCGGTTGAATCGCGACATGGGCCGCGAAGTGGCCCGCGCGACCGACCGGTCACGCGGGCGGGGGCGGCCGCGCCCGATGCGCGCGGCGCGATACCGTGACGGGCCGCGGGCTTACGCGAGCGCGGCGGCGCGGCGGCGGCGCAGGAAGTCGCCGATCGAGCTGACCACATCGGGCTTGCCCGCGTTGCCCGGGATGTACGGGCTCCACGGCTGCGCGCGCACCGTCGTCTTGGTGCGCCACACCACGTTGAACTGACCGTCGGCCCGGATCTCGCCGATCATCACCGGCTTGTGCAGGTGGTGATTGCCGTCCATCTCGAGCGTGAAGCCCGACGGCGCCGCGAACTTCTGGCCCACCATCGCCACGCGCACCTTGTCCACCTCGACGCTCCTGGCCTTCTCCACGGCCTGCTTCCACATGTGGATGCCCACGAAGGTCGCTTCCATCGGGTCGTTCGTCACGCGCTTGGCGCCGCCGGGCAGGTTGTTCTTCTTGACCCAGTCCGCGAACATCGCCTTGAACTTGGTGTTCTCGGGATTGCGCAGCGACATGAAGTAGTTCCAGGCCGCGAGGTTGCCCACCAGCGGCTTGGTGTCGATGCCGCGCAGTTCCTCCTCGCCCACCGAGAACGCCACCACCGGCACGTCGGTCGCCTTGAGGCCCTGGTTGCCGAGTTCCTTGTAGAACGGCACGTTCGAATCGCCGTTGATGGTGGAGATCACGCAGGTCTTGCCGCCCTGCGAGAAGGTGCGGATGTTCGAGACGATGGTCTGGTAATCGCTGTGGCCGAACGGCGTGTAGACCTCCTGAATGTCGGCCTCCTGCACGCCCTTCGACTTCAGGAACGCGCGCAGGATCTTGTTGGTCGTGCGCGGGTACACGTAGTCGGTGCCGAGCAGGAAGAAGCGCTTCGCGCCGCCGCCTTCCGCGCTCATCAGGTATTCGGTGGCGGGGATCGCCTGCTGGTTCGGCGCGGCGCCCGTGTAGAACACGTTGCGCGACATTTCCTCGCCTTCGTACTGCACCGGGTAGAACAGCAGGCCGTTCAGTTCCTCGAACACCGGCAGCACCGATTTGCGCGACACCGAAGTCCAGCAGCCGAACGTGACGGCAACCTTGTCCTGCGTGAGCAGCCCGCGCGCCTTCTCGGCGAACAGCGGCCAGTTCGAGGCCGGATCGACCACCACCGGCTGCAGTTGACGGCCCATCACGCCGCCCGACTTGTTGATCTCCGCGATGGTCATCAGCGCGGTGTCCTTCAGCGAGGTCTCGGAGATCGCCATCGTGCCCGACAGCGAATGCAGGATACCGACCTTGATCGGCCCTTTTTCATCCGCGTGGGCCAGCGGCAGGCGTCCTGCCAGCGAGAGTGCACCCGCCATCGATCCGATCTTCAACAGACTGCGACGCTTCATCGAGTTCCCCTTGACGTGTTGGCTTGCGTGCGCCGGTGCGGCGCCTCGGAAGCAGATAACGCAAGGCATGTGCCAGGGGCCGTGAAATCCTTGTGCGGCGCGGCTCGGCGCGCGAG
>JASLEG010000061.1 GCA_030151225.1 Burkholderia sp. | reverse complement strand
GTCGTAGTCAAAGATACCCCCGTAGCTCGCCTGCGCGCCGGCGCAGGTCCGCGAGAGAGCTTTCGATCGCGTTGAGGCGTTCCGCTTCCATGTGATGATCGCTTTTTCGGCTTCGTGAAAAGGCGAAATTATAGCCGATCGACGGCCCCGGCCGGTAGGCGCGGCGGGGCCGGCCGGGCCCGATGCGGGCGGCGGCGGGTGAAAAACGGTGACGGATCGCGTGCGGGGCGGCCGCGGCGCGTCGTCCGGGCCGCTCAGGCGGCGTGTTCGACGATCAGTTGCACGCGCGTCACGCCGTTCCAGGTGTCGCGCGCGAGCCGGTAGGCGACGGTCGCGCGCGCCGGCAGCGGCTCGGTATGGTTGAACCAGATCGCGCCGAAGCGCTGGCGGCCGCGCGAGAGCTGCAGCTTCAGGTGCTTGTCCTTGACCAGCGCCTGCGAGGCCACCTCGAACTCGCCCGAGAACAGCGGGGCCGGGAAGCCCTGACCCCATACGGCGGCGTCGATCAGCTCGACGAATTGCGGCGTGAAGTAGGCGTCCTCGAGATCGCCGTCGGTTTCGAGCACGCGCGCGAGCGCGTCCTCGGACAGCCATTCGCGGGCCACGGCCTCGAACGCGGCGGCGAAGCGCGGCACCTTGGCCGTCTCCAGCGTGACGCCGGCTGCCATGGCGTGGCCGCCGAAGGTCACGAGCAGGTCGGGCTCGCGCTTCGACACCAGATCGAGCGCGTCGCGCAGGTGGAAGCCCGGGATCGAGCGCCCGGAGCCCTTCACGCGCGCGCCGTCGTCGTCGGCATGCGCGAAGGTGAACGACGGGCGATGGAATTTCTCCTTGAGCCGGCCGGCCACGATGCCGATCACGCCCTGGTGCCATTCGGGATTGAACAGCGTGATGGTGGCGGCCTCGGCCGGATCGACCGTGGCCAGATCGGCCAGCGCCTGCTGCTGCATGCCGGCCTCGATCTCGCGGCGCTCGCGGTTCATGCCGTCGAGCTGCTGGGCGAGATCCCAGGCGCGGCCCACGTCGTCGGTGGTCAGGCATTCGATGCCGAGCGACATGTCGGACAGCCGGCCGGCCGCGTTCAGGCGCGGCCCGAGCCCGAAGCCGAGGTCGAACGCCGAGGCGCTGCGCGCCTCGCGCGCGGCGGCGCGGAACAGCGCCGCCACCCCGGGCTGCATGCGGCCGTTGCGGATGCGCTGCAGGCCCTGCGCCACCAGCACGCGATTGTTGCCGTCCAGGCGCACCACGTCGGCCACGGTGCCGAGCGCGACCAGGTCGAGCAGGCCGTCGAGGCGCGGCTCGGGGCGTGCCTCGCCGAACGCGCCGCGGCGGCGCAGCTCGGCGCGCAGCGCGAGCAGCACGTAGAACATCACGCCGACGCCGGCGATGTGCTTGCTCGGAAACGTGCAGCCGGGCTGGTTCGGATTCACGATCGCGCGCGCGGCCGGCAGGGTGGAGCCGGGCAGGTGATGGTCGGTCACCAGCACGTCGATGCCGTGCGCGTTGGCGGCGGCCACGCCGTCAACGCTGGCGATGCCGTTGTCCACCGTGATCAGCAGGTCCGGCCTGCGCGCGGCGGCCAGCTCGACGATCTCGGGCGTCAGGCCGTAGCCGTATTCGAAGCGGTTCGGCACCAGATAGTCGATGGTGGCACCGAGCATGCGCAGGCCGCGCACGGCCACCGCGCAGGCGGTGGCGCCGTCGCAGTCGTAATCGGCCACCACCAGCATGCGCTTGCGGGCCTCGAGCGCGTCGGCCAGCAGCACGGCGGCCTCGTCGCAGCCCTTCAGGCTCGCGGGCGGCACGAGCCGCGCCAGCGTGGTTTCGACGTCCTCGGGGCTGGTGACGCCACGCGCCGCGTAGAGGCGCGCGAGCACCGGATGCAGGCCGTGGCGGGTCAGGGCTTCGGCGTCGGCGGGGGAGGACGAGCGGGTGACGAGTCGGGTCATGCGCGGCAGAGTCTGAGTGATACGGGGTTATTCGGGCTCATTCGAACAGGGCAGCGAGCGCGCGGCGTCGCCAGAACTTGCGCAGGTCGCCGCGCGTCACCGCCAGCGTGGTGGCGCGGGTGTCGCCGCACAGCGTGAAGGCGAGTTCGCGGACCTCGCCCGCGCGCAGCGCCTCGAGCGCGGGCGCGAACCAGTCGCGCTCGAGCGTGTCCAGCGCGTCGCGCCAGCCGTACCAGTCCTGCTGGATGAAGGGCACGGTGAGGGCGTCGAGCTCGACGAGCGTGGCGCGTGCCTCGTCGGGATTCGCCTCGGCGCCGGACGCGCCCTCGAGCGCGCCGAATGCAGTGAACGCGGCCGGCGGCGGCGCCACGGCGGTGCGCGCGGCGAGCGCGAGCCCGCGCGTGGCGGCGGCCGTGGACAGCACGCGCGCGAACGGGCTCTGCACCGGCCGCAGCGTGCCCTGGCCGTGGAACCAGATCGAATTCGCGCCGAACTGGCCGCGTGCCTCGCGCGCCTCGTTGACCGGGTGCTCGAACCAGGCCATCTGCACCTCGTTCTGCAGCTTCATCCACAGCCGCGAGCGCTCGCCCGACTTCGCCTCGTGCGGCAGCCAGATCTCGATGTTGCGGCCGCTCGCGCGCAACGGCGCGGCACCGGCCAGCTCGGCCAGCGCCGGGCTCGACAGATACCAGCGGCGCGGGTCCGGAGCCTGCAGCTGCACGCCGAGCTCCTCGATCAGCGGGCGCGCCACCTCGAGCAGCGTGGCCGCCTCGCCGGCCGGCAGCTCGAGCACGGACGGATCGATCAGCACCAGGTGGTCGGTCGCGATGCGCACGTGCACGGGCTGCACGCAGGCCCATGGCGTGTCGCCAGGCACGCCGCCGTCGGCCAGCAGCATGTAGGGCGCGAGCGGCGCGTCGTCGGTGTCGCGGGCGTCGATCGCGCCGAACTGCGCGGCCAGCCAGCGCTCGTGCGGCAGCGTGCGCTGGAAATCCTCGCCGAGCGTGTGCTCGACGAGGCGCGCACGCGCCAGCAGCGCGGCCAGCGCCGGGCTGGCGAGATCGGGCAGCGAGGCGGCCGCGTCGGCGGCGGACGGAAGCACGAACGGCAGCAGGAAGTGGAGACGGCGGGGGGCAGGGAGGGCACGCATGATGGTGCGCATTGTAGGGCAAAGTCGGGCCGGCGCCGCCGAGCGCCGGCCGACCCCGATTTCAGGGATGGTTAAGCAATGTGTGGCAAACTTCGCGCGTGATCGGCGGCGCCCCGGCCCGGTGCGCCGCCTCCCGGGCCGCTTGCGCCGGCGCGGCACCCCGCCCGGGCGGCGGGGCCCGCCGCAACACGTAAAAAGGACACGCTTGAAACTCCCGTACGAATGGCAGATCGGCTGGCGCTACACGCGCGCCGGCAAACGCACGACCGGCAACGGTTTCATCTCGTTCATCGCGGCGGTGTCGATGCTCGGCATCGCGCTCGGCGTCGCGGCCCTGATCGTGGTGCTGTCGGTGATGAACGGCTTTCAGAAGGAGGTGCGCGACCGCATGCTGTCGGTGCTCGCGCACGTCGAGATCTTCTCGCCCAGCGGTTCGATGCCCGACTGGCAGCTGACCGCCAACGAGGCGCGCCGCAATCCCGAGGTGATCGGCTCGGCACCGTACGTCGAGGCACAGGCGTTGCTGACCCGCCAGGACGCCGTGAGCGGCGTGATGCTGCGCGGCATCGACCCGACGCTCGAACCGCAGGTGTCGGACGTCGGCAAGGACATGAAGGCGGGCTCGCTCTCGGCGCTGCAGCCGGGCCAGTTCGACATCGTGCTCGGCACCGCGCTCGCGGGCAACCTGGGCGTGACGGTCGGCGACAAGATCACGCTGGTCGCGCCCGAAGGCACCATCACGCCGGCCGGCATGCTGCCGCGCCTGAAGCAGTTCACGGTGGTCGGCATCTTCGAGTCGGGTCATTACGAATACGACAGCACGCTCGCGATGATCGACATCCACGACGCGCAGACCCTGTTCCGGCTGCCCGCGCCCACCGGCGTGCGGCTGCGCCTGAAGGACATGCAGCGCGCGCCGGAGGTGGCGATCCAGCTCTCGCATTCGCTGTCGGGCGATCTCTACATCCGCGACTGGACCCAGCAGAACAAGACCTGGTTCTCGGCCGTGAAGATCGAGAAGCGCATGATGTTCATCATCCTCACGCTGATCATCGCGGTGGCCGCGTTCAACCTGGTGTCCTCGCTCGTGATGACGGTCACCAACAAGCAGGCCGACATCGCGATCCTGCGCACGCTCGGCGCGCAGCCGGGCTCGATCATGAAGATCTTCGTGGTGCAGGGCGTGACGGTGGGCTTCGTGGGCACGCTGTCGGGCGTCGCGCTCGGCAGCCTGATCGCGTGGAGCATTCCGTGGCTGATCCCGATGATCGAGCACGCGTTCGGCGTGCAGTTCCTGCCGCCGTCGGTGTACTTCATCAGCGAGCTGCCGTCGGAGCTGGTGGCCGGCGACGTGATCAAGATCGGCGTGATCGCCTTCGTGCTGTCGGCGGTCGCGACGCTGTATCCGAGCTGGCGCGCCGCGAAGGTGCGTCCGGCGGAGGCGCTGCGCTATGAATGATCGCGCCTCGGACCACACCATGAATCAGGCGGCTGCTGCGGCCGCGAACCAGAACCATCAGGGGAACCCGCGCATGCGCGACATCGTGCTCGAGGCGAGCGGCATCACCAAGGCGTTCCAGCAGGGCGGGCTCGACGTGCGCGTGCTGGCCGACACGTCGGTCACGGTGCGGCGCGGCGAGAAGCTCGCGATCGTGGGCGCGTCGGGCTCGGGCAAGAGCACGCTGCTGCACGTGCTGGGCGGCCTCGACGAGCCGGGCACCGGCGAGGTGTCGCTGCTCGGCAAGCCCTTCACGCGGCTCGCCGAGCGCGAGCGCAACGAGCTGCGCAACCGCGCGCTCGGCTTCATCTATCAGTTCCACCATCTGTTGCCCGAATTCTCGGCGCTCGACAACGTGGCGATGCCGTTGCGGATCCGCCGGCTGCCGGCGGCCGAGGCGCGCCGCGCGGCGCTCGAGACGCTCGAGCGCGTGGGCCTCGGCCATCGCGCGAAACACCGGCCGGGCGAGCTGTCGGGCGGGGAGCGGCAGCGCGTGGCGGTGGCGCGCGCGCTGGTCACGAAGCCGGCCTGCGTGCTGGCCGACGAGCCGACCGGCAATCTCGACGGCTCGACCGCCGACAACGTGTTCAACCTGATGCTCGAACTGTCGAACACGCTCGACACGAGCTTCGTGATCGTCACGCACGATCCGGAGCTGGCCGCACGCTGCGACCGCATCATGCGGCTGCGCGACGGCATTCTGCACGAGGAGCCGGTCCAGCCGGCCTGACGACGCGATGTGGATCGACACGCACTGCCATCTCGATGCCGGCGAATTCGACGCGGACCGCGACGCGGTGGCGGCGGCGGCCTCGGCGGCGGGCGTGTCGGGCATCGTGATCCCGAGCATCGGGCGCGAGAATTTCACCGTCGTGCGCGAGCTCGCGCATCGCACGCCGGGCGGCAGCTACGCGCTCGGCATCCATCCGCTCCATACGCCCGCCGCGCACGACGGCGATCTCGATCGTCTGCGCATGGAGATCGAGGCGAGCCTCGACGATCCGCGCTTCGTGGCGATCGGCGAGATCGGGCTCGACTACTTCGTCGAGGGGCTCGACGCGGCGCGTCAGGAGCATTTCTATTACGCGCAGTTGAAGCTCGCGCGCGAGTTCGACCTGCCGGTGCTGTGCCACGTGCGCAAGTCGCAGGACCGCGTGCTGGGCGGGCTGCGGCGCTTCGGCGTGCAGCGCGGCATCGCGCATGCGTTCAACGGCAGCTTCCAGCAGGCCGAGGCATTCGTCGTGCAGGGCCTGCATCTCGGCTTCGGCGGCAACGTCACGTTCGAGCGCGCGCGGCAGATCCGCCGGCTGGCCGGGCAGTTGCCGATCGAGGCGCTGGTGGTGGAGACCGACGCGCCCGACATCGCGCCCGAGTGGCGCTACAAGCAGCGCAACACGCCCGATCAGGTGCCGCGCATCGGCGCGGTGATCGCGCAGCTGCGTGGCAGCGAGGTGGCCGAGATCGCGCGCGCCACCACCGCCAACGCGCATGCGGCGATGCCGCGTCTCGCGCAGGTGCCGGCCTGAAGTCGCGCGGCGGCGCCGTTTTCTTTCCCCTTTTCCCTTTGTTTTCCCCGCGTTTCCTCTGCCGTTCGGCCAGGGCGAGCGCCCCGACGATCCACGGCGCCGTCGCGTCCGCATAATCGATCGCGGATCGCGTCGCCCCCGCGACGCGCGCAACCCGGAAGGGCGATGCGGGAAATCACGATCGCGTTCGCGCTCGGCATCGTGCTGCTGCAGCGACGCGCGGCCCTGCCCGGTGCCGTCGAGGCCGGCATGCTGGCGGTGGCCGCGCTGGGGCTGGCGATGTGCGTGTGGCGCCTGCCTCGCGGGCGCGGGCCGCGCATCGTGCGTGGCTGGCGGGCCTGCGCGCCGCTGCTGCTGGCGCTGCTGATCGGTCAGGGCTACGCGGCGGCGCGCGCGCACTGGCGGCTCGCGGACACCTTGCCGCTGCGCTGGGAACGTCGCGACGTGCTGGTGACCGGCGTCGTGCAGGGCCTGCCGACGCGCGACGCCGACGGGCTGCGCTTCGGCTTCGACGTGGACGGCAACGATGCGGGCCTCGCGCGTTTTCCGGCGCGGTTGCGGCTGTCGTGGATCGCGCGCGGCCGCGCCGCAGTGGCGCCGCCCGAGCTGCGGCCCGGCGAGCGCTGGCGCCTGCGCGTGCGGCTCAAGCGCCCGCACGGCACGGCGAACGACGGCGTGCGCGATGCCGAAGCCGGCTGGCTCGCGAGCGGGGTGCGCGCGCTCGGCTACGTGTCGGCGCCGCAGGCGGCGCGGCGGCTCGATGCGCGGCCGCACACGCCCGGCGCCGCGATCGATCGGTTGCGCTTCGCGCTGCGCGAGCGCATGCGCGCGGTGCTGGCCGACGCGCCGCATCGCGGCATCGTGATCGCGCTGGCGATCGGCGCGCAGGACGACGTCGACGCGGCCGACCGCCGGGTGCTGCGCGCCACCGGCACGAGCCATCTGGTGGCGATCTCGGGGCTGCACATCGGGCTGGTGGGCGCGTTGTCGGGCTGGCTCGTCGGGGCGCTGTGGCGACGCGCGTCGCTGCGCGGCGTGGCCTTGCCGCTGCGGCTGCCGGCCCAGCACGCGGCGGCGTGGGCCGCGATCGTGGGCGCGGGCGCCTATGCGGCACTGGCCGGTTTCAACGTGCCGGCGCAGCGCGCGTGGTGGATGCTCACGATGGCCTGTCTCGCCTATCTGTCGGGGCGCGCGGTCGCGCCGTCGGCCACGCTGGCCGCCGCGCTCGGCGGCGTGCTGATCGTCGATCCGTGGGCCGTGCTGACGCCCGGTTTCTGGCTGTCGTTCGGCGCGGTGGGCGCGATCCTGTTCGCGATGACGGGGCGCGCGAGCCGGCGTGCGCGGCGCGAATTGGGGGAGGGCGAGGAGAGCACCGCGCGCGGCCCGCTGGCCCGCATCGGTTCGCGCCTCGCGCGTGCGGTCGCGAGTGGCGCGCGCGTGCAGATCGCCGTGACGCTCGCGATCACGCCGCTCGGCGTCGCGTGGTTCGGCCAGATTCCGCTCGGCGGCCTGTTCGCGAACGCGCTGGCGATTCCGTGGGTCGGCTCGCTGGTCACCCCGGTGGTGCTGGCGGGCGTGGTGGCGCCGGCACCGCTCGACGCGTTCGCGTTCCGCGCCGCCCACGCGTTGCTGGCGGCGATGTTCGGCGCCTTCGAGGCGATCGGCGTGGGCGAGCGCGCCGTGCTCGACTGGCCGGCGCCGGGCGGCTTCGCGCTCGCGGCCGCGCTGGCCGGCGCGCTGTGGCTGCTGATGCCGCGCGGCTGGCCGCTGCGCTTCGCCGCGCCGCTCGCGTGGCTGCCGTTCGCGTTGCCGGCGCCGCAGCCGCCTGCGCCGGGCGCCGCGCGGCTGAGCCTGCTCGACGTCGGGCAGGGTCTGTCGGTGCTGGTCGAGACCGCGCATCACCGGCTCGTGTTCGACACCGGCCCCGGCGAGGAGTCGACGCGCGCGGGCGAGCGCGTGGTGGTGCCGTATCTGCGCGCGCACGGCATCGGCGCGCTCGACGTGCTGATGATCAGTCACGCCGATGCCGATCACGCGGGCGGCGCGCCGGCCGTGCTCGACGCGGTGCCGGTCGCGCAGCTGACGGGCGGCCTGCCGCCGGGCAACCGGCTCTGGCGGCTGGCGAGCGAGCACGGCGTGCGCGAGCGGTTGCCGTGCGCGGCGGGGCAGCGCTGGCAATGGGACGGCGTGCGCTTCGAGGTGCTGTGGCCGCGGCGCGTGGCGGCTGGCGATCCCAATGCGCAGTCGTGCGTGCTGCGCGTCGTGGCCGGCACCCAGGCCGCGCTGCTGACCGGCGACATCGAGGCGGGCGTCGAGCGCGCGCTGCTTGCGCACGAGCCCGCTGCGCTGGCGGCCGACGTGCTGGCGGCCGACGTGCTGGTGGTGCCGCATCACGGCAGCCGCACCTCGTCAACGGAGCCGTTCGTGGACGCGGTCGCGCCGCGCACCGCGTGGTTTCCACTCGGCTACGCGAACCGCTTCCGGCATCCGCATCCGACCGTCTGGGCGCGCTATGTCGAGCGCGGCATTCCGCTCGCGCGCAGCGACACCGACGGCGAGATCGCCACCTTGCTGAACGACCCCGATGCGCCGCCCGGCACGCTGCGCATCGCACGCTATCGCGCGTGGCACCGGCGCTACTGGATGGATCGCTGAATGGCGGGCCCGAGTAGAGGGAAGCATCGAAGCGGTGCGCGAGCGCACGAACCGATAGGAATCAATCGCTTAGGATCGACCTTCGAATGCGCGGCGGCCGCCGGTGGCGGGGCGCGGCGTCATGCGGTGGCGCCGACGCGTTATGCTCGTCGGTCATCGGGCCGCCTTCCGACCACCCGGCCATCGCCGTCGAACCCTCACCCAGGAGACCACGCCGACTTGAAGGACATCCTCCACTTCTCGCATGCGAACGGCTTTCCGGCCTCGACCTACCGCACGATCTTCGCGGAGCTGGCCGACGAGTACGAGATCCGTCATCTGGAGCGGATCGGTCACGACCGGCGCTTTCCGGTCACGCGCGACTGGCCGCACCTGGTCGACGAGCTGCTCGAGTCGGTCGGCCGTCAGTACGAGCGCCCGGTCTGGCTCGTCGGGCATTCGCTGGGCGGGTATCTGTCGCTGATGGCGGCGCTGAAGAAGCCGCAGTGGGTGCGGGGCGTCGTCATGATCGATTCGCCGGTGATCGCGGGCTGGCGCAGCAGCGTGCTGCGCGTGAGCCAGTGGACCGGGCTCGACGACCGGCTGTCGCCGGCCGCGGCCACGCGCAAGCGGCGCCGCAAGTGGGCGAGCCGCGACGAGGCGTGGCGGCATTTCCGCGAGAAGCCGGCGTTCGCGCGCTGGGACCCGCGGATGCTGGCGGACTACGTCGACCACGGCATTCCGCAGACGGATCCGTCCGGCGAGCGGCGCCTCGCGTTCGAGCGCGAGATCGAATACATGATCTATCGCACGCTGCCGCACACGCTCGGTGCACGGCTCGCGCACGGCGCGCCGGTGCCGGTGGGCTTGCTCGCCGGCACGCGCTCGCGCGAGGTGCGCCAGGTCGGGCTCGACGCCACGCGTCGCGTCACGCACGGGCGCATCGAGTGGCTCGAGGGCTCGCACCTGTTCCCGATGGAGCGCCCGCTCGAGACGGCCCGCGCGCTGCAGCGCATGCTCGATACGCTGCGCGGGGTGGAGCGCGGCGGCGTCTGAGGCGCGCTGCCGGCCGGTGCCGATCGGTGGCGCGCGGTGTCGATCCGGGCCCGCCGGCGCACCGTTTCGCGGGCCGCGCAGCGCCTCGGGCGGTCCGGTCGCACCGCACCGCGATAGGGCGCGATCGGCCCACAATTGCTCGGGGAAGAGCGGCCTTTACGGTATAATCCGCTTTTCCCGCGAGCATCCAGCGATGACCAAATATGTATTCGTCACCGGCGGCGTGGTTTCTTCCCTCGGCAAGGGAATTGCTGCCGCTTCTCTCGCCGCGATCCTCGAATCGCGCGGTCTGAAAGTCACCCTCCTCAAGCTCGATCCGTACATCAACGTCGACCCCGGCACGATGAGTCCGTTCCAGCACGGCGAAGTGTTCGTGACGGAAGACGGCGCGGAAACCGACCTCGACCTCGGCCACTACGAGCGCTTCATCAGCACCAAGATGCGCAAGGCCAACAACTTCACCACCGGCCAGATCTACGAATCGGTGATCCGCAAGGAACGTCGTGGCGACTACCTGGGCAAGACGGTCCAGGTGATTCCGCACATCACGAACGAAATCCAGGCGTTCATCGAGCGCGGCGCGGCATCGGCCACCTGCGGCGAGCCCGACGTGGCGATCGTCGAGATCGGCGGCACGGTGGGCGACATCGAATCGCTGCCGTTCCTCGAGGCGGCGCGTCAGATGAGCCTGCGCATGGGCCGCAACAGCGCGTGCTTCGTGCACCTCACGCTGGTGCCGTTCATCGCCACGGCC
>JASLEG010000051.1 GCA_030151225.1 Burkholderia sp. | reverse complement strand
CAGCCGCATGTATCGCACGGGCGACCTCGTACGCTGGCTGCCGCACGGCGAACTGGAATACCTGGGCCGCATCGACCATCAGGTGAAGCTGCGCGGCTTCCGCATCGAACTCGGCGAGATCGAAGCCACGCTGCGCAGCCTGCCCGAGGTGCGCGACGCCGCCGCGATGGTGCGCGAGGACCAGCCGGGCCTGAAGCGCCTGGTCGGCTACGTGGTGGCAGCCGAAGGCCACCAGTCCACCGGCACGCAGGAGCTTCGCCAGGCGCTGGCGCGCACGCTGCCCGATTACATGGTGCCGTCGCAGCTGGTGTGGCTCGACGCGCTGCCGCAAACCCCGAACGGCAAGCTCGACCGCCGCGCGCTGCCGATCCCCGACGCGTTGCGCGCCGAATCGGACTACGTCGCGCCGAGCACCGAAGCCGAGCGAATCATCGGCGCAATCTGGTCCGACGTATTGCAGCTCGAGCGGGTGGGCGTGCACGACAACTTCTTCGAACTCGGCGGCCATTCGCTGCTGCTCGTGCGCGTGCATCAGCGCCTGGCAGGCCTGACTTCGCAGCCGCTGTCCATCATTGATCTGTTCCAGTATCCGACGATTTCGCAGCTCGCGAGCCTGCTGCAGGCGGACGCGGGCGAGGCGCAATCGCAGATCAGGACACAGGTCGACGCGGCGGCACGGCGCGGCGAACAACGGCGCAGGCGTCACGCATCCGCATCAGGCAGAACCCAATGAGCACGACGGCCAACGCTGAACAAGGAACGACCGTGGAAGATCTTTCACTCGACGCCCTCAAGGAAGAGCTGCTCGCGCTGCTCGCGGCCGAGGATTCGGGCGTGCCGGCCTCGGAACACGCCGCGCTCGCGCCGGTCGAGCGGCACGCGGCGATGCCGCTGTCGTTCGCGCAGCAGCGCATGTGGTTCCTCGACCGGCTCGACCGGCGCGCCGGTGCCGCGTATCACGTGCCGGCCGGCGTGCGCCTGAGCGGCGCGCTCGACGTGGCCGCGCTGCAGCGCGCGCTGGACCGGATCGTGGCGCGGCACGAGGCGCTGCGCACGCGCTTCGAACTCGTGGGCGGCGAGCCGGTGCAGCGCATCGACGCTGCCGCGCCGTTCGCGCTGGCGTTCCACGACCTGAGCGAGGCGGCCGATGCGGCCGACCCGACCGATCTCGAGGCGCAGGCCCAGCAGCATCTGCGCGCCGAGGCGTCCACGCCGTTCGATCTGGCCGCCGGGCCGCTGGTGCGTGGCCGCCTGCTGAAGCTCGGCGAGCACGAGCACGTGCTGCTGGTCACGATGCATCACATCGTCAGCGACGGCTGGTCGATGGGCGTGCTGATCCGCGAGTTCAGCGCGCTCTATCAGGCCTTCGGCGCGGGCCGCGCCGATCCGCTGCCGCCGCTGCCGATCCAGTACGCCGACTACGTGGCCTGGCAGCGCGCGCGGCTCGGCGGCGACGCGCTGCGGGACGAGCTCGCGTACTGGACGCGCACGCTGCGCGACACGCCGGTGCTCTCCACCTTGCCGGCCGACCGCGCCCGACCCGCCGTGCAGGATTACGCGGCGAGCAGCCTGGCCGTGCACTTCGACGCGGCGCTGAGCGCGCGCGTGCGCGGCTTCGCGCAGCGCAGCGGCACCACCGTGTTCAACGTCGTGCTGGCCGCCTGGGCCGCGCTGACCGGCCGCCTGTCGGGGCAGGACGACGTGGTGGTGGGCATGCCCGTGGCGAACCGCACGCGCACCGAGGTCGAGCCGCTGATCGGCCTGTTCGTCAACACGCTGGCGCTGCGCATCGATCTGTCGGGCGGGCCGTCGGCGGCCGAGCTGGTGGCGCGCGTGCATGCGGCCACGCTGGCCGCGCAGGGCCATCAGGAGCTGCCCTTCGATCAGGTGATCGAGGCCGTGAATCCGCCGCGCTCGCGCGCGCACGCGCCGCTGTTCCAGACCATGCTGGCGTGGCAGACCCATGCGCAGGACGAGCTCGCGCTCGGCGAGCTGAGCCTGCACGGCATGGTGGCCGATCGCGCCGAGGACGGGCTCGACCTGACCCAGCTCGACGTGAACCTCGAGCTCGGCGAGTACGACGGCTGCATCGTGGGCAACGTGATGTTCTCGACCGCGCTGTTCGAGCGCCGGAGCATCGAGCGCCATCTCGGCCATTTCGAGGCGCTGCTCGGCGCGATGACCGAGCAGCCCGATGTGCCGGTGCAGCGAATCGGGCTGCTCGCGCCGTGCGAACGCAACGAGGTGCTGCTGGGCGGCCACGGCGCGGCGATGGGCTACGATGCCTCGCTCGGCGTGCACGGTGCGTTCGAGTGGCAGGTGGCGCGCACGCCCGATGCCGTGGCGGTGCGCTTCGGGGATCAGGCGCTGAGCTATGCGCAGCTCGACGCGCGCGCCAATCGGCTCGCGCATCGGCTGATCGAGCGCGGTGTCGATGCCGACGTGGTGGTGGGCGTGTGCCTGCATCGCGGCATCGACCTGCTGGCCGCGCTGCTCGGCGTGATGAAGGCGGGCGGGGCGTATCTGCCGCTGGACCCGGGCTTCCCGGCCGAGCGGATCGCGCTGATGCTGGACGA
>JASLEG010000005.1 GCA_030151225.1 Burkholderia sp. | reverse complement strand
GCCGGCCGCCCGGGCAGGCCGGGCAGGCCGGGCAGTCCGGGCGCGCCGGCGCTCACCGCGCCACCCGCTGCGCGAGGCTGACCGTGAAGATGCCGGCCGCGTCGATGCGCTGTTCGAGCTTGCGGAACCCGGCGCGCGCGACGAGTTCGTCCATTTCGGCCTGCGAACGACGTCGCATCACCCAGGCCGCCTCGCCGCGATGATTGTTCAGCGCCCGCGCGATGAATTCGAGCTGCGGATGCCACGGCTGGCCCGTGTAGACGAGGTAGCCGCCCGGCGGCACCGCCTGCGCGAGCCCGGCCAGCGAGCGCTCGATCATCGCGTTCTCTCCGAACAGCTCGTAGAGGCCCGACACGATCGCGAGCGTCGGGCGCGGCTCGAGCGCGGCGAGCGAGGCACCGTCGAACGCGTCGCCGGCATCGAAGCGCGCGATCGCGCCGAGCCCGCGCTCGGCGATCAGCGCGCGGCCGGCCTCCACGTTCGGCGGCGAGTAATCGCGCAGCACGATGCCGTCGGGCGCGGCGGCCGCGATCGCGTCGAGCACGTAGCGACCGTGGCCGGCGGCGATGTCCACGATCCGCACCGGCTCGCCGCGCGCGCGCAGCGCCGTGATGGCCGTGCCGATCAGCGCCTCCAGATGCAGCTTGCGCTGGCGGATTCCCACCCAGCCCGGCGAATCGAGGTAGGTGCGGTCGATCAGGCGACCGAGCGCCGTGCGCCCCCGCGCGGTGTCGCGATACACGTAATCGAGCGTCGAGCCCGAATCGAAGCCGAGCCGGCGGCCCAGCGCGAGCCCGTCCGACAGCATCGCGCCGACCCGCAGCCCGCCACGCGTGAGCGCCCATTTCAGCCGCGCGAGCGCGCCGGCCGGCGGCAGCTTCAGCGCGATGTACTCGTTGTGGAAGGCGCCGCGCTGGTCCGCGTCGGCCAGCGACACGCGCGGCGTCGGCGTGTCGAACTCGCGCAGCACGAAGGCGCGGATCGGCGCGATGGCCAGCGCGCGATCGCGCTCGCCGAGCGTGTCGTGGAAGAAGCCGGGCAGCGGCACGCACTCCTTGCGCGCCGAGCCGAGCCGCTCGAAGAAGCGCTGCTGCGGGCCCTGGTGCACGACCCAGTCGGCGCCCGAGATCAGCACCTGGGTGGGCACCGTGATCGCGGCCGCGTCGTCCACCACGCGGCGGGCCGTGTCGTGCAGGTCCAGCAGCATGTTCACGGCGATCGGCCGCGTGATCAGCGGATCGGCCGCATAGCTCGCGATGCGCTCCGGATCGTGCGTGAGCAGCTTCGGCTTCACGTAGCTGTTGACGTAGAACACGCCGCGCAGCTTGTGCATCAGGCGCAGGCCCGGAATCGCGAGCGGCACGTACAGCTTGATGCGGAAGGCCGGCGACGCCACCACGAGGCAGCGCAGCGGCGGCGCGTAGTCGTGCACCCAGGTGGCCGCGAGCACCGCGCCCACGCTCTGCGCGACCACCGCCACGTCTTCCGTGGCCACCCCGTGCACGTCGCGGATGGTATCGATGAAGCACTGCAGGTCCCGCACCGAGGCACCGGCACCCGGGCTGTAGCCGCGCGGGCCCGGCGAGCGGCCGTGGCCGCGCGCGTCCCACGCGAAAAAATCGAAATCGGGCAGGTCGAGCTCGTCGACCAGATGCGCGACCCGCGCCGAATGCTCGTGGCCGCGATGCAGCAGCACGATCGCACCGCGGCGCGGCGCGCCGGTGGCCGGCCAGTGGCGGTAGAACAGGCTTTCGCCGTCGTGCGTGAGGAAACGCGCTTCGGTGGCGACGCGTGTCGTCATGTGACCTCTCTCGTGTTCGTCGTTGTCGTTGTCGTTGTGTTGCGGATGCGGCGGAGCCCGCCGCCGCGGCAGTCGTCGTACTCGCAAGGACTGCCGATCGGGCGCGCGTGCAGCGCGGCGACCGTGCCGGGTGGCGCCTTCAGCGTCCGTCGGCCGCGCCCGTCGCCCTGGCCTCGGCCTCGGCCACGCCAGCGCGCACGCGGCGCAGCGCGGTCACCACCGACAGCACGATCAGCACGCGCCAGATCCACGCGCCCGCCTCGCCCACCGGCTGACCGATGCCGATCCACAGCGCGAACGCGCCGAGCGCGAGCGCGCGGTCGCTCTTGCCGAACGGCCCGTCGTAGCGCCGCGAGGCGCCGGCCAGCGGCCCGACGAGCCCCGCGCATTCGACGATCGCGGCCAGCAGCGCGAACAGCCAGACGTCGGTCGCGCCGAACGCCGGCACCACCAGGAGCGGCAGCACCAGCGCGAGGTCGGAGACGATGTCGCCGAGTTCGTTCAGATAGGCGCCGAGCACGCTCTTCTGCCCGTGTTCGCGCGCGAGCATGCCGTCGATCGCGTTCAGCGCCATGCGCAGGAACAGCCAGACGGGAATCAGCAGGAACGCACCACGCACGCCGGCACCGTAGCCGACCGCCGCGAGCGCGCCCACCACGATCGAGCCGAAGGCCGCGCCCAGCGTGACCTGGTTGGCCGTGACGCCGCGCGCGGCCCAGGCACGCGTGATCGGCCGCAGGCAGTTCTGGAATTTCGGTTTGAGTGCATACAAGCTCATGCGTCGCCCTTGAGTGGTCCGGTCGGCGGTGACGGCGGCCACGGCGGCTACCTCGCGATGCGCCGTATCGTCGTTGACGCGCCCGCCGTCGTCAAGTGTGCACCGCAGGCAAGCTTCGCCGCGCGAAGGCCGCCGGCACTGGATTTTTGACGCGAAACTCGCAATAATCCGCTGCGCTGCATCATCGCGAACGGCACCGCAGGCGGGCTTTCGGGCCGGGAATCCGCCGGCACGCGGCGCCGTTCGCCATACCGACAAGACTCGAACGACGGATACGGAACAGCGTGAACCACACAGCGAACTGCGCGCCGCGAAGCGCCGCGCGCCATGGCGACCTCCGGCTGGCAACGGGGCGCGCGCGATGAAACTGATGCATGTCTGGCAACGGGATTTCCTGCTCACGATCGTGCGCGTGGTGGCCGGCGCCTATCCGGTCTGGCATCCGACGCCACCGGGCACCGGCCAGAAGATCCTGTTCTCGAATCACACGAGCCACATCGACACCGTGGCGATCCTGGCCGCGCTGCCGCGCGCGCTGCGCGACGTGGTGCGCCCGGTGGCGGCGCGCGACTACTGGGACAGCGGCGACCTGAAGCGCCACATCGCCGGCAAGCTGCTGAACGTGGTGTTGATCGACCGCCACCGCGAAACCGGCGGCGACCCGCTCGACCCGGTGCGCGAGGCGCTCGCGCGCGGCGACTCCATCATCATCTTTCCGGAAGGCACGCGCGGCGTGGAAACGCTGCCGCAACCGTTCAAGAGCGGCCTGTTCCATCTCGCCAACGAGTTTCCCCACGTCGAGCTCGCGCCGGTGTTCCTCGAGAACCTGCAGCGGATCATGCCGAAGGGCGCGATCTGGCCGGTGCCGCTGATCAGCAAGGTGCACTTCGGCGAGGCGCAGCCGCGCATCGAGGGCGAGGACAAGGCCGCCTTCCTCGCGCGCATGCGCGACGCGGTGGTCGCGCTCGCACCGGTACGCCCGGCCGGCTGAGCCGCCGTCCTCCCTTCTCCGACAAGCACACCATGCGCACACTCTTCTGGGAACTCATCGCCAGCGTGACCGGCCTGCTGGTCGTCGCGACCGTGATCGGCGCGATCCTCGGCGCACGCGACGGCGGCAAGAGCCCGACCATCGTCAACCTGAACCAGCGCATCCGCGCGTGGTGGGCCATGATCGCGGTGATGGGCGTGGCCATCGGCCTGGGCCCGATCGCCACCTACGTGGTCTTCATGTTCCTGTCCTATCTCGCGCTGCGCGAGTTCATCACGCTCACGCCCACCACCGCGAGCGATCACACCACGCTGTTCGTGGCCTTCTTCATCGCGATTCCCGCGCAGTATCTGCTGCTCGGCGTGAACTGGTACGGCATGTACTCGATCTTCGTGCCGGTGCACCTGTTCTTCGCGATGTCGCTGGTCTCGGCGCTCACGCAGGACACACGCGAATTCCTGAGCCGCAACGCCAAGATCAACTGGGCGCTGATGGTGTGCGTGTACGGCCTGAGCCACGCGCCGGCGCTGCTGATCCTCGAGATCCCCGGCTACACGGGGCACAACCCGCTGCTGCTGTTCTACTTCCTGCTGGTGGTGCAGATCAGCGACGTGCTGCAGTACGTGGTCGGCAAACTGTTCGGACGCCGCAGGATCGCGCCGCACCTGAGCCCGTCGAAGACGGTGGAGGGCTTCATCGGCGGCGGGTTGCTGGCCACGCTGTGCGGCGCGGCGCTGTATCGCGTCACGCCGTTCAGCTTCGGCGCGGCCTTCCTGATGTCGCTCGCGATCGTGCTGGCCGGCTTCGTGGGCGGACTCGTGCTGTCGGCCGTGAAGCGCTCGCTCGGCGCGAAGGACTGGGGCTCGATGATCGCCGGCCACGGCGGCATGCTCGATCGCGTCGATTCGATCTGCTTCGCCGCGCCGGTGTTCTTCCATCTGGTGCGCTACCTCTACGTGCAGGGCTGAGGCCGCCGGCCTCGCCCGCGCGCGGCTTCCACGTCACATCTGCGAGACCGGCTCGCGCTCGTCGGCGCCGTGGCCGCCTTCCGCGCGGTGCGCCGGGGCGCCCGCACGGCGCGCCGCGCGCAGCAGGCGCGGCCCGCGCGGCCCGTACACCGCGGCCGGCTCCGGAAACGCCGTCAGCAGCAGCAGGTACAGCGCCCCGCCCGCGACCAGCGACACCGGCACGCTGAGGTCGAGGCCGCCCGCCAGATTGCCGAGCACGCCCACGAACTGCCCCGGCAGGTTCACGAAGGCGAGCCCGAGCAGCGCGGCCGGCAGCCACGCGCCCATCGCGCGCAGGTTCCAGCCGCCGGCGAACCAGTATTGGCCGCCGCGCCCGCCACGGTTGAAGATCTGCAGATCGTCGGCAAGGTAGAAGCCGCGCCGCGTCACGTAGCCGATCACCATGATCGCCATCCACGGGCAGCTGAAGGTGCCGATCAGCGTGGAGAAGGTGGCCACGCTTTCCACCAGGTTGAACGCGAAGCGCCCCATGAAGATGAAGCCGATCGCCAGCGTGCCGATCAGCAGCGTGGCGCTGACGCGCGTGAGCAGCTTCGGCACCATGCTCGACATGTCCAGGCCGGTGCCGTACAGCGCCGTGGTGCCGGTGGACATGCCGCCGATGATCGCGATCACGCAGGTGGGCAGCAGGAACCAGCGCGGCGACACGGCCAGCAGCCCGCCCACGTAGTCGTTCGCGGCGATGAACGCGGGCGCGTGGGTGGCGATGATGGTGGCCGTGGCCAGGCCGAACAGGAACGGCACGAAGGTCGCGAGCTGCGCCGCGAACACGGCGCCCACCACGCGGTGGCGCGGCGTGGTGTCGGGGATGTAGCGGGCCCAGTCGCCGAGCGTCGAGGCGAACGACACGGGGTTGCTCATCGCCACCAGCGCCGCGCCGCAGAACGCGGCCCAGTAGCCGGCGCCGCCGTGATGCAGGGTGCCCGCGTAGCCGGCGTCGAACAGGTGCGAGAACGCGAACGCGCCCACCACGAACATCAGGCTGGCGGCCCACACGGCGATCTTGTTGACCCACAGCATGAAGCGAAAGCCGTAGATGCAGACCACCAGCACCAGCACCGCGAACACGAGATAGGACAGACCGACCGTCCAGCCGTTGACGGGCAGCCCCACCAGATCGTGCGCGCCGCCCACCAGCGCGTCGCCCGAGCTCCACACCGCGAGCGAGAAGAACGCGATCGAGGTCAGCAGCGCGAGGAACGAGCCGACGATGCGGCCGTGGATGCCGAAGTGCGCGCCCGACGACACGGGATCGTTGGTGCCGTTGCGCGTGCCGAACAGGCTCATCGGCGCGAGGATGGCGGTGCCGGCCAGCACGCCGAGCACGATCGCGAGCGCGCTGTCGCGAAACGACAGGCCCACGAGGATCGGGAAGCTGCCGAGCACGCAGGTGGAAAAGGTGTTGCAGCCGCCGAACAGCAGGCGGAACAGGTCGATCGGCCGGGCGTAGCGCGAGGCGTCGGGGATGCGCTCGAAACTGAAGGTTTCGATCTGCGTCATGCTGGTGTCGTGTTGCGCGGTGTCGTTCATGTGTCTCGCTCCATTCGGGCGGCTGCGCCTTCGAGGCGGGCGTCATGCGCCCCTGATACGGTTGGAATGATGCCGCCGATGCTTCGCGGTGCGAACGATCGAGCCTTCGCGAAGCCGTGCCGGCGGTTTCGAAAAAGGCGCGGCCGGCTGGGAAGCCGGCCGCGCCGCGATCACATCGGGAAGCCCAGTGCCTTGATGCCGCGAATCCAGGCGCGTTTCCAGCCGCCCTCGGCATCGGCGCCGTCGAACGCGTGGAAGGTCAGCTTCGCCGCGAGCCAGCGCACCGGTTCGGGCGGGATGTAGGTGGGGCTCTGGTTGGCGATGTCGAGGCCGCGCTCGGGGCTCTCGCGGTCGAACAGGATGTTCAGGCCCATGAAGGCGCCGAAGCGGCTCGCCGCCACGCCGAAGCCCGTGTAGCCGGCCACGAACACGCCCTTGCCGCCGAGATAGCGCTTGGCGAACACCGAGCCGCGCGAGCAGTAGTCGATCGGGCCGCCCCAGGCATGCGAGAAGCGCACGTCGGAGAGCTGCGGGAAGGTGCGGAAGAAGGCCTGCGCGAGCCGCGTGTAGGTGTCGTGGCGCGCGTCCTGTACCGGGTTCGGATTGCCGTCGAAGTGATAGCTGACGAGCCCGCCGAAGATGATGCGGTTGTCCTTCGTGAGCCGGAAGTAGTTGAGCTGGGTGCGCGTGTCGTAGATGCCCTGGCGGTTGCGCCAGCCGATCCGTGCGAGCTGCGCCGCGCCGAGCGGCTCGGTAGCCAGCACGTGGTCGCGCACCTGCAGCACGCGGCGGTTGATGTCGGCAATGCCGACCTTCGCGGTGCCGCTGCCGAACAGCACGCGCGGCGCGCGCACGCTGCCATCGGGCGTGCTCGCGAGCACCGTGTCGCCGTCGTCGCGGATCTGCGTGAGCGGCGTGTGCTCGTACAGCCGCACGCCGAGCGCGAGCGCGGCGCGCTTCAGGCCCCAGGCGAGCTTGGCCGGATGCACGATGCCGCTGCGGTTGCGCGACCACAGCGCGCCCGCGAACAGCGGCGAATCGAGTTGCTCGCGCGTCTCGTCGCGGTCCAGCAGCACCACGTCGTGGCCGTAGCGCGTGTGCAGTTCGTGATCGTCGCGCAAGTGCGCCACGTGGTCGGGATCGACCGCCACGGTCATCTCGCCGTTCCATTCGAGATCGGCGTCGATGCCGTAGCGCTCGAGCGTGGCCTCGAAGCCGTCGAGATTGCGCTGGCCGAAGGTTTCGAGCTGCGCGATGTCGTTCGGGAACACCCGCACCGCGTTCGGCAAGCCATGCATGACCGAGGTGGAGATGATGCCGCCGGCGCGGCCCGAGGCGCCGTGCGCGACGCGCCCGGCCTCGATCACCACCACCTCCAGCTCGGGCATCTGCTCCCTGGCCTGGATCGCGGCCCACAGGCCCGTGAAGCCGCCGCCCACGATCAGCAGGTCGGCCGTCGTGTCGCCGGCCAGCGCCGCCTCGGCGGGCGGCTCCGCCGGATTGTCGAGCCAGTACGGCATCAGCTTCGCGCCGGCCAGCGCGCGATTCGCATCGACCTGCGCATCGACCTGCGCGGCGGCGCGCGCCGAGACGGTGGACGAAGCCGGCGCCGACGGCGACGGCGCGTCACCGGCCCCGAGGCCGGTTTCGCGATGGTTCGCGGCATCAAGCATCGCGAGCCTCCTGACTTGAAGCGCCGCCGGCGAGCGGCGGCTGGACCAGAAACGGAAACGAATCGAATTCGGCGGCGGCTTACGCCTTCTCGAGCACGACGTAGAACTTCTTCGCGTCCTCGAGGGTTTCCCAGCGGCCCGCGAAACCGGCCGGCAGCAGATAGCCCTGGCCGGCCGAGAATTCGCGGCGCGCGCCCTCGGCATCGGTCAGCGCGATGCGGCCTTCCACCAGCCACACGGCCTCGTCGGCCTCGGTGGCGGGGAACTCCACGGCGCCTACCTTGCCCTCCCACCAGCCCACCACGTGGCCGCCGCTCTTGCCGGCGCTCGCGCGCCAGTCGCATTCGTCCATGCCGTAGTCGAGACGCGTGAATTCGCCGAGGCCGGCGCCGAGGGGGACGATGTCCTTGATCAGTTTGCTCATGTGCGGGGATCCGAAAAGGGAAGAAAGTGGAAGCGACTGTACCCACGGCCCCTGGCCCGGTATGCCCCCCCTCGGGGGGGGCAGCCTGCGTTTTCCCCGCGCCGGCCCGCGCCGCGCGCCACGCGGCCGCCCTGCGGGAAACCCTGCTTGCGGGCGCCGTCGCGGCGTGCTCTATAATCGGCCTGCCTTCATTCCGGCTCGCGTCATGGCCGTTCACGCCCTTTCATCCCTGTCCGATTCCGCGCCGATCCCGATGTCGTTCCAGACGCTCGGGCGCGTGATCGATGCCGTCGGCACGCCCGATTTCGTGCCGCGCCTCACCGTGCTGCTCAACGAGGTGGTGCCCGTCAACGTGGTGCACATCGAGCGCTCGCGCGCCGATGCGGCCATGCCGAACGGCTTTCGCGCGGAGTGGGTGGGCAGCGGCGGCGTGGGCATGGACGACGGCGCGATCGCCGACGTGATGACGCTGTACTACGACCGCTTCTACGATCGCGACCCGCTGTTCGCCGGCATCCGCGGCGAGGTGGGCACGCTGCTCGTGATGCGCGACATCGAGGCGATGCCGCCCGGTGAATTTCGCCAGCGCCTCTACGACGAGGTGCACATCGCGCAGGAATGCGTGCTCGCGCGCGGCACGCGCCACGGCCAGCATTCGATCGCGCTCGAGCGCGACGTGCGGCAGCCGGCCTTCACGCTGGCCGAGATGCAGCGCTTTCGCACCGTCAGCGACTGCCTGTTTCCGCTGCTGGAGCTGCATGCCAGCACCACGGCCGCGCGCCGCATCGCGCACTTCACGCCGAACCTGCATCCGCTCGCGCAGTTCGACGCACGCCTCGCGCGCGACGCCGTGCGGCTGTCGAAGCGCGAATACGAAACCTGCGCACACCTGATCGGCGGCAAGACCGTGCCCGAGACGGCCGACATCCTCGGCGTGCGGGTGGCCACGGCCGAGTCGTACGTGAAGCGCGCGTTCGCCAAGCTCGGCGTGCGCACCAAGCGCGAGCTGATCGTGTGGGGGCAGCGCGCCGCCTGATTCGCGCCCGTCGCGAGCCCGCTTTCCCCATCGCGCAACGCCCGCTGCCGGTTAGTCACCGGCCGCGTTGCGCCACGCCCTTCGCATCGATCCGAATCGATGTGGACTTCGCCAGATCGCGATTCGTCCACCGCGCGAACTCCCCTACCATCGTCGCGTCGCGGCGCCGGGCACTCGCCCGCCTCGCCCCGCCTCCCACGAACCACGGAGACATCCCGATGAGCCTGCTTCCCACCCGTCGCGCCGCCGACGGCCTCGCCGTCCATCCCGCCGCCACCATCGCCGGCACGCACCACTATCGCGACGCCGCCGGGGATGCCCACGCCACGGACGCGCGCTCGCCGCTGCATCAGGCAGCCAGCGGCGCGGTGGCCGGCTGGCAGGACCATGCGACGCCGGCACTCGTGGATTCAGCCGTGAGCGCGGCGCGCGCGGCGCTGCCGGGCTGGCGCGCCACGCCGCCCGCCGAGCGCGGCCGGCTGCTGCGCGCGATCGCCGGGCGCATCGAGGCCGACACGAGCGAACTCGCCGCGCTGCAGTCGCGCATCAGCGGCAAGCCGCCCGTGGAGGCCGCGATGGACGTGGGCGACGCGGCGGCGACGTTCCGCTACTACGCGGACCTCTGCGACGACCCGGCCACCTTCGCGCCCGAAGCCATCGCGATCCCCGGCATGGAGGTGGACGCCGCGCGCGGCTACGACGCGGTGGGCGTGGCCGCGCTGATCGTGCCGTGGAATTTCCCGATGGTGACCACCGCGTGGAAGCTCGCGCCGGCACTCGCGGCCGGTTGCACCGCGGTGCTGAAGCCGTCCGAGCTGAGCTCGCCGGTCGAGCACCGCCTGATCGCGCACGTGCACGCGGCCGGCGTGCCGGCCGGCGCCGTCAACGTGGTGAACGGCGGCGCGGCGGTGGGCGCGCAACTGACGGCGCATCCGCGGATCGACAAGATTTCGTTTACCGGCAGCACCGCGGCCGGCCGCCACGTGATGCGCGCCGCCGCCGAGCAGATGACGCGCGTCACGCTCGAACTCGGCGGCAAGTCCGCGCTGGTGGTGCGCGCGGACGCGGATCTCGCGCTGGCCGTGTCGCTGGCCGTGGGCGGCGCGTTCACGAACGCCGGGCAGATGTGCTCGGCCACCGCGCGGATCCTCGTGCAGCGCGCCGTGTATCCGGCCTTCATGGCCGCCTTCGAGACCGCCGTGAAGGCGATCCTGGTGGCGCCCCCGCAGACCATCGCCGAAGCCGGCGGCGCGGTCGAGGCCGCGATGGGGCCGCTGATCTCGGCCGCGCACCGCGCGCGCGTGGACGCGACGCTCGAGGCCGGGCTCGCGGCCGGCGCGCGGGTGGCGTTCGCCGGGCAGCTCGACCCGACCTGCGGCAGCGGCTTCTTCCGCGCGCCGGTGGTGGTGGCCGAGCCGGCGGCCGACAACCTGCTGTGGACCGAGGAAGTGTTCGGGCCGGTGGCCTGCGTGAAGGCCTTCGACGGCGACGACGAGGCGATCGCGCTGGCCAACGACACGCGCTACGGGCTCGTGGCCACGGTGGTGACGCGCGACGACATCGCCGCGCGCCGCTACCGGCGCGAGCTGCGCGCCGGCCTGGTGTGGATCAACACGCCGCAACTGATCTTCCCGCAGGTGTGCTGGGGCGGGCTCGGCCTCAGCGGCATCGGCCGCGAACTCGGCGTGGCCGGGCTGCGCAGCTATCAGGAGCTGCGCCACAGCATCGCGGCCTGATCACGGATGCGCCCGGCGACCGCAGGCCAGTCGAAAGCTCGCGCATCTAGAATCGCGCGACACCAACCGGGGGATCCATCAAGATGAACGCGAAGACCTGCTCGATGCTGGCGCTGCTGGCCGCACCGCTGCTCTGCCACGCCGAAACGATCGGCGCGCCGACCGTCACGGCCGGCGACAGCTGGAACTACACGAACACGCTCGAAACCGGCCCGAACGGCTGGCGCCAGACCCACGACACGATCACCGCGCTGCGCACCACGTCCGACCACATCTACGTGGAAGTGCGGCCCACCGGCTCGACGCAGGCGCCGGTCGAATCGATCCAGGGCGCCAACTGGAGCCGCTCGCGCAACGTCAACGGCACGGAGACGCTCGTCAACGAGCCGCTGTCATTCCCGCTCACGCCGGGCAAGCAGTGGGAAGTGAAGTACACCGAACCGCATCCGAACGTGCAACTCAATTCGCGTACCTTCGACACGAAGCTGCGCGTGGTGGGCCACGAGGCGGTGGACGTGCCGGCCGGCCATTTCGACGCGATCAAGATCGAGGGCGAGGGCCAGTGGACGGCCGAGATCGCGCCGTCGCGCGCCGCCACCAGCACGGTGGTGACGAACGGCGCCGGCACCACGGCGATCGCGCACGCCGGCGGCGTGCACGCAGGCACGACCACCGGCCGGCTCTACAAGGCGTTCTGGTACGTGCCGAAGGTCAATCGCTGGGTGAAGTCGGTCGAGGAGTATTACGACGCGAACGGCACGCGCACGCAGCGCTTCTCGTCGGAGCTCGACGCGTTCCATTCGGGCGCCGAGCACGGCGCCGCGCCCACGGCGGCGCAACCGGCCGCGACGGCATCGGGCACGCCGGCCAGTTGAGTGATGGCGAATGCCGGCCCCGGCCGGCTGGCATCGTCGAGCCCGCGCGCTGCAGCGCGGGCCGCGCGATGCTACGCTCGGGCACGGCGCACGCCGCCGTGCCGACATTCCCGCCGCCCTTTCCGATCAGGACCCCACCGATGCTCTTCGCGATCCATCTGCTCGACAAGCCCGCCGCCACCGACCTGCGCGCGCAGGTCCGCCCCGACCACCGCGCCTATCTGGCCGAAGCGGCCGAGCGCATCGCGTTCGCGGGCCCGCTGCTCGCCGACGACGGCGCCACCATGGCCGGCAGCCTGCTGGTGATGGACTTCGCGTCGCGCGAAGCGGTGCTGGCCTGGCTCGACGCCGAGCCGTTCACGCGCGCGGGGCTGTACGCCTCGCGCTCGGTCTATCGCTTCAACAACCTGTATCCGCAGAAGGTCGGCTTCCCGCCGGAAGCCTGAACGCGGCGCGCGCTCAGACGTGCGCGCCGAACCAGGCGAGCTGGCGTGCGATGCTGCGTTCGAACTGCGCGCCGTCATACATGTCGTAATGGCCGGCACCGTCGGCCACGTACAGTTCCTTGACGCTTGCCCCCACCGCCGCGTGCAGCGCGCGGCCCTGCTCGGGCGGATTCACGCCGTCCTCGCCCGCCACCACCACCAGCACCGGGCAGGCCACGCGCGCGGCGTGCTCGGCGGGCCGGTACTGCAGCATCTCGCGCACCGTCAGGAACGGGATCTTGATGTCCATCTCGGGATGACGCTGGCGCGCCTCCTCGACGAAGGCCTTCGACTGCGGGTCGGTCAGCACCTTGGTGATCGCCACGAACATCTCGCGGCCGGTGGCGGCCTTCTTTTCCTGCATGCGCTCGAGCGTCGACACGAAGGCCTGCTTTTCCTCGGCCGACATGCTGCGCGTGACCACCTGCTCGCCGTCGGCGAAGCTGAGCTGGCTCACCACCGCCTTCACGGCCGGATCGGCCGCCGCGGCCGCGAGCACGTGGCCGCCGCCGAGCGAGGTGCCCCACACGCCGATGCGCGCGGCATCGAGTTCGGACCGTGCCTTCACGAAGGCGAGCACGGTGGCGATGTCCTCGATCTGCATGGCCGGCACGAGCCGCCCCTGCTCGCCGCCGCTCGCGCCGAAGCCGCGGTAGTCGAACGTGACGGCCGCGTAGCCGGCCGCCACGAAGGCGTCGGCGAACGCCGGCAGCAGCACGTCCTGGATGCCGCAGAAGCCGTGGCACAGCACGACGACGGGCGCGGGGCCGGTGGAATCGGGACGACGCAGCGTGATCGCGATGTCGTTGTCGGTGCGATGGGTGGAAACGTGGGGCATGGGATCGAGGCGCGAATGGATGAGGCGTGGCGTCCGGCGCGCGCGAGGCGCCGCCGGACCGGGGCGCTCATGATACAAGAGCGCCCCCGCGCGCGAACGCGAGGCTTCGCGAACGCGTCGCCGCGTTCGGGTCGCGCGCTCCCGTCGATCCTGCCTTTGCGATCTTTCGAACCGAAAGCCTCGCGCCCTCAGCTCAGCGCGTAATCGAGCACGAGCGTGCCGCGTCCCGCATAGCCCCTGATCAGCCCGCGGCGCGCCACCTCGCGAAACGCGGCATAGACGGTATTCGGATGGAAGCCGAGCGAATCGGCGATGGCCTGCTGGCTCGGCAGCCGGTCGCCGGGGCGGAACAGGCCCGCACGGATCGCTTCCTCGATCTGATCGGCGATGGCGTGCGCGACGTGGCCACGGATCCGGGAAAAGTCGGGGCGCCAGTCCTGCGCGGAACGTGTCGCGCGAGCGGCGCTCGCGCGGCCGAGGGCCAGTTCCGCTGGGTCGATGAATGCTTGCATGGGATATCCACCTGTGTGAGTGCCCTTTCACGCCGGCAGGCAAACGGCGGACGGAGCGCCGGGAAGCGTGGCGAACCGTCCGGACGGTGCAGCAATTCTGACATCAAACCGTGCCCCGATTCCAGCGTCAAGCACGTTCGTGCGCAGTGTGGGCAACGGCGGCCTCGCCATCGCGCCCGGCATTTTGCTTCGCTGCACGATCGGCGCGCGCCGGGTCGCCAATGCAACGATCGAGGCCGCCGATTGCAACGCAATGCGCCCGGAACGGGCTCGGAAGGCCATTGGCGAGCGATGCCCGACGCGTTTCAATTCCCGCGCCAAGGCGTTGATTCTGAAGCGACAGTCGATTTTCCGGCGTTTGGAATCGCGTATCCATTTACAGGCACCGCCGCACACCTCATAGTTTCGCGAAACAAGTTTCACCAATAACGTGCAGCGCGTACCGACGGAGACATCGATGTTACGCACGCAGACACAGGGCCAACCGGGCTGCCGTCGCCCGTCACTCCTGCCGGACCGGACAGCGCGCGCGAGGCGCGTCGGCTCCATCGATTCGCCCATCGGGCCATCTTTTCCGCCTTGCCCTCACCCCGCCGCCCGGCGCGATGCGGGCGAGGCGCGACGCATGCCTGCGCGCGGGCACCGGTAACACCCGGCGCGGCGCGAGCGCGGCCTGCCGCGTCATCGCCGCCACGCCGTGACGACAACATTGCCGATCGATGCACCGCAACGACGGGCCGCTTGCGAAGCCCGCGCCACGCTCGGCACGGAGACACCAGGGTTCATCGACAAGGAGGGGGTATGTTCCGTTTCACCAAGCCGCGCACCGCGCTGCTGTCCTGTTTCGTGCTCGCGATGCCGTTCTTCGCCGGTTGTGGCGGCGGTGACAGCGGCGATGCGCCGGCCGCGATCCAGGTGCCGCAATGCTCGGGCAGCAGCTGCCCGGCCAGCGGCTCCACCACGACCGCCACCACCGTCAACAAGCTGTGCCCCGACACGCTCGACTATTCGACCGTCTACACGGGCGGCTCGGGCAGCGGCGAATACGTGAAGCTGCAGTTCGACTCCACCAAGCTCACTTACCAGATGCAGTTCGTGCTGTCCTCGGTGCCCACCAGCGCCGGACAGGTCAACACCACGCGCGCCGGCCAGACCATCACCGGCACGTTCCACCGCGCCACCACGCTGCCGACGGCCGAGCAGAACCGCTGCGCGTTCGTGCTCGACAACGGCACCTCCACCGACGGTTCGTACTCCGTGTCGATCAATCAGGCCGATCCGCCGATGCTGTTCGTCGGCAACGGCGTGGTGGGCGGCGGGATTCCGGGCGCGTCGATCGAATTCGACGGCGTGGCGCTGCTCGGCAACCTCGGCGCGGTGCCGTCGCGCACCTTCGACTTCTTCCCGTTCATCGGCTTCACCGATACCGAGACCGACTTCACCAAGGTGGCCGGCAACTACAACGAGCTCGGCATCCACCTGTCGCCGACCGGCACCTCGTACCAGACCGCCAAGCCGCAGGGCTGGCAGCCCGACGTGATCAACTGGAACGAGACGCTCAACGCCGACGGCTCGTGCTCGATCACGGCCGGCAGCGACTACTCGTGCCGCACCACCGGCACGCCGTGGACGCTGCGCACCAACACCGACGGCTCGGCCGACAACGTGTTCGTGAGCAAGCCGACTTCGTCCGGATCGCCGTATCCGAGCGCGGGCCAGGGCCAGCCGATCGTGCTGCTCGCGCCGAGCCAGGCACAGGGCATCATGATCGTGGGCAAGTTGCGCGGCGCGCTGATTCCGATCGTGATCCGCGTGGGTCAGGCCTACGTGCCGAGCGATCCGGCCGCGCTGCTGAACACCGTGGCCGACGCGGAAATCGGCATCTCCGCCCTGGCGCCGGCCACGGCGGTGGCGGCCAATTCGCTCACGGGCGGCTACATCGGCGCGACCAGCGCATCGGCGTGCGGCATTGTGGCGAATGCCGGCAACTCGGGCGCGCCGGCCGTGGGCGACGCGAGCTTCAACGCGTCGATCGCGCACCCGAACCTGCCGGGCGTCTACAGCGGCACGTTCTTCGAGCCGACCGCCGGCAACTGCCTCGACAACACGGCCGTCTCGACGCTCTCCACCAACTACACCTCCACGCTGTTCAGTGGCAGCACGGCCGCGTTCATCAACCCGCAGACCTCCGCCAGCACCAGCACCTTCTCGCTCGACTACACGCAGACCACGCCGGGCCTGGTGGGGGTGACCGCGCTGCAGGACTTCAATGCCGCCAACGGCAGCGGCCCGGTGGCGATCTTCCATGCCGGCGACACCGGCTGGGCGATCAAGGTGGGCGAGGTGTACGCGATGGTGGTGAACAACAGCCAGTACAACCCGTTCTTCACCGTGGGCGCCTTCGTGCAGTAAGGGCGGATTCCACGCCTCGCCCGAACCGGCGGCAGGTTTTCTGCCGCCGGTTTTTCAAACGAAACAATAAGCAGGATTCCTGACCAAATTCGGAACCTGAGAGACGCGATCCGGCACGTGACGCACCGGATCGCAAGGGTGTTTCACCACCGGCCGTGCTCGTGAGGGGGCAGCCGGTTCGTCGCGACGCGCGGGAGGCAGAGGGCCGCCCGCGCGTCGCCTACCCACGGCGGTTCGCCGCCATTCGTCAATTGAGGCACGCATCATGACTATTCGAAAAGTGGCTTCCCTTGTCGTTGCTCTGGCCGTTTGCTCCACGCTCGCCGCCCCGGCATTCGCCGTGACGGTGTCGCTCGCCAACGGCAACCCGATGAACCCGAACGGCGAGCCGTTCTCGGCCACCGGCAGCACCACGCTCTCCAAGGGGTCGATCAACACCAGTTGCACCGCGACCTTCAACGGCACGATCACCTCGACCGGCATCGTCAACATCACGTCCACCACGTTCTCGGGCGGCGGGCTCTGCTCGCTGATCACGGGCAGCGCCACGAGCGCGAACCCGTGGACCGGCCAGGCCGACACGCCCACTCAGTTGACCATCAACAACGCGCAGGTCAGCGCGTCGCTGCTCGGCACCTGCGGGCCGAGCTCGGTCGTGACGGCCTGGAACAACACGGCGTCGTCGCTGACCTTCAACAACGCGGTGCTGACGCCGAACTGTACGGTCACGGGCACCGTTGCCACCTCGCCGGCCTTCAACGTGCAGTAAGCGCGCCGGCGCGCCACAATGCGGACGGGGCAGCCTGCGCTGCCCCGTCTGCGTTTGCCCTGCCGCCGATCATCGCGGCGGATCGCGGCGGAAAATCAGGCCGCCGCGACCGGCGCGCCATTCGACTGCTCGGTGGCGAGCGAGATCATCAGGGCGATCAGTTCCACGAATTCGTCCTCGGGCACCAGGTCCGCCCAGGTGTGATATTCGTCCTCCGACATGTCGAAGAAACCCTGCCCCAGCTCGCGCATCTTCGCCACCACGCGGTTGCGTGCCTCGGCGTTTTCCAGCGACGGCGGCAGGTCGTCGCCGAGTTGCTGGAAACGATCCTGGATGCGCAGCTTCAGTTTGTATCCGGTAATGCCTCTCATGATCTGGCCTCGCTAATCCCGTACGGGTTCGTGTCGTGATTCCGCTGTTGCGCGGCTGTCGTGCTCGATGCGGGCGCATGCATGAAATGCGCCCATGGTCCGCAGGTCGAGACGGGGCAACGTCTCAGTTAATCCGCACGACAGCGATTGCGCAATCGTCGGCACCGACGCGAATTGACATGGATCAAGGAGTGATCGGGCACCCGCGAGGCGAGCGCGCATCACGAAATGACGGGGCGAAGTGGACGAAGCCACGAAGTGAAAGCCGGCGGCGCGCGATCAGAAAATCTGAACGCGCGCATAAAAATTACTCGCTTGGACCTCCCGTGCGGTTCTGGGATAGTGGCGTCACATTGTTGAAACACGACGCTGGAGCCACTCGATGTCCGCCTATTCGCCGCTCGATCGCGAGCCCGCCGACGCCACCGCCGCGCACCCCGCCTCGATCTCGCTCGCGCGGCGCGTCACGCCCTATCGCGCCGTGCTGCAGGAGCCCACCTGCTCGCTCGCGACGAATCACGGCGACCGGCCCGAGATCGCCACCAGCGCGATCCTCGGGTACAACTGATCGTTCGGGTACACGGCCCCCGGCATTCAATCCGGATAGTTCGCATCCACCTCGAAGCGCGCGAGCTTCAGGATCGTGCGCAGCGTGCGCGGATGGATCTCGCGACACGCGGCCAGCGAGCTCAGGATGAAATCGAGCGCGCGGCCGTAGCGGTACAGCGTGAGCCAGCTCTCGGCGTCGCCGGGGTGCGTGTGCAGGTATTCCGCCACGCGCAGCATGCTGGTCGACAGCGAGCGTGCCATGTCGAGCTCGATGCGCTGCTTGTCGCCCCATTCGGTGGGTTGCGGCTGCACGAGCAGCTTGGTCAGGAAGGCCTGGAATTGCGCGTCGGACTGATTCGGGCAGGTATCCATGATTCGTTCCGTTCTGCGTTGGGCGGCAGCGCGCATCGGCGCGACCGCTGAGCTCGATCCCGCGCGCCACCGCATCGGCGCGCCCGTCCCCTGGTTCAGCAGAATTCGTACCAGCCTGCGCCGAACCCTCGCACGCCGGGCCTCGTTGCCGCCGAAGCCCGCGACGGGCGGGCATTGGCGGGGTCGAAGCGAATCGCACGGCTGCGTTGGCCATGCGTGGAACCGCCCAAAACGTGTCACCGATGTAACGTGACACGGGCCGGCTTGGTCGGAACATGAGCCCGCTCGCGAGCGCGCTCGAACGATCATTTTGCGGCCGGGACAAGAAAATCGCCACGCCATGATCCGCGCCATGCGACTGCTCCAGACCCCGCTCATCATGCTGCTCTGCGCGGCGCTGCCACTCGACGTGCCGGCGGCGGGCGGCGGGCGGCGTGACGGGCGTGTGCCCGATGCAGGACGCCGCCTCGCCGGGCCCGATGAATCCCGCCGCCACGCTCGTGCGTCACTTGCGCTTCCATTACGCCGCCGCGCTCGCGGTGCGCGATCCGAACGGCTTGCGGCGCCCGCCCCGTTCCGTCTGACCCGTCTCACGTCATTTCGTTTCTCGCCGCCGCGTGCCTGCGCACGCCGCGGCCACCCATTCGATCCAGACAGGAACCCGGCAATGCAACCGCAATCCACTCACCCCCGCCTCGACCGTTCGCGCCGATCAAACCGTTTCATGCGCAACGATTTCCGCGCCGTCATCTATAGCGCCTGCGCGGCCTGCGCTCTGTTCGCCACCGCACCCGCCCGCGCCGACGACATGGCCGGCATGAAGACGGCCGCGTCGGCCCAGGCCCAGGCCCAGGCCGACGCCGGCCTGACCGATGCCGTGGTGCGCAAGGTCGACGCCGCCGCCGGCACGATCTCGCTGAAGGCCGGCGCGCTCGCCAACATCGGCATGCCGGCGATGACGATGGCCTACAGGGCGAAGGACGCCGCGATGACGCAGCAGGTCCACGCCGGCGACAAGGTGCGCGTGCGCATCGAAAACCTGAACGGCACGCTGACGATCGTCAAGCTCGTCACCGCGCAGTAAGCCGTCCAACCGGTGGTCCGACCGCGGCCTCAAGGCTGGCGCGGCGCGACGACCGGATCGAACGGCAACCCGCGCGCGCGCAGGAATGTCGCGACCTGCGGCAGCCACAGCGACACGCCGCCCGGCGTGTCGAAGAAATCGTGCGAATCCGCGCCGATGCGGCCGATGTCGACGTAGCGCGCCTCGGCCGCCGGCCCGCGCGCGTTCGCGCGATAGGCGCCGAACATGCGCTGCGGCAATGGTTGCGGCCACAACGTGTCGTTGTCGCCGTAGAACCATAGCGACGGATAGTGCGACGCACGACCATAGCTCGCGTAAGCGGCCACCAGCGTGTCCTGCCACCCGGCGCAGGCCGACTTCTGCACCCCGCCCGAGAAATTGATCAGCCCGCGCAGGCCGGGAATCGTCCACGCGCCGAGCGCGATCGTGGCGAGACCGCCATCCGATTGGCCGATCGCCACGATGCGTGACTCGTCGACATAGGGCAGCACGCCGAGCGCCGCGATCGCGCCGGCCACGTCGGCGGCCTCGTCGAGGCCGTGGTGGCGGCTGTCGCAGCCGTCGCCGTGATACAGGCCGCCCGAGCCGGCATAGCCCTGGCGCATCGGAATCGCCACCACGTAGCCACGCTGCACGAATTCGGCCGCGACGCGCAGGTGCCGCGAACGCGGCTGCAGCCGCGCGTCGCCGGGATCCTTGCCGTGATTGAGCACCACGAGCGGGAACGGGCCGGGGCCGGACGGCCGGAACAGCGTGGTCTGCAGCCGAACCACGGCATTGCCCTCGCGCACCGGCACCATCAGTATTTCTTCGTTCAGGCGCGCGTCGAGCGCCGGCGCGCAGCCCTGCGCAGCGGCTTCGGCGGGCCGAGCGGGCGAGCCCGTCAGCAGGCCGGCCGCGATCATCAGCACCGCGATGCCGCGAATTGCCGGCCACGGGCGGCCGGCGCGTTCAGTCGATTTCAAAGGCCGGGTTCGGAGGCAGGAGTCGGAGCGATCGGGCATCGTCACGATTATTTCATCGATCGGCGAGGCCGACGCCGGGCCGCGCGCGTGGCTTCGCACCGCGAGACGTGCGTACGGGCGCGACGCACGACGGAGGTTTTCGACATCCCGTGACATTGCAAAAATATCATTCGAATCCTTACGAAAACAAAACGGAAAGAATGAAAACGTCGCCATGCCGACGGCATCGGCCCGTGGAAGCCGCAGGTGTTCGCGTGGAAGGTCACGCCGTGGCAGGACACCAACGCGGACGGCTCGGCCTATACGGGCTCGCTCGCCGACGTGAACCCGGTGGGTGAATATCTCGACGCGTATCGCGCCGGCATCGACGGCGTGCTCTCCGACTTCGCCACCACAGCGGTGGCGGCGCGCATGCCGAATCGACAATATTCCGCATCGTCGTTTCGATTTTCCCAATGTCGCTTTTCAATATCGATTGCCGTCGAGCGGGCGGCCATTACGGCGTTTTTTCCGAATTCATTCTGATATCGCCATCCTTACCGCCTGCCCGCACCACTCCGCTCCATCACGCCACTTCCGGCGCCCCGCCTCACGATTCAAGCGGTCAAAAGGATTCAGAGCATTGAATCTAACTTTATTAGATATTCCATAAAAAAGTTTGTTTCGCCGATTTGACGGTGCTACCATTCACGCCGAAATCGCAATCCGGTTTCTTCGCCGCTCCTCGTTCCAGTTTTAAAAAAACGGCGCCGTTTATTCGACGACGCGCCGACGCATCGTTGTCCCTGCATCAATTGATTAGTTATCCGCATCAATGATTCGCGCTGCGCCATCCGTGCGGCGCGTTGTGCCGTGACCGAAGTCAATCAATCATCCGAGGGGGAATCATCCATGCATCGCGTTTCCGGTATCGCTCGTCAAGGCTTCACGAAACTCCTGATCGCATCGGCCGCGCTCGCGGCTTTCGGCACGCTCGGCGCCACCGCCGGCCACGCCGCCACGCCGGCGTCGTGGTCCGCCACGCGCACCAAGGCCTTCCTGCCGCTGGTGCAGGCAGCCGGCAACGTGGCGGCCGCCTCCACCACCGCCGCGGCCGGCGTGACGCGCGCGGCATCCGCCACGCTCGCGCTCGCGAGCGGCGCCACCGTGCACGTGACGGTGGGCCTCAAGCTGCGCGACGAGGCGGGCCTCGACCGCTTCCTCGCGAAGCTCCAGCAGGGCAACGGCGGCGGCTACCTGAGCACCGACCAGTTCGTCGCGCGCTACGCGCCCACCCAGGCCCAGGCCGACGCCGTGGTCGCGCACCTGCGCGCATCGGGCTTCACCAACGTCACGGTGGCGCCGAACCGGCTGTTCGTGACGGCCGACGGCACGGCCGGCACCGTCAAGCAGGCATTCAACACCACGCTCGAGCAGTTCACCAGCACCGACGGCCGCCGCGTGTTCGCGAACGCGCAGGACGCCCAGGTGCCGAGCGCGCTCGGCAACGTGGTGGATACCGTGCTGGGCCTGCAGAACGTGGTGACCGCGCACACCTATCATCACCGCTTCCAGCCGGGTGCGCAGGCGGCATCGGACGCGGCCGCCGCCTCGCCCACGCGCGCCGCCGCGGCCGGCACCGCCACCGGCCACAACCCGGTGCAGTTCTCGTCGATCTACGACGCGGGCTCGACGCCCACCGCCGCGAACACCACGGTCGGCATCATCACCTACGGCAGCCAGACGCAGACGGTGCGCGACCTGAACACCTTCGCGAGCCGCAACGGGCTCGGCACGGTCGCCTCGTCGGTGGTCAACACCGGCGGCTCGGGCCGCACCTACAACAGCGGCGACCTCGAATGGCAGCTCGACAGCCAGTCGATCGTGGGCGCGGCCGGGGGCGCCGTGCAGCAGGTGATCTTCTACAACGCGCCCGACGACGCGCAGACCGACCAGGCCCTGCTCGACGACCTCTCGAACGCGTTCAACCGCGCCGTGACCGACAACCGCGCAAAGGTGATCAACGTGTCGCTCGGCTGGTGCGAATCCGATGCGGACGCCACCAGCATCCGCGCGGCCGACAACACCATCTTCAAGCAGGCGGTGGCGCAGGGGCAGACCTTCTCGGTGTCGAGCGGCGACGAAGGCGCCTACGAATGCAGCACCAGCAGCGTGTCGGGCACGGGCGGCGTGCCGAGCACGAGCCATTACTCGGTGTCGGCGCCGGCCAGCTCGCCCTACGTGATCGCGGTGGGCGGCACCACGCTCTACACCACGGGCGGCAGCACCTGGGCCAACGAAACGGTGTGGAACGAGGGGCTCTCGGCGATCGGCTACTACGACAGCCAGGGCGACTACGATTCCACCAAGCGCCTGTGGGCGACGGGCGGCGGCTACAGCACGCTCGAGGCCGCGCCGAGCTGGCAGAGTTCCAGCCTGACGGGCTCCACCCGGCGCGCCCTGCCCGACGTGGCGTTCGACGCGGCCTCGAGCACCGGTGCGATCCTCTACTACAACGGCAGCACCACCGACAGCAACGGCAATCCGAACCAGGTGGGCGGCACGAGCCTCGCGTCGCCGATCTTCGTGGGCATCTGGGCGCGCCTGAATTCGGCCAGCGGCAACACGCTCGGCTTCCCGGCCGCGAGCCTGTACCAGTACTTCCCGTCGAACGCCTCGCTGCTGCACGACGTGAGCTCGGGCAACAACGGCAGCGGCAGCTACAAGGGCTTCGTGGCCGGCACGGGCTGGGACGGCGCCACCGGCTTCGGCAGCATCGACATCGCCAAGCTGTACAGCTTCATCAAGAGCCATTCGGACTTCGCGCACTGACGCGCCTGCCGCTGCCTGCACGGCGGCTCACACCGCTCGCGCGGCCCACGACGCGCCGCCCCTCTCCGGGGGCGGCGCGTTTTTCATGGCGCCGGGCGCATCGGCCACATCGACGAAGCTTTCGTTTTCGTTGCGAGACGCAACACCAAGACACGGCTCGGCAAAGGGGATTCGTATCAGGATTTGAAACGACAGGCACAATACGCACCGGCGGCGATCACGCCCGCCCCCGCCCACACGATGCCCATGACCCACGACACCCCCAGCCGCTCCGCTGCCGGGGGCGCGGCCAATTCGCCGCGCTTCCTGCTGTTCCTGATCTGCCTGTTCGCGTCCGCCGGACAGATCGCGATCGACATCTACGTGCCCGCGCTGCCGGCCATGGCCCGCGCGTTCGCCACCTCGCCGCACGCGATCCAGTCGAGCGTGTCCGTCTACGTGGTGGCGTTCGCGCTCGGCCAGCTGATCTTCGGGCCGGTGGCCGATGCCTGGGGTCGCAAGCGCGTGCTGGTGTTCGGCATGGCGATCTACACGCTCGGCTGCGTGCTGTCGCTGACCGCCTCGAGCCTCGAGACCTTCGTGCTCGCGCGCTGCCTGCAGGGCTTCGGCATCGCCACCACCAACCTGCTGGCCAAGGCGATCATCACCGATTCGTTCTCGGGCCAGGCGCTGGTGCACGCGTTCACCTACATGGCCACCGCGTGGGGGCTCGCGCCGATCATCGCGCCGGTGATTGGCGCGCATCTGCAGGAATGGCTCGGCTGGCGCGCCTGCCTGGTGTTCCTGCTGCTGTATTCGATCCTGATGTGGGCCGTACTCGCGCGCTATCGCGAGACGCTGCCGAAGCCCGTGAAGCTGGAGCTGCGCACGCTCGTGACCAACACCGGGAAGATCCTCGCGAGCCCCGTGTTCCGCAGCTGCTTCCTCGCGCAGGGCGTGTGCTACAGCATCCTGCTGGTGTTCAACATCGTCGGGCCGTTCATGGTGCAGACCACGCTGCACAGGCCGCCCACCTTCTTCGGCTACCTCGCGCTCGCGATCGGCGCGATGTATTTCTTCGGCGGCCTGTCGAACCGCATCCACAGCGCGGCGCTGCCGACCTCGGAGCAGCGCCTGCGGATCGGCGCCTGGACCATGGCCGGCGCATCGCTCGCGATGCTCGTGCTGTCGCTCGCGGTGGGCCTGCGCGTCTGGACGCTGGCCGTGCCGGTGCTCGTGATGGGCTTCTGCGCCGGCGCGATGTATCCGCCGCTGATGGCGCGCGGCAACTCGCTGTTTCCGCACGTGGCCGGGCTCACCAGCGCGCTGCTGGGCTGCGCGCTGCTGCTGGTGTCGTCGGTGTCGATGGCACTGGCCGGCTTCGTGTCGATCCACTCGCTCGCGCCGCTGGCCGTGTTCTTCGTGCTGATGGCCGGGCTGGTGGTGACGATGGTGCTGAAGCTGCTGCGCCATCTGGCGCAGCATGCGCCGCCGACGGCGAGCCACCGCGAAGTGGCCTGAACGGCCGAGGAAGGAAGCACGCCGCTCAGGCGAAGCGCGCGCCGAACTGCGTGGCGAGACCGCCGTGCTGCAGCTCGCCGGCGGCCGGGCGCATCACGGCGTCCGACACCACGAACACCGACACCGCCGACTTCAGGTGCTCGGTCTGCTGATGCAGCGACGCCGCGGCCGCCGCCGCTTCCTCCACGAGCGCCGCGTTCTGCTGGGTCATCTCGTCCATCTGCGTGACGGCCTGATTGACCTGCTCGATGCCGGTGCTCTGCTCGCGCGAGGACGCGCTGATCTCTTCCATCGTCTGCGCCACGCGCGAGATCGTGGTGGACACGTTGTGCATCGCCGCGCCCGCGTTCTCCACGAGTTCCGCGCCACCGCGAATCAGCGTGACCGATTCGTTGATCAGCGCCTTGATCTCCTTGGCCGACTGCGCGCTACGCTGCGCGAGCCCGCGCACCTCGCCCGCCACCACCGCGAAGCCGCGGCCCTGCTCGCCGGCGCGTGCCGCCTCCACCGCGGCGTTCAGCGCCAGGATGTTGGTCTGGAACGCGATGCCGTCGATCACCGAGATGATCTCCGCGATGCGGTCCGAGCTCTGCGCGATGCTGTGCATCTTCTTGACGACCTCGTTCACCACCTGGCTGCCCTCGGCGGTGGCCGACAGCGCGCTGGCCGCGAGCGTGTTCGCCTCGCGTGCGTGGTCGGCGTTGTGGCGCACCGTGGAGGTCAGTTCCTCCATGCTCGAGGCGGTTTCCTCGAGCGAGGCCGCCTGGCTTTCGGTGCGCGCGGACAGATCCGCGTTGCCGGTGGCGATCTCGTTGGCGCCGAGGTGGATCGCGTCGGCCGATTCGCGCACCAGCTTCACGGTGCCGGCCACACTCGCCTGCATGTTGGCGAGGCCCGCGAACAGGTGGCCGATTTCGTTGCTGCCACGCGCGGCGATCGGCGTGTCGAGGCGGCCGAGCGCGATCCGGTCGAAGTGGCGACCCGCTTCCTCGAGCGGCGCCACCAGGCCGCGACGCAGGCCGAAGTGGATCAGCGCGGTCATCACGCCGAGGAACACCAGGATCAGCACGCTGATCAGCTTGAACACCGAGAGGCGGCCGTCGATCGAATCGAGCGAGGCGCGGCCCGAGGTGTCGGCAAAGCCCTCGAAATCGTGCACTTCCTTCAGGTAGGCATCCTGCATGCCCTGGGTGGGCTGATCGAGGAAGGCCTGCAGGTTGTTCGCATCGAGGAAGCCGGCCAGTTCGCCGAGCGCGCCATGGAACTTGTTGTAGCGCTCGACCAGCGCGTCGGTGTTCGACGCGGCGTGGCCGGCGCGGCTCGCGTCCACGAAGTGCGCGAAGCTCTTGTCGGCCAGCGCGAGCTGCTCGCGCGCGTGCTGCACGATCTGGACCGGCTCCTCGCCGCCCTTGGCCATGCGGGTGCCGGCGCGCGACAGGTTGATCCGGGCGTCCATCAACTGCTGGGTCGTCTCGTGGACGGCGTTGCTCTGCTCGATCGCGATGTTCGACAGTTCGTCGACGTTGGCATGGGTGCGGGTGAGTGCCCAGAAGCCGAAAGCGGCGGTGACGAGCTGGAACGCGCAGAACGCGATCAGCACGCACAGAAGGCCGGTTGAAACCTTGATTTTGCTGAACATGAGGATGGGCCGGGTAGGCGTCAGAGTTATCTGGATAGACGTCCGCGTTTACGGCACATTTTCAGCAAAGCTTGAGGAAGATCAAATGGAGGCGGAATGAGGGTTTCGTGTGAGGAAAAGCGGGTTGCGAGGGGAGATCGCGCCCGGCGCGACCTTTGCACGAGAGGCTTGCATGCAGATACCGAATCGCCATTTGTATAATGCGCCGCACGACGTCCGACACGGCCACACCCACCTCGTTCGGGCCGATCGATTTCCGCAGCTTGCCGCGCACGGCCTTCGTGGCAGCCTCCGCTTGCGCTGCGTGGTTCGCCGCGGTTCGGGCCGGTCGCGATCGGCGCATGCCTCGGCTATCGGCACGCGCCGGCCCGCCCCCGCCACCCCACAGGACCCCCGCTTCATGGTGAAGATCGCCCACTTCGGCCATTTCGACGACCTGCCGCCGTTGGCCACCGCCTTGCTGGAAGGCGACCTCGCCGCGCTGGATGCAGCGCTGGCGAGCGGCACGGATCTCGAGGCCGCGATCGCGCTCGACGAGCACGTCCACCCGCCCCCGCTCGTGCTGGCGCTCGCGGCCAATGTCACGGCATCGGTGCACTGGCTCGTCGAACACGGCGCGCAGCTGAACCGCCCGGACGCGCCCGCCTTCCCGCTGGCCGCGCGCCACACGAACCCCGACACGATGCGCTATCTGGTGCAGCACGGCGCGGACCTTCACGCGCGGCTCCGGGTGGGCGGCGACGCCTATCAGCAGGCGCTGTACGGCGAGCAGCTCGCGCACCTGCCCGTGATCGAGGCGCTCGGCCATCGCGCCGCCGACCACGGCGGCGAAGCATTCCGCTCGGCCGTGTTCAACCGCAACCGACGCGCGGTGGAATTCTTTCTCGCGCACGGCGTGGACCTCGATTTCCACGGCGACGATCAAGTGCTTCCCGACGGCGCCACGCCGCTGCTGGTCGCGGCCCGCCTGCGCGACACCGCCACCTGTCGCCAGTTGCTGGCCCACGGCGCGAATCCGACGCTCGCCGACCGCAACGGCGAGCGCCCCTACACGGCGGCGATCGAGCACGGCGACGCGGAACTCGCGGCGCTGTTGCGCGCGAGCGAGCCGCCGGAATGGCACAGCGTGCCGCACCGGCTGCGCGCGCTCGAGCCGCTACGGCTGACGCCCGACCTGCTCGCCTTCCTGCAGGGCAGCGAGCGCCGCATCGAGTTGCCCGGCTGCGACTTCGGCTTCATCGACTGCTTCGCGCTGACCGACACGATCGAGATGCAGGCGGGCGGCCGCACGCTGCTGCGCCTCAGCCGCGAATCGGGCGACTACACCGACACGCTGCTGGTCTGGAATCCGGACACGCAGCGCATCGGCTACTGGGACGTCGAGCACCAGCAGCACGCCGACATCGCCGGCTTCGCCGATTTCCTGCGCGACGCACCCGCCCTCATGAACCGCGTGCTGGACGGCGAGTTCGACGACGGCGAATTCGACGACTGAGCACGGCCGCCGCGCCGCCATCCGCAGCCCGGCCTCAGGCCGGCAGCGCGAACTGCGTGACCGCCGCGCGCAGCACGTCCGCCTGATCCTTCAGCGAATGCGCGGCGGCCGCGGCCTGCTCGACGAGCGCGGCGTTCTGCTGGGTGACCTGATCCATCTCGCTCACCGCGCGGTTCACCTGCTCGATGCCGGTGCTCTGCTCGGTGGCGGCCTGGCTGATCTCGCCGAGGATGCCGTTCACGCGCATCACCGACTGCACGATCTCCTGCATCGTGGCGCCGGCGCGGGTGACGAGCTCGGCGCCCTGCTCCACCGTGCCGGTCGAGGCCTCGATCAGCAGCTTGATTTCCTTCGCGGCGCTGGCCGAGCGCTGCGCGAGCGAGCGCACCTCGCTCGCCACCACCGCGAAGCCGCGGCCCTGCTCGCCGGCTCGCGCCGCTTCCACCGCCGCGTTCAGCGCCAGGATGTTGGTCTGGAATGCGATGCCGTCGATCACGCCGATGATGTCGGCGATCTTGCGCGAGCTGTCGGTGATCTCGTGCATGGTGCGCACCACGTCGTCCACCACGTCGCTGCCGCGGGTGGCCACGTTGGCCGCCTGGCCGGCCAGCTCGGCCGCCTTGGAGGCGCTCTCGGCGCTCTGCCGCACGTGCGAGGTGATCTCGTCCATGTTCGAGGCGGTCTGCACCAGCGCGGCGGCCTGCTCCTCGGTGCGCGAAGACAGATCGGTATTGCCGGCCGCGATCTCGGTGGCGCCCACGTTGATGTTCTCGGTGCCGAGCCGCACGCGCGACACCATGCCGATCAGCCCGACCTGCATCGTGTGCAGCGCGTGCAGCAGGCTCGCCTGGTCGTCGCGCTTCAGGTCCACCTGCGTGGTCAGGTCGCCGCCCGCGATCCGGCGCGCCGTCTCCACCGCGGCCTCGAGATCGCCGCCGAGGCTGCGCCGCACGCTGCGCAGCACCACCACCATCACCAGCGTGGCCACCACGCCGAGCGCCCCCGACACGGCCAGCCAGACCAGCGTGTCGCGGATCAGCACGGCGCGCAGGTCGTCCATGTACATGCCCGTCACGATGTGCCAGTCCCACGGCGCGAAGTGGCGCACCACGCTCGACTTCTCCACCGGCGCATCGGCGCCCGGCTTCGGCCACAGATAGTCGATGGTGCCGAATTCGCCGGCGTTGCCGGCCTTCACGATGTCGAGGAACAGGTGCTTGCCGTTCGGATCGGCCATGCCGCCCACGTTGGTGCCGTTCAGCTTCGGCTTGATCGGGTGCATGATCATGACCGGCTGCGAATCGTTGATCGAGATGTAGCCGTCGGTGCCGTAGCGCATCGCGCCGATCGCGTCGAGCGCGCGGTGCTTGGCCTCGTCCTCGCTCATCGCGTGCGACTGCGACTGGCGGTAGTAGTAATCGGCGATGCCGTAGCCCTGGCTCACGAGCGCCGACAGCGCGGCGCGACGCGCGTCGAGCATCGAATTGCGGGCGTGCCATGCACCGAACCCCGCGATCAGCAGCAGGCCGATCCACAGGATCACGATCATCGACGTCAGTTTGCGGTTCAGGGTGAATGTGCTCATGTTCTTGTCTGTCGTCAGGGTGCCGGTCGGCGAGATGAAAGCCAGCTCCTGCGTTGACGGCAGATCCGGAGCGACGCCGCAGGCGGGATATCCCTGATGCATCGCACATGCGGCCGCCGGCGCGATCGATTCGTCCGACCAATCGCCGCGCCGATATACTGCCCGCTCACGCCATCGGCACAACCGGATCACGAGGAGCAAGGCGCGCATGGATCGTTTGACTGGCATCGGCGTGTTCGTGGCCGCCGTCGAGGAAGGCAGCCTGGCCGGCGCGGCGCGCCGCTTCGGGCTGTCGGCCGCGATGGCCGGCAAGTACGTCAGCGCGATCGAGACGGAGCTGAACGCGCGGCTGCTCCAGCGCACCACGCGCCGGCTCGGGCTGACCGACATCGGTCAGGTGTACTACGCGCGCTGCAAGCGGCTGCTCGAGGATTGGGACGAGGCGAACCGCGAGGCCAGCGACGCGCAGGGCGCCGTGCGCGGCACGCTGCGCGTGGCGGCGCCGGTGGCCTTCGGCGCGCTGCATCTGGGTGGCGCGGTGGCGCGCTTTCTCGAGGCGCACCCGCAGGTGGAGGTGGAGGTGCAGCTGTCGGACCGCTACGTGGACCTGCTCGATGCGGGCGTGGACGTGGCGGTGCGGATCGGCCGGCTGCCCGATTCGGACCTGGTGGCGCGGCGGCTCGCGCCGTGCCGCATGGCGATCGCGGCGGCGCCGGCCTGGCTCGCCCGACACGGCACGCCGCGCCACCCGGCCGAGCTGCGCCGGGCGCCGCGCCTCACCTTCAGCGAGGCGGTGTCGGCCGGCGACTGGACGCTGGCCGACGCGAACGGCACAGTCGAGATCGTGAACGGCCCGAGCCGACTCGCCGCCAACAACGTGCAGATGCTGCTGGCCGCCGCACGCGCGGGCGCCGGCGTGGTGTTCGGGCCGAGCTTCGTGCTGGGCGAGGCGATCGCGCGCGGCGAACTCGTGGAGCTGCTGCCCGACTGGCGCGCGCCGGACCTGACGATCCAGGCCGTCTATCCGAGCGCGCGGCATCTGCCGCTGAAGGTGCGGCGCTTCGTGGATTGCCTGGCCGCCGAATTCGGCGACGCCCCGCCCTGGGATCGCTACCGCGAGCAGGGCGGCAAGCCCAGGCGCAGGAAAGCCCCGCCGCGCGGCTGATCGGGTCGCGCCCGCCTGGCTCAGGCCGGCGAGCGTTCAGCCTGCGCGGCCGTGCCGAGCGGGTTCGAGATGCGCAGTCGCCACACGCCGTCCGCGCCGCGCGCCATCACCTGGGTGGCCGCGCCGGCCTGCGCCACCTCGCGGCCGTCGGGCAGCGTCATCGAGACCGTCCAGTCCATCAGCACCAGCGCCGTGTCGCCGCTCGCGAGCGTGAGGCGCACGTGGTTGCGGATCCGCGGGCGCAGCGTCAGCAGCCGGGCGAGCGCCTCGCGCAGCGCGGGCTTGCCGTGCGCGACGTGCACGCCGTCGGTCATGCGCATCGTGGCCGCGTCGTCGAACAGCGCGAGCACGGCGTCGAGGTCACCGGCATTCAGCGCGGCGTCGAAGGCGGGCGGCACCTGCTCGGGCGTCAGCGCCACGGTGGGCGCGACGGGTTCAGGCGGTGCCACCAGCGCATCGACGAAACCGGCGATCTCCGCGGCCAGCTCGGGCGCGGCCTCGAGCGGCAGCAGATGGCCGACCTGCGGCAGCACCGTCATGCGCGCGCCGGGAATGCGCGGCAGCAGTTCGCGCTCGAGCACCTCCACGCGCTCCACCCGATCGCATTCACCGGCCACCACGCACACCGGCACCGCGATCGCGCCGACCTCGGCCGTGATGTCCTCGAGCATGCCCGCCTCGGGCCACGCGGCCTTCGCCTGCGGTGCGCCGCGCAGGCTGTCGGCGATCACGCGCTCGCGCTGTTCGGCGGAAAGCGGCCGCGCGCTGAGCACGTGGTCGAGCACCTGCTCCACGCCCTCGCGCGACGCATAGGCGGCCACCATCGCGGCGCGCTGCTCGGCCGGCACGGCCATCGGCGACGGCGGCGACGGCGCCACCAGCACCACGCCTTCGAGGCCCGCCGGGCGCCGCGCGGCCAGCAGCTGCGCGGCCTTGCCCCCCATCGAGTGGCCCACCAGCACGTAGCGCGCGAGGCCGAGCGCACGGATCACGTCGTGCGCGTCCGTGGCGAGATCGTCCATCGTGTAGCCGCTGGCGGGCGCGGCCGATTCGCCCCAGCCGCGATGATCGATCGCGACGATGCGAAAGCGCGCGCGCAGCCGCTCGGCCACGCCGCTCCAGGTGCGGGACGAGCCGCCCCAGTAATGCAGCAGCACGAGCGCGGGGGTGTCGCGCACCTCGTGCGCGCCAGTATCGTCGACGTGAAGCGTGGTGCGGCGGGTTCGGATCTGCATGCGATGCTCCCTGTGAATGGGCCCGGCGCGAACGGCCCGGCATGGGACACATCGTAGGGAGCGCGACGACGCGCGATAAGCCGTGCCGCGCGATCGGCAGCCGATCGCGCCACGATCGAATCGCGGCCGCCGAAACGACGCAAGCCGCCCGACACCGCGGCGGCTTGCGTCGATCATCAAGCCGGCATCGCGTCGCGCGCGCGGTCGGCCGACCGGCCAGGCCGCGCGCGCCGGATGGCCGGGCGGGCGGCGCGGCTTACGCCGGCGCGCCCTTGGTGCACAGCCCCAGCACGAAGAAACCGTCGGCGTTGGGTTCGTCGATGTAGTAGATGTTGCTCGACGACACCGGCATGAACACCAGCGCGCTCTGCACCTGCTTGCTGTTGACGATCGTCGGCAGCAGGCCGGCCATCAGGCCGTTCACGCCGGTCGTGTAGGTGGGCGTGGTGCTGGAGGCCGCGGCGTTGAAGGTGCTGTTGAAGTTCAGCGTCATCGGGCTCGAGCTGGTACTGGACGGCGTGAGGGTGCTGCCCGAGATGTGCACCGAGGACGTGGTGATGTTGCCGAGCAGCACGTCGTTGTCGCTCGTGTTCGGCTCCGAGCAGGTGTAGTCACCGTCGTAGGTGCCGCTCGCGATCGCGGCGGTGGTCTGCAGTACCCACGAACCGGTGCGGAACGTGCCGCTGCTGTTCACGCTGGCCTGGTCGAGCATGATCGTGTTGTTGCCGCCGCTCGTGCTGACGAACAGGCGCCCGAACGCGGTGCCGTTCAGCGTCATGTCGAAGCCGCCCGGGTAGGTGGCCTGATCCGGATCGACGGTGATCGTGCCGGTGTCGGCCAGCTTGCTGTCCTCGTCGTCGGTGCAGGTGTCCGAATACGGCGCGCTCGGGCAGGCGCGGAAGGTGCCGTCGGTGTTGATGCGCAACTGGCCCGAATCCACGTCCTGGGTGCCCACCGGCACGCCGTTCGACGCGTAGTCGCCCGACAGCTTGATGAAGCTGTAGGTGCCGGCCAGCGCCGCCACCGTGCTCACGCCGTTGTTCGACGCGGTGACCTGCCCGGCCAGCACGCCGCTGCCGGCCGACACGTTCGGCACGTTGCTCATCTGGCCCGTCAGCACGCCGTGGTTGCTGCTGTCCGCGCTGACCGTGAACTGCATGCCCACCGCGCTCGCGCCAGCCGACAGCGTGGCCGGCACCGTGCCGCTCGCCGCGAAGTTCGAGACGATGTAGCTGCCGTTCGACGACACCGTGTAGGTGCCCACCAGCTTGCCCGACAGGCCGAATTTCGAGCTCACGAAGGTGGTGGTCACCTGGCCCTTGGCCGGCGCGTCGATCTGCACCGAGATCGTGTCGCCGAAGCTGACCGAGCCGATGTAGGTCTGCTGCGCAGCCAGCGGCTGCGCGGTGGCCGTCGTGCTGCTGCTGCCCGACGTGCTGCCGGTGGTCGTGGTGGTGCTCGCGGTACTGCCGGAATTGCCGTCGCCGCCCCCGCAGGCGCTCAGCAGTGCACATACCCCGATGCAGATCCAGGTCTTTTTCATGTTCGGTCTACCGTTATTGGAGAAGAAACGCATTTTTCTTCGAATCGCCGTCGCTTTCATTTTCGAAAGCATCACGAAATCGTTTTCGCCGAATCGATTCATTTCGTATTCGTCCGACGATGTGGCATTCTCCGTAGTCGCAAAACGATATGCATGATCAAAATGCATCATGCGGCAACACAGAATGCGATGGCGTGACACGCACGGGGTCGGGGGACCGAATGACATTGCGGGAAATCAGGACGGGCAATCCGGAGGCGCTGGACGGGCTGCTGGCGGGGTTTTACGACGCGGTACTCGAGCCGGAGGCCCTGCTCGGCGCGCTGCGCGCGTTCGATACCTGGATCGGCAGCAGCGTGGCGCACATGGTGGGCTGGGATGCCGTCGACAGGACGGTGCCGATCAGCGTGATGACGCGCCCGGAATTCCTGCCGGCCGGGGACGCCTATGCCAATTACTACGGCCATATCGATCCGCGCCGGCAACTCGCGCAAAGTCGCTCGGTCGGTGAAGTCTTCAGCTGCGACGATTATTTCGACGCGCGCTTCGTGTCGGGAAACGAGTTCTATCAGGATTTGCTGATTCCATTCGGCGTGCGTTACGTGCTCGGCAGTTGCGTGCATCGCGAAGGCCCGCTCGACGTGTATCTGGTTTTCAATCACGCGGTGGGACAACCGGCCTTTTCGGCCACGCAACGCGAGGCGGTCACGCGCCTGATACCGCATTTGCGGCAAACCCTGCGGCTCATGATGCGCAACGAATCGCTGCGCGCCGGCATCGCGGCCGGCGAGGCCGCGCTCGACGCGCTCGGCCAGGGCGTGCTCGCGATCGATCCGCACAACGGCATCGTGTTCTGCAACCCGTGCGCCGAGGCATGGCTCGGCAGGCTGCGCCGGGTGGAGACGGCCGGCCGCCGGCTCGACTCGACCGGCGCCTGGAGCCCCGCGCTCGGCGACGCGATCGCGCGCGTGCGTGCCACGCGCCGCCCGGCGAGCCTCAGCATGCGCAGCGCCGGCGAGACCTGGCACCTCACCGTGCTCGCGATGCCCGAGCCCGCGCGCGCCTCGCTCGGCACCGCCGCCAACACGATCCTCACACCGCTGCGCGCCGACCTGATGATCTCGGTGCGCCGCGCCGAGCGCAGCGACGCCGCCTGCGAGGCGCAGCTCGCGCAGCTGTTCGGCCTCACGCCGGCCGAGGCGCGGCTCGCCAACGCGCTGGCGCGCGGCCTGTCGCTCGACGAAAGCGCGGCCGCCGCCGCGATCACGGTCACCACGGCGCGCAACCAGCTGCGCGCGGTGCTGGCCAAGAGCGGCCACCGCCGCCAGCAGGATTTCGTGCGTGCCGCCTCGGCGCTGCCGGCGTTCCGCACGCCGGGCGACGGCGGCTGAGTCGGGCCGCGACGGGCGCAACGCGCCGCTCGCGATCGACGAGGTGGTGGCCTGGCTGCAGGCGGACCTGACGTGAGGTGCGCCTGCCTCGGAACGTGTGCCGCATGCCCACGCCGAGCGTGTTGCCGGTGGGGTGCCGATGGGGTTGCCGCTGAGCTTGTCCCACCAATGGACCGCATACCCGAAGCTGCGCCGCGACAGCACGTATTCGCAGGCGAGGCTCGCCGTGTTGTGCGAGAACAGTCCGTCGGTGGTGTTGCGCCCCGTCTGCCCGGTGTCGGGCCGGAGCAAGCTCTCCAGCGCGAAGATCACCGCATTGCCGCCGCCCGCCTGCGCGGTGGACGCGCGCGAGCGAGGTGCCGAGCTTCGAGGTGTCCACGTACATGCCGGTCAGGCACACGCATGTTGCCGTCTTCGATATGGTTTCGAGTGCGAGCGAAGGCGCCGCACGCGCGCGAGGCGCATGCGGACATCCTTGAACGACGTGGGGTCGCGCCGGGTCGCGCGGGAAAACGGGAAAGCGGGAAAGCCGGGCGCCGAATCAGGCCGCGCCGCGACGGCGCGACATCTCGGCGTTCAGCCGGTCGCGATCGAGCTCGCGTTCCCAGGCGGCCACCACCAGCGTGGCCACGCCGTTGCCGATCGTGTTGACGATCGCGAGGCCGGTGCCCATGAAGCGGTGAATGCCGAAACCGAACGCGCGCGAGATCGCGCCGCGCGCGAGGCCGAGGATCGCGGTGAGCCGCCGGCATCCGCTGCCGCAACTGGCGCGGCAGGCGATCGCGATGCTCGAGGCCGAGGTGCTGCCGCTGTCCGGCAAGGTGCCGCGCACGGTCGGCGATTTCGTGTGAGGTGAGTCGAGCTCAGGCGAGGCGAGCGCTCATTCGAGCCCTTCCACGATCGAGATGTTCGCCACGCAGTTGCCGTCGCGCTTCGCCTTGGCCGCCTGATATTCGGGCGAGCGATAGCATTCGAGCGCCGTGGCCATGTCGCGGAAGCGGATCACCACGTGGCGCTGGAACGCCTCGCCTTCGAGCGCCTCGCACGCGCCACCGCGCGCGAGAAATTCCGCGCCGTACTTGCGAAACGCCTCGGGCGCGAGATCGGTGTAGCCCTTGTAGCCATCCGGATTCGATACCGTGACGTGGGCAATCCAGTAAGCACTCATCCCTTCACCTTTTCGTCCTGCAGAGCCTGTTGCGCGATGCGGGCCGCCTCGCGCACGTGTTCGACCACCGCCTGTCTGGCGGCTTCCGGATCGCGCAGCCGGCAGATCGCGATGCAGATCTTCTCGATGCGCGCATAGCCGGTGATGGTGCGGTTGGCCGATTTCATGGTCATCGCGCGCAGCCGGCTGATGCGGCCGTTCAGGCGCTGCACCACTTCCCAGGCCACGTCGTGGCCGGCCACCGCGAAGATCTTCTCGTAGAGCTTGGACGACACGCTGATGATCAGATTCACGTCGTCGCCGTCGAACGCGCGCTTGAACTCGGCCAGCGCGGCCTCGATCTCGGCGGCGGTGGCGTCGGTCAGCTTCGCCGTGCAGGCGGCCGCGGCGCTCTGTTCGAGCAGCAGCCGGATCTCGTAGATCTGCGCGGCCGTGGCCCAGCTCAGCGTGGAAACGGTGGGGCCCTTGCCGCCCGCGGTCTCGACCAGCCCTTCCGCCTCGAGGATGCGGATCACCTCGCGCACCACCGAGCGGCTCACGCCCATCTCCTCGCACAAGGACCGTTCGACCAGGCGTTTCCCGGCCGGGAAATAGCCGCTGATGATCGCGTTGCGAAGCTTGTCGAGCGACAGCTCCCGAAGCGTAACCGGCGGATTTTCGATAGTCAGGTTCATGGATCTTCAAATTGGTCAGTCGTCGGAACGCGCGGGTTCCGGCGCTCGGCGGGGCGCACCCCGGCCCTCGGGATGCCGGCCATTATACGGCCTCGCGGCACGCCCCGATTTCCCGCAAAGCCTTGCCCCGCGCCGCGCAGAGCGTTTCGCGGCAGACTGCCGCGCACGTTTCGGATTCGCTCCGACGACTTCGTTCAGGGTTAACTCTCATGGAATACCGTAAGATGGTATACCAAAATTCGTTTCCATCAACAACGTCCCGGGAGAAAAGCCCATGAGCCTGATTCGCAAGTCCGTCCTGCATGTCGAAACCGTATTCGTGGATGGGGAGAAGGCCGCCGCGAAGCCGCTGAAGATGATCGGCGCCGCCGTGGTGATCAAGAATCCGTGGGCCGGGCGCGGCTACGTGGAGGACCTGTCGAAGGAGATCCGCGCGATCGCCCCGCAACTGAGCGAGCACCTCACCAGGCTGATCCTCGACGAGGCCGGTTCGGGCGAGGCCGTGGAAGCGTTCGGCAAGAGCGCGATCGTGGGCGTGTCGGGCGAGCTCGAGCACGCCTCGGCGCTGATCCACACGCTGCACTTCGGCAACATCTATCGCAACGCGGTGGGCGCCAGGTCCTACCTCGCGTTCAACAACACGCGCGGCCCGGCCAACGCCCCGCTGCTGATCCCGATGATGGACAAGAACGACGAGGGCCGCCGCTCGCACTACCTGACGCTGCAGTTCGCGATCCCCGACGCGCCGGCCGCCGACGAACTCGTGATCGCGATCGGCGGCGCCACCGGCGGCCGCCCGCATCACCGCATCGGCGACCGCTATCAAGACCTCGCAGAGCTCGGCCATGACGTCAAGAACCCTGCAGCTGTCAAGTAAGCGCACGGCGCACTTCCTCGAGCAGGGCACGGGCGAGCCGCTCGTGCTGATCCACGGCGTGGGCATGCAGGCCGCGGCCTGGTATCCGCAGATCGAGGCGCTGTCCGACGCGTTCCGCGTGATCTCGGTGGACATGCCGGGCCACGGCCGCAGCGATCCGCTCGAGCCGGGGGCGGGCCTCGCGCAGTTCGTGGCCTGGGCGATCGACTTCATCGAGACGCTCGGGCTCGGCGCGGTGAACCTGGCCGGCCACTCGATGGGCTCGCTGATCGCGGCCGGCGTGGCCGCCACGCGGCCGAACCTGGTGCGACGCGTGGCCGTGCTGAACGGCGTGTACCGCCGCACCGGCGAGGCCCGCGAGGCGGTGCTGCGACGCGCGGCCGAGCTGCGCTCCGGCACGATCGACGTGGCCACGCCGCTGCGCCGCTGGTTCAACGCCGAGGAAGCACAGCAGCTCGCCGCGCAGCGCGTGGCGGCCTGGCTGGAGGCGGTGGACCTCGGTGGCTACGCCACGGCCTACACGGCCTTCGCGCGCGGCGACGAGGTATACGCGGACCGCTGGCCCGAGATCGCCTGCCCGGCGCTGGTGCTGACCGGTTCGGACGACCCGAACTCCACGCCCGCGATGGCCGAGCAGATGGCCGCCGCCGCGCAGCGCGGCCACGCCGTGGTGCTCGAGAACGAACGCCACATGGCGAACCTGACCGCGCCCGACGCCGTCAACCGCGCGCTGCGCGACTGGCTGCAGACGGCGCCGCAACCGGACACGCACGCAGATGCGCCGGCCTGAACCCAGAAACACGGAGTGGTGACATGAGCCAAGAGACAACCCGGATCAACACCCGCGAGCTTCGCGACGCATTCGGCGCCTTCATGACCGGCGTGACGATCGTGACCACCTCGCGCCCCGAGAACGGCAAGCCGCTCGGCTTCACCGCGAACTCGTTCTCGTCGGTGTCGCTCGACCCCGCCCTGCTGCTGGTCAGCATCGCGAAGACCTCGAGCAACTACGCGAGCTTCTCCACCACGCAGCACTTCGCGATCAACATCCTGGCCGAAGGCCAGAAGGACGTGTCGAACACCTTCGCGCGACCCAGCGAGGATCGCTTCGCCGGCGTGGCCTGGCGGCTAAGCGAGCACCGCAACCCGCTGCTCGACGAGGTCAGCGCCTGGTTCGACTGCACCACCCACGCCGTGATCGACGCCGGCGACCACGCGCTGCTGATCGGCCGCGTGCAGGCGTTCCACTCGGCCGGCTACGCGGGCCTCGGCTACTATCGCGGCGGCTATTTCACGCCGGCCAGCGTGGCCACCGAGGTGATCGCGGGCCCGAAGGTGATCGTCAGCGCGATCATCGCGCGCGAGGACAAGGTGCTGCTCACGCGCACGGCCGACGGCAAGTGGGCGCTGCCCGCGCGGGAAATCGGCCGCGCCGGCGCCGACAAGGCGCTCGGCGAGCTGTTCGACCAGTACCAGCCCAACGCCTCGGCGAACTTCATCTATTCGGCCTACAACAATACCGAGACGCACTATCAGTACATCTCGTTCCTGTGCAGCGTGCCCGAAGACGACGGCGCGGCCGGCGGCGAATTCGTGAGCCTCGACGCGATCGCGGCGGATGAATTCCAGGACAGCGCGCTGGCCAGCATGCTCGAGCGCTACCGCAGGGAAAGCCAGCTGAAAAGTTACGGCATGTATTTCGGCGATCATAGCCACGGCACCGTCCGCCCGCTTCATTCCTGATTGAAAGGTCACATCATGCGTTTTTCGCTTTTCGTCCACATGGAGCGCGTCTCCGACCATACCAGCCAGAAACAGCTGTACGACGAGATGGTGGAGCTGTGCCAGATCGCCGATCGCGGCGGCATGCACGCCGTCTGGACCGGCGAGCACCACGGCATGGATTTCACGATCGCGCCGAATCCGTTCATCAACCTGGCCGACCTCGCCAACAAGACGAAGCGCGTGCGGCTCGGCACCGGCACCGTGGTCGCGCCGTTCTGGCACCCGATCAAGCTGGCCGGCGAGGCCGCGATGACCGACATCATCACCGGCGGGCGGCTCGAGCTCGGTATCGCGCGTGGCGCGTATTCGTTCGAGTACGAACGGCTCTCGCCGGGGCTCGACGCCTGGACGGCCGGCCAGAAGATGCGCGAGCTGATCCCCGCCGTGCAGAAGCTGTGGCAGGGCGATTACGCGCACGAGGGCGAATCCTGGTCGTTCCCCGCCACCACCTCCTCGCCGCTGCCGCTGCAGCAGCCGCATCCGCCGATCTGGGTGGCCGCGCGCGATCCGAACAGCCACGAATTCGCGGTGGCCAACGGCTGCAACGTGCAGGTCACGCCGCTGCACCTCGGCGACGAGGAAGTGGAAAAGCTGGTGGGCCACTTCAACGCCGCCTGCGAGAAGTTCGGCGAGGTGAAGCGCCCGCAGATCATGCTGCTGCGCCACACCTACGTGGCCGACAGCGAAGGCGACGCGCAGCTGGCCGCCGACGAGGTGAACGTGTTCTACAACTACTTCGGCGCGTGGTTCAGGAACGAGCGCCCGGTGAGCCGCGGCATGATCAAGCCGCTGAGCCGCGACGAGATCGCCGCGCACCCGTTCTACTCGCCGGAAGCGATGCGCCGCAACAACGTGATCGGCACGCCCGACGAGGTGATCGCGCGCCTGAAGGCCTACGAGGCGCTCGGCTTCGACGAGTATTCGTTCTGGATCGATACCGGCATGAGCTTCGAGCGCAAGAAGGCCTCGCTCGAGCGCATGATCCGCCACGTGATGCCCGCCTTCCAGTGAGGTCCTGCCCATGAACGGCGATTTCCAGCTGTACATCGACGGCCGCTTCGAGGCCGGCGCCGCCACCTTCGGCAGCGTGGATCCGTCCACCGGCCAGGTGTGGGCGCAGATGCCCGAGGCGCGCACCGAGCAGGTGAACCGCGCCGTGGACGCGGCCGAACGCGCCCTCGCCTCGCCCGCCTGGGCCGGGCTGACCGCCTCCGCGCGCGGCAGGCTGCTGCTGAAGCTGGCCGACCTGGTGGAGCAGGCCGCGCCGCGCCTGGCCGAGATCGAGACACGCGACACCGGCAAGATCATTCGCGAGACCTCGGGCCAGATCGCCTACGTTGCGGCGTACTACCGGTATTACGCGGGCCTCGCCGACAAGCTCGAGGGCGCGCACCTTCCGGTGGACAAGCCCGACATGCAGGTGTGGCTCGAGCGGCAGCCGGTGGGCGTGGTGGCCGCCATCGTGCCCTGGAACAGCCAGCTGTTCCTGTCGGCCGTGAAGCTCGGCCCCGCGCTCGCGGCCGGCTGCACCGTGGTGCTGAAGGCGTCCGAGGACGGCCCCGGCCCGCTGCTCGAATTCGCGCGCCTCGTGCACGAGGCCGGCTTCCCGCCCGGCGTGGTGAACGTGGTGACCGGCTTCGGCCCCGAATGCGGGGCCGTGCTGAGCGGCCACCCGAAGGTGGCCAAGGTCGCCTTCACGGGCGGCCCCGAGACGGCGAAGCACATCGTGGCCAACACCGCCGGCAATCTCGCGAAGGTGTCGCTCGAGCTCGGCGGCAAGTCGCCGTTCATCGTGTTCGCCGACACCGACCTGCAGAGCGCCGTGAACGCGCAGGTGGCCGCGATCTTCGCGGCGAGCGGCCAGAGCTGCGTGGCCGGCTCGCGGCTGCTGATCGAGGCCTCGGTGAAGGACGCCTTCCTCGCGATGCTGATCGAGCGCGTGGGCCGCATCCGCGTGGGCGCGCCGGGCGAGATGAGCACCGAATACGGCCCGCTCTGCACCGAGCGCCAGCGCCGGCACATCGAGGCCGTGGTCGCGCAGTCGGTGAGCCAGGGCGCCCGGGTGCTGACCGGCGGCCACGCGCTCGATCGCGACGGCTTCTACTACGCCCCCACGATCCTCGACTGCACCGGCGTGGCGCGGCCCGACTGCATCACGCGCGAGCTGTTCGGCCCGGTGCTGGCGGTGGACACCTTCGACACCGAGCAGGAAGCGATCGAGAAGGCCAACGGCACCGATTACGGCCTCGCCGCCGGCATCTTCACGAGCAACCTCACGCGCGCGCACCGCGTGTCGAAGCGGGTACGCGCCGGCATCGTGTGGATCAACACCTACCGCGCCGTGTCGCCGCTCGCGCCGTTCGGCGGCTTCGGCCTGTCGGGCCACGGCCGCGAGGGCGGCCTGAGCGCCGCGCTGGAATACACGACCACGCGCACCGTGTGGCTGCGCACCTCGGACGATCCGATCAGCGATCCGTTCGTGATGCGCTGAGCGCGGCACCCGATGTAGCGGCACACCGGAAACAAGAGCGATCCCGCGTCGCGCACATCCCGTGCGCGGCCGGGCGTCGCTCGCCCATGAAGCAGGAGACGGAGACATCATGAAAAACTCGGGGAACGACAACAGCGTTCTTGCCATAGAAAGCAATTCGATCGAGTACGTCGCGCCGGAGCACCGGCACGGCAAGCCGGGGGACCTGTTCACCTTGTGGTTCTGCACGAACGTCGCGCCACTGGCCGTGATCTCGGGCGCGACCGCCGTGCTGGTGTTCCACCTGGACCTGATCAGCGCGATCCTCGCGATCGCCGCCGGGCAGTTCTTCGGCGCGCTGTTCCATGCGCTGACCTCGGCGCAGGGGCCGCTGGTGGGGGTGCCGCAGATGATCCAGAGCCGCGCGCAGTTCGGCCGCTACGGCTCGCTGATCGTGGTGGGCTTCACCACGCTGATCTACCTCGGCTTCTTCGTGTCGAACATCATCCTGGCCGGCAAGACGCTGCACACCGCCGCGCCCTCGGTGCCGATCCATCTGGCGACCGTGCTCGGCGCCGTGTTCGCCACGCTGGTGGGGCTGATCGGCTACCACTTCATCCACCGTTTCAACAAGATCGGCGCGTGGTTCATGGGCTGCGCGCTGGTGGTGGGGATCGCGATGATCGTGCCCGACCTGCATGCCGACGTGCTGCATCGCGGGCAGTTCACGCTCTCGAACTGGTTCGCGATGTTCGGGCTGTGCGCCGTTTGGCAGATCAGCTTCGCGCCCTACACGTCCGACTATTCGCGCTACATGCCACTCTCGGCGGGCTTCGGCAGGACCTTCGCGTGCACCTTCCTCGGCACCTCGCTCGGCACCATCTTCGCGTTCATCTTCGGGCTGCTGGCCGTGAGCGCGGCGGGCAACGGCACCGACGCGATGGACGCCGTGCGTTCGCAGACGGGCATGTTCGGCTACGTGCTGATCCTGCTGTTCCTGGTGAACATCATCGGCCACAACGGCATGAACCTGTACGGCGCCGTGCTGTCGGTGATCACCGCCGCGCAGACCTTCCGCCCGAGCTGGGTGCCGGGCCGCAACGTGCGGATCGCCGTATCCGCCGCGCTGCTGATCGCCTCGACGGTCACCGCCCTGTGGGCGTCGAAGAACTTCATCGGCATCTTCCTGACCGCGATCTTCGCGATGCGGATCGTGCTGGCGCCGTGGGTGGCGATCAACCTGGTGGATTTCTACCTGATCAGCGGGCGCACCTACAAGGTGAGCGAGATCATCAGCAGCAACGGCGGCACGTACGGCGCGTTCAACGTGAAGGCGGTGGGGATCTACCTGCTGGGCATCGCGGTGCAGGTGCCGTTCTTCGAGGAGACCTTCTTCCACGGGCCGTGGGCGGGGCTGGCGGGTGGCGCGGATATTTCGTGGATGGTGGGGCTGGTGGCGACGGCGGTGATTTACTACGTGGCGAAGGCCAGGGGGCGCGTGGGCTCGCAGGCGGGGGCGGCGGTGGGGGTGCGGGCTTCGGAGTGATGGAGGTTGCGATTTCCGGTGGCGGGCGGATCGGGAGGTGTTCGATTCGCCTTGCCCCGCCGGGCTTCGAACGGCTGGGAGACAGGTTCCGCTCGCGGTAAGGAGCGGAGCCTGTTTTGCCTTGGGCTGCGGAAAGGCGACTAGTGATGCAGCGCCGTCGAGGTGGCGAGCATCTGGCTCGGTTCGACGGCTGCCTGACCTGCCGGCGAGAAATTCGCGAATCCGCGTCCCGCGCCCGTGTAGCCGGCCATGGCATCGACGAGCTGGTTCAGCTGGATTTCGGGCTGGCGCTGGTAGATCGTGGCGCCGACGGGATCGAGTGAATCGATGGATATGCCGTCGAGTGCGTCAGTACTGATCGCAGAGATCGAGCGTGGCTCGATTCCATGGGCGCGGTCGACGAGCTCCGAGGCGGTCCAGGTGGTGCCATCGGCGAAGTGGACCTGGCTTACGCCGTAGTTGCCGGGGCTGTTTGCCATATTCGACAGCGTGATTTGGTCCGTGCCTTGGTAAAGAATCACGTCGCTTCCGTTCGTCGTCACCGTGAGCGTCGACGAATCCAACCCTTCCCCGAGTTTCAGTACCGTTCCGCTCGACAGTGCCGTCGACTGGTTTTCATAAATGCGCAGACGTCCGTAGCCCCGATTGAAGATGAACGTGTCGGCCCCACCTCCTCCAGAAATCGTGTCGTTGCCTCCCTTGCCGTCGAACCCGTCGCCATACCACGACCCAGATAGGGAATCTTTGCCC
>JASLEG010000028.1 GCA_030151225.1 Burkholderia sp. | reverse complement strand
CCCGGTGCGGTGCCGCGGGCGATCGTGATCTGGCTGTCGTCGATCACGAAGCACAGCACCGCCACGATGTCGTCGGACGGCACGTCGCTGTCGAGCCACAGCGTCAGTTCCTCGCCGGCTTCGCTGCGGCCGACGATGCGGCCCAGGTTGCCGAGCTCCTCGACCAGCAGGTCGCGATCCTTCTCGCCGACGCGCTTGAGCACGATGCGCAGGTGCGGACCACCGTCGGCGTCGTTCGACGCGGCGCTCGCGGCCGGCGCGAAGCCCGCCGTGCTGCCCGGATGCGCGGCCTCGGTGGCCTGCGTGACGACGTGCTCGGGCGCGCCGCCGGCTGCCACGGCCGCTGCCTCGGCGTCGGCCGCGGCCGAGCCCGGCACGCTGTATTCGGCGGCGGCCGCCGCGAAGGCGTCCTCGAGATCGGCTTCCGAATCGTCCTCGATCGTGGCCCCAACGGCCTCGACCACCGGTGCAGCCACCGCCACCGGCGCGGCGGCGACGGGCGCGGGTGCCGCGGCCTGGCCGAGCGCCTCGCGCTGCAGCGATTCGAGCTTGGCGCAGATCGCCGCGGCCGCGGCCGCGTCGGGCTCGGCGCTCGCGCGATAGTCGCCCAGCTGATCGGACAGCACGTCCTTGGTCTCGAGGAACGCGTCGATCATCGGCATCGTCAGCGTGATCTCGTGATTGCGCGCGCGATCGAGCAGCGATTCGAGGATGTGGGTGGTGTCGGTCAGCGCGGCGAAGCCGAAGGTGGCCGCCCCGCCCTTGATCGAGTGCGCGGCGCGGAAGATCGCGGCCAGGTCCTCGGGGTCCGGCGAGCCCGCGTCGAGACCGAGCAGCAATTGCTCCATCTGCGCGAGCAGCTCGTCGGCCTCGTCGAAGAACGTCTGATAGAACTGAGTGATGTCGAGAGTCATGCCGGATCCACGTCGGTGTCGTCGTTTGGCGTCGTATGGGGTTGGTTCGTTTGCGCGTCGAGCCAGGCGCGTCAGTGGCTCGGCGCGGCCAGCGCGGCCACGACGTCGAGCAGCGTGTCGGGGTCGAGCGGCTTTTGCAGCCAGCCGGTGGCGCCCGCCTCGCGCACCGCCGACTTGAAGTCGTCGCCGCTCTCGGTGGTCAGCACCAGGATCGGTGTCGAGGCATAGCCGTCGCGACCGCGCAGCGTGCGGATCACGTCGAGGCCGTTCTTGCCCGGCATGTAGTGATCGGTCACCACCAGGTCGAACGGAATCGTCGCGGCGAGTTCGAGCGCGATTTCGCCGTCGGCCGCCACCTGCACGGCGTAGCCGGCCTCGGTCAGCGTGCCCTGGAGCAGCGCGCGCATCGTCGCGGAATCGTCGATGGCGAGAATGGAGCGGATCATGTCGTTCGGTCTCCGGTTCACGTCAATGGGCAGCGGTCGGTGCCGCCGGTACGATCGGCTGCACCGGCGCGATCGACGGCGCGGCGGAAGGCGCCGCGGCCGTCTTCGGCGCCTTCGCGCCGGTGGCGCCGGGCGCACCGCCCGTGATTGCGGCCAGCGCCTGGCTGCCGGCCGCATCGTTCGAGAGCGTGGTGGCGCTCGAGTCGTCGCGCAACAGCGCGGCTTCGGACTTGCGGTTCAGCACCAGGATGCTGATCCGGCGGTTTTCCGGATCGAGCGGATCGGCCTTGTTCAGGTTCTGCGTGGAGGCGAGGCCGGTCACGCGCAGCACCTTCGCCTCGTCCATGCCGCCGCCGATCAGCTCGCGGCGCGACGCGTTCGCGCGGTCCGCCGACAGTTCCCAGTTGCTGTAACCCTTCTCGCCGCCGGCATACGGCACGGCGTCGGTATGGCCCTGCACCACGATCCGGTTCGGCACGTCGTTCAGGGTCTTGCCGATCTCGCGCAGGATGTCGTGCATGTACGGCTCGACCGTGTTGCTCGACATCGCGAACATCGGCCGCTTCTGGGTATCGACGATCTCGATGCGCAGGCCGCTCAGCGTGGAGTCGATGCGGATCTGCTGCTTGAACTGGCGCAGCACCGGGTTCGCCTCGATCGCGGCCATCAGCTTGATCTGCAGGTCGTGCAGGCGCATCTGCTCCAGGCGATCCTGGGCACCGGCGCTCTGCTCGGTGTTGTGCTGGTCCTCGCGACCTTCCTGGGTGAGGCGGTCGGCGAGCAGGTTGGTGCCGTCGGTGCGGCGCGTCGTGCCGGCGTCGGCGCGCGTGATGTCCGCGCCACCGCCGTTCACGATGCTCGAATCCTGCGAGCTGCGGTCGCCGCTGCCGAACAGCGCGGCCTTCAGCGGCGTGTTGAAGTAGTCGGCGATGCCCTTGAGCTGCACCGGCGTGACGGCCGACAGCAGCCACATCAGCAGGAAGAACGCCATCATCGCGGTCATGAAGTCCGCATAGGCGAGCTTCCAGGCGCCACCGTGGTGGCCCTTCTTCGCCGGCGCGACCCGCTTGACGACGATCGCGCGATCCTTGCCCTTGCTCATCGCCCGGCCGCTCCGCTTATTTCGCCTTCACGCGGCGCACGTGCTCTTCGAGCTCGGCGAACGACGGGCGTTCGGTCGAGAAGAGCACCTTGCGGCCGAATTCCACGGCGATCGCCGGCGCATAGCCATTCAGGCTCGCCAGGATCGTCACCTTGATGCACTGGAGCAGCTTGGTCGACTCGGCCGCGCGCTGTTCGGCGAGGCTCGCGAGCGGCCCGATCAGGCCGTACGACAGCAGGATGCCGAGGAAGGTACCCACCAGCGCCTGCGCGATCATCGCGCCGAGCACCGCGGGCGGCTTGTCGGCCGAGGCCATCGTGTGCACCACGCCCATCACGGCCGCCACGATGCCGAACGCCGGCATCGCGTCGCCGACCCGGTTCAGCGCATGCGCCGGGCCTTCCACTTCCACGTGGTGCGTCTCGATCTCCTCGTCCATCAGGCTCTCGATCTCGAACGCGTTCATGTTGCCGCCGACCATCAGACGCAGATAGTCGGTCAGGAACTCGACCATGTGCTTGTCGGCAAGAATCTTGGGGTATTGCGTGAAGATCGGGCTCTTCTCGGGGTCGTCGATGTCGGCCTCGAGCGTCAGCGTGCCTTCCTTGCGCGCCTTGGCGAGCAGCACGTAGAGCAGCCCCATCAATTCCATGTACAGCTCTTTGGTGTACTTCGAGCCCTTGAACAGGCCCGGCAACGCGCGCAGCGTCGACTTGATCATCTTCACGCCGTTGCCGAGGATGAACGCACCCACGCCGGCGCCCACGATCATCAGGATTTCGAGCGGCTGAACCAGGGCGCCCAAGTGGCCGCCCGCGAGCGCGTAGCCGCCGAACACGGACAACAACGTCACGAGAGTTCCCACGATAATCAGCACAGCCTGTCCCTCACGAGTGGCCGGCGGGAAGGCCGCCGTTAAGTGGTTT
>JASLEG010000401.1 GCA_030151225.1 Burkholderia sp. | reverse complement strand
GCAAAGTTCAGTACGTCGCCGGATGCAAAACCCGCGCCGATCGAGACGGTCGCACTGGCCAGCGTGGCGTTGTCCAGATCGCTGACCGTCACGCCGCTGTCGACTGGCACCGCGGCCTATAGCCAGGGCCAGGTCGCGGTGCCGGTCGACAGCGGCGTGACGGTCAGCGATCTGGACAACGCCACGCTGGCCAGTGCGACCGTCTCGATCGGCGCGGGTTTTGCATCCGGCGACGTACTGAACTTTGCGGGAGGAGCGGGCGCCGGCAACATCTCGGCTGCCTACAATGCTTCGACTGGAGTGTTGACGCTGAGCTCGGCATCGGCGACCGCTACGCTGGCGCAATGGCAGTCCGAGCTGGACAGCATTGCCTTTTCGACGACGAGCCGCACGGCGGGGACCCGTACCGTGGCATTCACCGTCAACGACGGCATCAAAAACAGCGCCGTGGTGACCCGGGATGTCGCCGTCGCCGTATTGCCGACGGTGTCGACGGACAGCGGATCGGCCTCGTTCGTCGCGGGCGACAACATGGCCTCGACTCCGGTGGTGATCGATGCGGGGCTGACGCTGAGCGGTTCGCAGGCGACGGCGGCTGCGGCGACAGTGGCGATCACCGGCAATTTCCATGCAGGTGAGGATGTGCTGTCGTACATCAATGATGGCGTGACGATGGGGGATATCACAGCATCGTATGACGCCGCTACGGGCGTGCTGACACTGGCGTCGACCAGTGGCACGGCGACGATCGCGCAATGGCAGTCGGCCCTGCGCTCGGTGAGCTATACCGACACCGCCGTCACGCCGAACAATGCCAGCCGGACGATCAGCTTCGCGCTGAGCGACGCGGTGGGCACCGGCGCCGCATCGACGCGTACCGTGACGGTGACCGATACGGATCAGACGCCGGTGCTTGCCGGTGGCAGCGGTGGATCGGTATCGTTCGTGGCCGGCGACAACGTGGCTTCCACGCCAGTCTTAGTTGGTGGGGGCATCACTCTGTCGTATCTGGACAACGCCACCCTGGCATCGGCCACGGTGCAGTTCAGTGCGGTCTTCCACGAGGGTGAGGATGTGCTGTCGTTCACCAACGACGGCCTCTCGATGGGCAATATCTCGGCTTCGTACAACGCCGGTGCGGGCAGACTGACGCTGACCTCGGCGGGTGCCACCGCCACGCTTGCGCAATGGCAGGCGGCGTTGAACGCGGTCACCTACACGGATACGGCGGTCACGCCCGATGCGGCCACACGCACCATCGATTTCACGGTCAGCGATGGCCGCAAGACCAGCCAGGCCTATTCGCGTGACGTTACGGTGACTGACATCGACCAGACGCCCATTGTGGATACCTCCGGCGGCACGACGGCTTTCGTGGCCGGCGACAATATGGCATCGGCACCGGTGGTGGTGGATAGTGGCGTGAGGGTCAGTGACGCCGACAATGCGACCCTGGTCAGCGCGACGGTAGCGATCACCGGACATTTCAGCCGAGGCCAGGATGTGCTGTCCTTCAGCAATGCCGGCACGGCGGCAATGGGAAATATCGAAGGCAATTACGACGCCGATACCGGAGTGCTGACGCTGCATTCGGCCGGAGGCTCGGCGACGTTGGCCCAATGGCAGGCGGCGCTGCGTTCGGTGAATTACACGAACTTGGCGGTGACGCCCGACAACACCACGCGCATGATCAGCTTCGTGGTCTCCGATGGCACCGCGTCCAGCGCCGGGGCGACCCGCATGGTCAGCGTGACTGATGTCGATCAGACTCCCGTGCTCGCCGGCGGCGGCAGCGCGCTGGTGTATATCGCGGGTGCCGACAGAATGACGATTGGCGCTGGAATCAGTCTGCACGATGGTGACAGCGTGAGTCTGGCTTCGGCAACCATCAGCATCGCTTCCGGCGCACAACATGGCGACATCCTTGGCATCACGGACAGTGCAGCGTCTATGGGCGATATCGTGGCCAGTTACGACAGTGTCAGCCACAGGCTGACACTGGCATCGGCAAGCGGCAAAGCGACGCTCACGCAGTGGCAGGCCGCGCTGGATGCGGTGGCATTCTCGTCCAATGCCTCGACATCGGCAGGAGCCCGCACGATCTCGTTTGTCGTTGACGATGGCCTGCGCTCAAGCGCGGCGCTGGAGCGCATCGTGGATGTGCAGGAAACGGCCATCCGTTCGGCCCCCACCCTGACATCCCTGCCGCTGCAGGCCCAGATGCCGGTGACTCCTGCCGATGTCGATATGGGGTTGCAGTCGTCATTCGGTCCGCCAGGTACCGAGCTCGGCACACCGGTCATGTTGAGCGGTGAGGCAGGCGCCGCGGCTGGCCTGAGCAGTCTCCCTATGGTGGAGACCTACACCTTTCCTGGATTCGGGCCGTCACCGTCGCAGCTGTCCGGCCATGTACGGGGCACTGCATCGTCCTCGAGTGCTTCGGCGGATTCTCGAGTGTCGACGCTCGATATTTTTGCGGAAGGGGTGGTGGACCGTGTGGTCGAAGCCTCGCATTCGGAACAGGGTCGAGCCTTGCCTGCCGGCAGGTCGATGGCCGAGATGATGGTACTGCCGCGCCTGGATCTTCTGGCCGCTTCCAATGGCGCAGACGTGGTCCTTGCCATCAATGATGTGGTCATCGGCAGCAGCGTGAGGGCCGCCTCAGTCGTGCTGCGCCAGCTGGATGGGCGGGCTCTGCCGCCGTGGCTGCACTATGAGGCGAGTACCGGGTTGCTGGTGGGGCATCCGCCGGCGGGATCTGCCCGGGAAATCCATTTGATGCTTTTTGCCCGCGACGCGCAGGGCCACCAGTTGCGCCGTGAAGTCGTGGTGCATCTTGATACGACGGCAGCCGCTTCTGCGGCCATCGACAGCGGATATCCGGCC
>JASLEG010000251.1 GCA_030151225.1 Burkholderia sp. | reverse complement strand
CCGCGCGCGGCGGAGCAGCCAATGCCGCCAACCCAGCCGGCGCGAAAACCGCGGCGAACGCGGGCGGGCGCGGCGTGCCGCCGCGCACGGCCCCGGCCGGCGCGGGCGGTGCGGAAGGCGCGTCGGGCGCCACCGCGCTCTACGAGAACCTGACCACCTGGAATTTCGGCAAGCTGCCCGAATTGCTCGAAATCCGCCGGCGCGGCCAGACGCTGTACGGCTATCCGGCGCTGGTCGATCGCGGCGCGCATTGCGACGTCGAGGTGTTCGATTCGCCCGAGGAAGCAGCGCGCATCCATCGCGCCGGGCTGCGCCGCCTGTTCGCGCTGCAACTGAAGGAGCCGATCCGCTTCCTGGAGAAGAACCTGCCGGGGCTGCGCGAGATGGCGATGCAATACATGACGCTCGGCACCCAGGACGAACTGCGCGACCAGTTGATCGACACCGCGCTCGACCGCGCCTGCCTGCAGGATCCGCTGCCCGACGACGACGCCAGCTTCCACGCGCGCCGCGACGAGGGCCGCAGCCGCCTGAACCTGCTCGCGCAGGAAATCGCGCGGCTGGTGGGCCAGATCCTCGCCGAGTACGCGGCGCTCGGCAAGAAGCTCGCGCAGGCCAGGCCGTTCGCGGCCGCGCATGCCGACCTGACGGCCCAGCTCGGCGCGCTGATCGGCAAGCGCTTCGTGATCGACACGCCGTATCCGCAGCTCGCGCACTTCCCGCGCTACCTGAAAGGCATCGCGCTGCGCATCGACAAGCTCAAGGCCGACACGGCCCGCGACGCGCGCCAGCTGGCCGAGCTCGCGCCGCTCGCGCAGCAGTACCAGCGCGCGCTGTCGCAGCGCGGCGGCGCGGCCGACGCGCGGCTGGCCGAATTCCGCTGGCTGCTCGAGGAGCTGCGCATCTCGCTGTTCGCGCAGGAGCTGCGCACGCCCATGCCGGTGTCGGTCAAGCGCCTGCACAAGGTGTGGGAATCGCTGCAGCGTTGAGCCGCGACACGCCGGGCGCGGGAGATCCCGTGCCCGGCGCGCGTTCGATGCACGGTCGACGGGAACCCGGAGCGGGGTGGCGCGGTCAACCGGACGCCGCTTCGAACGTTCTACAATGACAGCCGTTCTTCGACGTGAGTCTCCATGCGCAATTTCCTGTCCCTCGGTCGGGCCGCCCTGATGTTCGGCGCGCTGACCGTCGCTGCGGCCCCCGCCGCGTTCGCCAACAACGTGATCGTGCTGAATTCGGCCGAGGCCACGCTGTCCCTGATCGACCAGAACACGCATCAGGTGGTCGGCACCATGCCGACGGGCAAGGAGCCGCATCACCTGATGGCGGCGCCCGACAATTCGTCGCTGATCGTCGCCAATTCGGTGTCCAACAGCCTGATGTTCCTCGATCCGCGCACCGGCGCGCTGCAGCGCACGGTGGAAGGCATCGACGATCCCTACCAGCTCGGCTTCTCGCCCGACCACAAGTGGTTCGTGGCGGCCGGCCTGCGCCTGGACCGGGTGGACGTCTACAGCTACGACGGCCATGACGTGCATCTGGCCAAGCGCGTGCCGCTCGCGGTGATGCCGAGCCACCTCGCGTTCCCGGACGCGCGCACGGTGCTGGTGTCGCTGCAGGTGTCGGGCGAGCTGGCCGCGATCGATCTGCCCACGCAGACGGTCAAGTGGAAGATGAAGGTCGGCAAGGTGCCGGCCGGCCTGTGGATGACGCCGGGCTCGAAGTACGTGCTGGTGGGCATGACCGGCGCCGACTACGTGGCCGTGGTGGACTGGCGCAACCAGAAGGTCGTCAAGACCATCCCCACCGGCAAGGGCGCGCACAACTTCCGCTCGCTGGCCGACGGCACGCACGTGGCCGTCACGAATCGGGTCGCGAACACCATCAGCATCATCGACGAGAACACCCTGACCAACGTGGGCGACATCACGGGCCTGCTGCCCGGCCCCGACGACATGGAGCTGTCGGCCGACCGCAAGACGCTGTGGGTCACGTTCCGCTTCGCCAAGAAGGTCGGCGTGATCGATCTGGCCAGCCGTCGCCTGATCCAGACGATCCCGGTCGGCCGCTCGCCGCACGGCATCTATTTCTACGACCGCGCGCCCGTGACGGCGCCCAACGGCGCCTGACGGCGCGGGAGCGCAGATGTTTCACGCGATCGCCTCGATGCTCGATACGTTCGTGTCGAACCTGCAGACCTGGCTGTACGTCGACGTCGTGCAGCCGGCGCTGTTCAGGTTCGATCTGATGGATTACGACGAGGACACCTACGACGCGCTGTACTGGGTCATCATCGGCGCGCTGCAGGTGATCGTGATGTTCGTGCTGCTGCGCCCGCTCGAGGCGCTGCGGCCGGCCGAGGCCTGGCAGAACCGCCGCGAGGCGCGGGTCGACGTGATCTACACGCTGATCGCCAAGCTCGGCATCTTCACGCTGTTCTTCTTCTTCGTGATGCAGCCGTTCTTCGACGCGTTCCAGTCGTGGCTGCGCGTGAAGGGCGTGGCCAACTACAACCTCGATGCGCTGTGGCCCGGCGTGACCTCGCAGCCGATCGTGGCGTTCGCGATCTACATCGTGGTGCTCGACTTCGCCGGCTACTGGTATCACCGCTGGCAGCATCGCTTCGGCGTGTGGTGGGAGCTGCACGCCGTGCACCACAGCCAGCGCCAGATGTCGCTGTGGACCGACGACCGCAACCACCTGCTCGACGACCTGATCCAGGGCTGCTTCTTCGCCGCGATCGCGCTGGTGATCGGCGTGCCGCCCACCCAGTTCGTGGTGCTCACGGCCGTGTCGAACTTCATCCAGAGCGTGCAGCACACCAATGCGCGGCTGCCGTTCGGCTGGCTCGGCGAGCGGCTGCTGGTGAGCCCGGCCTTCCACCGCCGCCATCACGCGGTCGGCTACGGCCACGAAGGCACCGCCTACGGCTGCAACTTCGGCGTGCTGTTCCCGTGGTGGGACATGCTGTTCCGCACCGCCTCCTGGAACAGGACGCCCGAGCCGACCGGGATCCGCGAGCAATATCAGGGCGTGTCCTATGGCGACGGCTTCTGGTCGCAACACTGGCTCGCACTGGTGCGGATCGTGAAACGCATCGCCCAGCGCAAGCCGCGCGCGGTGCCGGCCGAGACGGCCTGACCCCGCTGTCGTGCCCGATGGGACCCCGCTGGCGCGCCGCTCGCAAGAGGGCGCGCCAGCATCGTTTTGGCGCGCGCCCGGCGAGTGGTTTATGCTTGGGTCCGCCGTTCCCCATTTCTCCACGATCCCGCCCGCATGACCGACCTGCTGCGTTCCTTCAGCCGGGCATTCGCAAGCGCGCTGCACCCGCGGATGCTGTGGCTCACCTTCCTGCCGTTCGTCGTCGCCGCGCTCGGCTGGGGCCTCGTGCTGTGGTTCGCCTGGCAGCCGCTGGTGGGCCTCGCGCGCGTCGCGCTCGACGGCTTCGCGCTGACCTCCTGGCTGTACGGCTTCTTCGCGCGGATCGGCGTGCCGCAGTTGCACGCGGTGGTCGCGCCGTTCCTCGTGGTGTCGGCGGCGATCCCCCTGATCGTGCTGACCGTGCTGCTGCTGATCGCCGGCATCTCGATGCCGGTCGTGATCGGCCACCTGTCGCGCCGCCAGTTCGCCCAGCTCGAGCGCAGGCGCGGCGGCAGCTGGTACGGCAGCGCCTTCAATGCCGGCTGGACGGCGATCGCGAGCATCGTGCTGCTGGTCGTGACGCTGCCGCTGTGGCTGATCCCGCCGTTCTTCGCGCTGCTGCCACCGCTGATCTGGGGCTGGCTCACCTATCGCGTGATGACCTACGACGCGCTCGCGCTGCACGCGAGCGCCGAGGAGCGGCGCGCGCTGGTGCGCCGCCATCGCTGGCCGCTGCTCGGCATCGGCATCGCGAGCGGCCTGCTCGGCACGGTGCCGACCTTCGTTTGGGTATCGTCGGTGTGGACGATGGTGCTGTTCCCGTTCGTCGCGGCGGCGATGATCTGGGTCTATGCGTTCATCCTCGTCTTCTCGGCCCTGTGGTTCGGTTTCCATTGCCTGCACGCGCTGCAGGACCTGCGCGCGGCCGCCGCCGCGCAGTCAAACGCACTGACGAGGCAAGCATGAGCATCGGCATCATCATCATCGGCGACGAGATCCTCTCGGGCCGCCGCCAGGACAAGCACCTCTCGAAGCTGATCGAGCTGCTCGGCGCGCGCGGCCTCGCGCTCGACTGGGCCGAATACGTCGGCGACTCGCGCGAGCGCATCACAGCGGCGCTCACGCGCGCGTTCGCGGCCGGCGACGTCGTGTTCTCCACCGGCGGCATCGGCGCCACCCCCGACGACCACACGCGCCAGTGCGCGGCGGCCGCGCTCGGCGTGCCGCTCGAGCTGCATCCGGACGCGAAGGCGGCGATCTCGGAGCGGATCCGCGACATGCACACCGATGCGGCCACGCCGGTCGATTTCGATTCGCCCGAGAACCGTCACCGCTTCGAGATGGGCACCTTCCCGCGCGGCGCCTCGATCATCCCGAACGGCTACAACAAGATTCCGGGGTTTTCCGTCGGCGACGTGCATTTCGTGCCGGGCTTCCCGGTGATGGCCTGGCCGATGATGGAATGGGTGCTCGACACGAAGTATCCGCACCTGCATCACGCCACGCCGTTCGCCGAGCGCTCGCTGCTGGTGTTCGAGCTGCCGGAATCGACGCTCACGCCGCTGATGGAGACGATCGAGGCCGATTTCCCGGGCGTGCGCGTGTTCAGCCTGCCGAGCGTGGGCGACGCGGAGCGCGGCGGCGTGTATGCGCGCCGCCATATCGATCTCGGCGTGAAGGGCGAGCCGGAGGCGGTGGCGGCCGCCTTCGTGAAGCTGCGCGAGGGCGTGCACCACCTCGGCGGCGACATCGTCGAGCCCGACGCGGCGCGCTGAGCGCCCGGGCTCGCACCCGAATGCGCACGCGCATCTGATCTGTAAACGGCGACGGGCCGCATCGCGCGGCCCGTCGTCACGTCGGTGTCATCGCCGGGTCGGACGATAGGCGCCGAGCCTCAACCGTCCCGTTTCCGGCTTTCGGCGTCCAGCCTTCAGGCGCCGATCCAGGGCAGCTTGTGAAAGCACCAGCCTTCGACCGTCTTCCGATGACCTTGCCCGTCCTTCGCGCCCTCGAAGCCCTCCAGCACGTCGAACGTGCGCGTGAAGCCTGCCTGCGCGGCGGCCACGGCGGCCAGCTTCGAGCGTGCGGCGCTGCGGCACAGGAACACCACCGGCGTGTCGTTGCCGGCTACCTCCTGCAATTGCGCGATGAAATCCGGGTTCGGCACGCCGCCCGGGTAGCGCGTCCATTCCACGTGCGCGTACTGGCCGTCGCCCACCAGCGGGCGGCCCACCCAGTCGAGTTCGGCGCGCGTGCGCACGTCCACCAGGCGCGCGGCCGGGTCGAGCTGCAGCAGTTCGAACGCCTCGGCCGGCAGCAGCGCGCCGGCGTAGTTGAGCTTGCCTTCGGTGCGGCGCGCGTCGGCTTGCGCGTACAGCTGGTCGAGCGTGGTCATGGCGGGACTCTCTCTTGCGTGTCAAACCGGCATTCTAGCCCGCTGCCGAGGCCGTCTGCCCGGTCGCAGGCCCGTCGCGCCGGGCACCGCGCACGTCGCATGCACGCAGGCGGAAAACCGGCATGCGTGCAAACGGCGCGCAAAAACACCGAGTCGGTGCAAAATAACCATCCGATCATTGGCGATGCATTTTTCTGGTGCAATTTTGGGGATCTTGCCTGAATTCGGTGCATGGCATGCGCCGCTGCGGGTGGGCGAAGCCCCGAAAGCGCGCGGGGCGGCCCCGTCCCGGCGCGGCTTGTCACGCATCGCGCCGACTTGGCGCATGGGTGGCATGGAAGCTGCTTTAGTAGCACCGGTCGAGTCGGCCCCACGCTGCGCTCAAGCACGGAAGCCGTCGTCATCCCGCTTAACGGAGGCGGTCCCAGTCCGCCGGAATTGTTCAAATCAGGAGAAGAGGTTATGAGTAAAACCGTCGCCGACGTCATGCAGCTCGTGAAGGACGAGGACGTCAAGTTTGTCGATTTCCGCTTCACGGATACGCGC
>JASLEG010000393.1 GCA_030151225.1 Burkholderia sp. | reverse complement strand
TGGACCTGCGTGACGGGGGAGCTCCAAGCTCTGGACTCAGCAGGGCAGCTTCGGGCTTCGGGGGCATTTGCAGCACCTCTCAGCACCTCTCAGCGCTATCCGTCCAGCTCCAGCACACTCAACTCCTCTAGCTCAACTCCTCTAGCTCAACTGGGCTGTCACTTCACAGGTTCGCTCCATCCCCATCACTCTATCAATGATCCATCACATATCATCAATCCATTCATTGACACTTGACAGTTTGCTTGCTTGATATCTACCCGTCTCTCCCCCGTCCGTCCGTCAAATTCAAAAACCTCCTCCCAAACACCACATCCCACGTGCGTGCCACCGGCATCTCCACCAAACTCCCCCATCTCCTCTCCTTGTCTCTTCTCCTTGTCTCTCCCTCCCTTGCCAACCGTTTGATTCGAATCCCTCGCCCGTCTCCCTCACATATTTCTTGCATCGTCACCCTTTTCTGCACTGCTCCACTGCGTCCTGCATTCTGCATGCTGTGACGACGCCGCAAATCGCTGGACAAGAGGGCAGAACCCCCCCGAGATTGAAGCCCGGGGAGAAGCGATACTGCCGCTGACAGCCATTTACCCGGCTTTGATTTTACAAACATCGTCACTGCTGCTGCTTCTCTGCCTCGTGTTCCTCCATCTCTCCTCGTTGGATAGGCAGGCGCTGCTGCTTATACCAGCAACTCACACCACAAACACACAAACACACATTGATATCGCATCAATCAATTACACGCAAAGATGATGGCCATCAGAAGCAACAAGAGAAAGGCATCGCACAGCGACCATGGCAACAGCCGCCGGCCAGACGGTTCTGCCACACTCCATCGCAACGACGCCTCGGCCAAGCGGCTGCGTCTCACCAAACCCGTCGACGTGGAGCTCAAGACGCCCTCGTACGACGTGACCCGCGATGTGTCGGACGAACTGCTGCTGCGAATCTTCTCGTACGTCGACGAGAAGACGCTGCTGGCCGCCGCGCCCGTGTCGCGCCAGTTCTACAGAGTCGCCTCGGATCCCCAGCTGTGGCGCGGCCACTACTACCGCAGGTTCATCCTGCCGCGCGCCAACCGCATCCCCGGCCTCAAGGTCAAGAAACCGGCATCTGCGGCCTCTCCAGGCCAAGATCAGGGTCAGTCGCAAACACCTGCCGGGGCCAGCTCCAGCTCCAGCTCCAGCGCCAACCCCGGCTCCATGGCCCCCACGGCCGTTGATGCTGAGCCAGCTGAGCCCGTCAAGCCGCCGTTCAAGCCCGTTGACCCGGCCGATAAGTCGAGCCATCCAAAGGACCTTGTCGACTGGAAGCAGCAGTATCGCCTGCGACACAACTGGGCCCGCGGCCTCTGCGAGGTGCGCCAGGTTCAGGTCAACCCCAACTTCTCCCTCACTCCCATCCTGGAGCGCCGCACCTTGGTCAAGGTCGTCAACGGCCTCGCTGTCACCGTCGACCTGCAAGCTGGGCTCCGAGCCTGGGACTTGCGCACCCAGCACTCCATTGCGCAGACAACCACCGAGACCCATGACGGCATCCATCTCGTGCCCACGGCGCTGGCTTTGGATGGCCAGCGGCTTGAGGCCGGCACCTTGGACATCATGCTCGGCTTCAACGATGGCACCTTTGGCATCTGGCGCTTGACGGTCAATGAAGGCCGGTTGGCCGTCTTGTATCGCCAGGACAAGAGCTACGTCGGCAGACTCACGTCGGTCGCTTACTCATACCCTTATGCCCTGACGGCTGCCGAGCTGGGCTTCATCTCGCTGTACACGTTTGAGACTCCCGCCCCAGAGCCGGAGCAGACGTCTGCTGCTGGACCGAGTCTTCACGATGGTGACACGGGATATCTCAGCGACGATGAATTGTCTACGCTGCAAGTGGGCAGCCAGGTGGACAAGAGCGCAGACCTCTCCAACCCCTTTGTGCTGTCGTCGCTCAAGTCCGACTACTCGCGCCAGCCGCTTGTGTTGTCTCTCCGCCAGCTCAAAAACTCGGCGGTCGCGTCCATTGCCTACTCGTTTGACACCGTCGGCGGCTGGGCCATTGGCATTCAAAACTTTGACATTCGGCCATCGGGCAGCTCCAAGCCCGACGTCATCACGTCTCGCGTTGCCTACACCATGCCTGCTGAGACGGGCGCATTGGTCACCACCGCCTCGTACCGGCCAAAGTGCCCTACGTGCTCCAACTTCCCCGACTTGTACATGGATGATGACGAGGGCGGGCCGACCAAGCTCTGCTACAGCCATCCCTACCTGCTCGCGACTATGCAGGACAACACTCTCGTGCTCTTTGTTGTTACTGCAACGGAAAAGTCCTTTGCCATTTCCAATGCCACAAGGCTCTATGGCCACACTTCGGGCATCGCCGATGCCGACGTCACCCCAGAAGGCAGAGCTGTTAGCGTCAGCCAGCGAGGTGACGAGATCCGAGTCTGGGATCTCGAGGGGCGCCAGAACGACGTGAGCGTCGAAGTGAGGCCTAGACAGGGCAGAGACTCTGATGCCGATGATGAGGAGGATTCCTCGGACGAGGCAGAGCATAGGCGAAACTGGGTTGGGACTGATGACCAGAGGGTCACTGTCCTGAGAGAAACAGCAGATGGCCGGGAGAGCCTGGTGACATATGATTTCACCTAATTCTCCAAATGTTCAAAGATGGACAACCGTCGCCAGTCGGCATGCATACGCAGTTTACATCTGGCAAGATGTCGTTTCGGATTGGGATATAGGAATTGGGAAAGCAAAAAGATTATTGATTTGAGAGCATTTGGCAGGCGGCTCACATTGGATATTACGCGAGCGGATTTTTGACAAAAGATTTGGCCAGCCTGTTTACTTGTTGGCTATGGGCAGGATTAAAAGAAAGCGATGCGACGGAATGGGCGTAGGAAGGATATATTTCTGGTATTTTGGACTTTCTTTTCACGTGGCTTGCGAGGTACTTGAGGTTATTACTATCGAGAGTGCTTTTTCTTTTTCTTTTCTTTTTCTTTTTTCTTACTCTCATTTTAATTTACTTTACGCGCTCATCAATTTACGTATGGAAACACTACTTCGTTCATGCTCATGAAACCACCGCGAACCAAGTTCACGCTACTCATGTAATATGTCTTCGATTTATGAGCTTTGGCCTTACTCCGTATTGCTCTAGTAACGAGTCCTACACAGACAACGGGCGGAATACTACTCAACCCGTGTTCCCTGCCAAGTCGCAATGCGACTCTATACCCATGGTAAGCGACATGATTGTGAAACAGAATCCTGTGTGATTAATTAAAGCGTCGGCATTAGAAGCAGTGGGCAGATACGAGACTGGGTGGCCGGGCTACAAAAGAGGGGTTGAGATGGAAGGATTCACGGCAAAGTATTTGGGAAGCGGGAGTTTGGAACATGCTTGCTTTTTTGTTCAATGCATTGATTTT
>JASLEG010000211.1 GCA_030151225.1 Burkholderia sp. | reverse complement strand
CAGTCACGATGCGCCAAATGCTGGAAGCCGGTGTCCACTTCGGTCACCAAACGCGCTTCTGGAACCCGAAGATGGCCCCGTTCATTTTCGGTCATCGCAACAAGATTCACATCATCAACCTCGAAAAGACGCTGCCGATGTACAACGACGCACTGAAGTACGTGCGTCAGCTGGCAGCGAACCGCGGCACGATCCTGTTCGTCGGCACGAAGCGTCAGTCGCGTGACACGATCGCCCAGGAAGCGCAACGCGCGGGCATGCCGTTCGTGAACGCACGCTGGCTCGGCGGCATGCTGACCAACTTCAAGACGCTGAAGGTGTCGATCAAGCGCCTGAAGGACATGGAAGCGGCCGTCGAATCGGGCGAAACCGAGAAGATGAGCAAGAAGGAAGCGCTGCTGTTCGAGCGCGAGATCGCCAAGCTGCAGAAGTCGATCGGCGGCGTGAAGGACATGGGCGGCATTCCGGACGCGATCTTCGTCGTGGACGTCGGCTACCACAAGATCGCCATCACCGAAGCGAACAAGCTCGGCGTGCCGGTCATCGCCGTGGTCGACACGAACCACTCGCCGGCTGGCGTGGATTACGTGATCCCGGGTAACGACGACTCGAGCAAGGCCGTCGCGCTGTACTGCGAAGGCGTGGCCGACGCGATCCTCGAAGGCCGTGCCAACGCGGTGAACGAAGTGGTCCAGGCTGTGCGCGGCGACGACGAATACGTCGAAGAGAACGCGTAACCGGTCCCGAATCGGCGCAAAAAGGGGGCTCTCGACAGGCCCCCTTTTTTTAAGCCGCTTTTCCCGGGACGGGGGCGCCAGGCGCGGAACCCCGCGCCGGCGCGACACGTCGGAAACGAATGCCCGCCGTCCGGGTCGAAGGGCGGCGTTGTGAATACAGACTCAAGGAGCGAATGATGGCGGCAATTACCGCAAGCATGGTGGCAGAACTGCGCGCGAAGACCGATGCACCGATGATGGAGTGCAAGAAGGCGCTGACCGAAGCCGACGGCGATCTGGGCAAGGCAGAAGAACTGCTGCGCGTGAAGCTCGGCAACAAGGCCAGCAAGGCCGCATCGCGCGTGACGGCAGAAGGCGTGGTCTCGTCGTTCGTCGGCACGGGCGTCGGTTCGCTGGTCGAACTGAACTGCGAAACCGACTTCGTCGCGAAGAACGACGACTTCCTGGCCTTCACGAAGACCGTCGCGGAACTCGTGGCGACCCAGAACCCGGCTGACGTCGCTGCCCTGTCGGCCCTGCCGCTGGACGGCAAGACCGTCGACGAGGTGCGTCTGGCGCTGGTCGGCAAGATCGGCGAAAACATCTCGATCCGCCGCTTCGTGCGCTTCGAGACGGCCAACCAGGTCGCGTCGTACCTGCACGGCACGCGTATCGGCGTGCTGGTCGAGTACACCGGCGCGGACGAGCAGGTCGGCAAGGACGTGGCGATGCACATCGCCGCGATGAAGCCGGTCTCGCTGTCGTCGGACGACGTGCCGGCCGAGCTGATCGAGAAGGAACGCCGCGTGGCCGAGCAGAAGGCTGCCGAATCGGGCAAGCCGGCCGAAATCGTCGCCAAGATGGTGGACGGCAGCGTGCAGAAGTTCCTGAAGGAAGTGTCGCTGCTGAACCAGCCGTTCGTGAAGAACGACAAGCAGTCGATCGAACAGATGCTGAAGGCGTCGAATGCTGCAGTGCAAAAGTTCGCGCTGTACGTGGTTGGCGAAGGCATCGAGAAGCGTCAGGACGACTTTGCGGCCGAAGTGGCGGCGCAAGTCGCGGCGGCCAAGCAGCAGTAAGCCGTCAGCAGCATGGTTGGACCCGCGGCGGGCGTCCGTCCGCCGCGGTTCGGCAGCGCCGCACGCCCCGCTTCGCATTTCGCGCGGAATTTGGCGGCGCTTGCCCGAATCAGTATTTCGCCCCTACAGTTCGTGGTTGTCATCCTCTCGTCGCTCGGAAGCCCCTATGCCCACAGCCTATAAACGCGTCCTCCTCAAACTTTCCGGCGAAGCGCTGATGGGCGACGATGCCTTCGGCATCAATCGCGCGACGATCGAACGGATGGTGGCGGACATCGCCGAGGTGGTGCGCCTCGGCACGCAGCTGGCCGTCGTGATCGGCGGCGGCAATATTTTCCGCGGTGTCGCGGGTGGCGCGGCCGGCATGGATCGCGCGACCGCCGACTACATGGGGATGCTGGCCACGATGATGAACGCGCTGGCGCTGCAGGACGCGATGCGCCACGCCGGCATCGAGGCGCGCGTGCAATCCGCGCTGCGCATGGACCAGGTGGTCGAGCCGTACATCCGCCCCCGCGCGATCCGCCAGCTCGAGGAAGGCCGTGTGGTGATCTTCGCGGCCGGTACCGGCAACCCGTTCTTCACGACCGACACGGCCGCCGCGCTGCGCGGCTCGGAAGTCGGCGCCGAGGTGGTGCTGAAGGCCACCAAGGTGGACGGCGTGTACACGGCCGACCCGAAGAAGGATCCGTCGGCCACGCGCTACACGTCGATCAGCTTCGACGAGGCAATCGGCCGCAATCTGCAGGTGATGGACGCCACCGCCTTCGCGCTGTGCCGCGACCAGAAGCTGCCGATCCGCGTGTTCTCGATCAACAAGCCCGGTGCGCTCAAGCGTATCGTGCAGGGCGAGGACGAGGGCACGCTCGTTCACGTATAAACTCACGCCGACACGGGCCAGGCATCGCCGCCGACGGATGCGGGCCCGTGCCGTTTTGAAGGTTCGAAGGTTCGGAGGTTGAAATGAGTGTCGCTGATGTGAAGAAGGGCGTCGAGCAGAAGATGCAGCGCTCGATCGAAGCGTTCAAGAACGATCTGGCGAAGATCCGTACGGGTCGCGCGCACACGGGCATGCTCGATCACGTGCAGGTCGACTACTACGGCTCGATGGTGCCGGTCTCGCAGGTCGCGAACCTGACGCTGGTCGACGCGCGCACGATCGGCGTGCAGCCGTGGGAAAAGCCGATGGTGGCGAAGGTCGAGAAGGCGATCCGCGAATCGGATCTGGGCCTGAACCCGGCCGCCCAGGGCGACCTGATCCGCGTGCCGATGCCCGCGCTGACCGAAGAGCGCCGCCGCGAGCTGACCAAGGTGGTCAAGAGCGAAGGCGAAACCGCCAAGGTGGCCGTGCGCAACCTGCGCCGCGACGCCAACGAGCAGCTCAAGAAGGCGGTCAAGGACAAGGAAATCTCGGAAGACGACGAGCGCCGCGCGAGCGACGACGTCCAGAAGCTGACCGACAAGCACGTCGCCGAAATCGACAAGCTCGTGCAGTCGAAGGAAGCCGAGATCATGACGGTCTGATGCGCCGCCCGCGCATCGCACTTTTTCCCTCGGCTACTGTCTCAGCGCCCATGACTCATACCAGCTCTACCGTTCGCGTGCCCGACGTCGCCGCCGTGCCACGTCATATCGCGATCATCATGGACGGCAACGGCCGCTGGGCGACCGAGCGTCGCCTGCCGCGCGTCGCGGGACACACGCGCGGCGTCGACGCCGTGCGTGCCGTCGTGGAAGGGTGCGCCCGCTCGGGCGTCGAATACCTGACGCTGTTCGCGTTCAGTTCCGAGAACTGGCGGCGGCCGACCGACGAAGTGTCGTTCCTGATGCGGCTGTTCATCACCGCGCTCGAACGCGAGATCGGCAAGCTGCACGCGAACGGCATCCGTCTGCGCGTGGTGGGCGACCTCGAGCGTTTCGAGCCGCGCATCCGCGAGCTGATCCGCCGCGCCGAGACGAAAACCGCGCGCAACACGCGCCTCACGCTCACGATCGCCGCGAACTACGGCGGCCGCTGGGACATCCTGCAGGCCACCCGGAAGCTGATCGCCCAGGCCGTGGCCGAGGGCCGCGAGGTTGAGGTGACCGAGGCCGCGTTCGCCGAGCATCTGGCGATGGCCTATGCACCGGAGCCGGACCTCTTCATCCGCACCGGCGGCGAGCAGCGCGTGAGCAACTTCCTGCTCTGGCAGCTCGCCTACACCGAATTCTATTTCACGGGCAAGTTCTGGCCCGATTTCGACGCCACCGCGCTCGCCGATGCGCTCGCGTCCTACACCGATCGCGAACGCCGGTTCGGCCGGACGAGCGCGCAGCTCGAACCCCTGTCTCAGGACGTCGACTCCCTTCCATGCTGAAGACCCGTGTTGTCACGGCGGTCGTGTTGCTGGCCATTCTGCTGCCGGTCACGCTGTTCGCGCCGCTTGCGGCATTCGGCGCGCTGATCGCGCTGGTGCTCGTGTTCGCTGCCTGGGAATGGGCGCGCCTGCTCAAGCTCGGTGCAACCGGCTCGGTGATCTACGCGATCGTCGCGGCCATCGCGCTCGGCGCGAGCCTGCAACTGGGCGGGGCCGAGGCCGGTTTCGGCCCGTCGCGCCCGCTGATCGAGGCCGCCGCCGTGTTCTGGCTGCTGGCCGGCCCGTTCGCGCTGTGGCGCAAGCCGGTGCTGGCCGAGCGCGCCTGGAAGCCGTTCCTGCTGGCGGCCGGGCTGGTGGTGTTCGCCGCCTGCTGGCACGCGGTGGTGGCCGCGCGGGCGGCCGGCATCCCGTTCGTGCTGTCGATGCTGCTCATCGTCTGGCTCGCCGATATAGGCGCATACTTCGCGGGCAAGGGCTTCGGCCGCCACAAGCTCGCGCCGTCGGTGAGCCCGGGCAAGACCTGGGAAGGCGCGGCGGGCGGCTGGCTCGCGGTGATGATCGTGGCCGGCCTCGCGATCGGCCTGCATGCCTTCGAACCCACCCTTTTTTCGGCGCTCGCGCAGCGCTTCGGCGCGCCGGGCGCGTTCCTGGCGCTGACGCTGCTGGTCGTCTACAGCGTGATCGGCGACCTGTTCGAATCGCTGCTCAAGCGCCAGGCCGGAGTCAAGGATTCGAGCGGACTGCTGCCGGGCCACGGCGGCGTGCTCGACCGCGTCGACGCGCTGCTGCCGGTGCTGCCGCTGGCCGTGCTGCTGCTGGGCGCCTCCGCTTAAAAACTCGTTCTTCGTGATCATGCAAAAACGCCTGACTATTCTCGGTTCGACCGGCTCGATCGGCGACAGCACGCTCGACGTGGTGGCGCGCCATCCGGACCGCTTCGCGGTGTACGCGCTGAGCGCGCACCGCAACGGCGACAAGCTCGTCGAGCAGTGCCTGAAGTTCAGGCCCGAGGTGGCGGTGGTCGGCACGGCCGAGCTGGCCGCGCAGGTCGAGGCGAAGCTGCGCGCCGCGGGCAGCCGCACCGAGGTGAGCTTCGGTCCGGACGCGCTGGTGGCGGTGTCGCGCGCCGAGGGCTGCGACACGGTGGTGGCGGCGATCGTCGGCGCGGCCGGCCTGCCATCGAGCCTCGCGGCCGCGCGCGCGGGCAAGCGCATCCTGCTCGCCAACAAGGAATCGCTGGTGATGTCGGGCGGCATCTTCATGGACGCCGTGCGCGACCACGGCGCGATCCTGCTGCCGGTGGACAGCGAGCACAACGCGATCTTCCAGTGCATGCCGCGCGACATCGCCGAGCACGGCGGCATCGCCAAGATCATCGTGACCGCCTCGGGCGGCCCGTTCCGCACGCGCGAGCCGGCCACCCTGGTGGACGTGACGCCCGACGAGGCCTGCAAGCACCCGAACTGGTCGATGGGCCGCAAGATCTCGGTCGATTCGGCCACCATGATGAACAAGGGCCTCGAGGTGATCGAGGCGCACTGGATCTTCGGCCTGCCGAGCGAACGCATCGAGGTGCTGATCCATCCGCAGAGCGTGATCCACTCGCTCGTGTCGTACAAGGACGGTTCGGTGCTCGCGCAACTCGGCAACCCCGACATGCGCACGCCGATCGCGCATGCGTTGGCGTTCCCCCAGCGCGTCGATGCGGGCGTCGCCCAGCTCGACCTCGCGCAGATCGCCACGCTGAACTTCGAGAAGCCCGACCTCGAGCGTTTCCCGTGTCTCGCGCTGGCGATCCAGGCGCTCGACGCGGGCGGCGTGGCCAGCGCCATGCTGAACGCGGCCAACGAAATCGCCGTCGAGGCCTTCCTCGCGCGGCGCATCGGTTTCATGGACATCGCGCACACGGTGGACGCGGTGCTCAACCGTCTGGGCAATCGCGAGCCGGACGGCCTCGAGGACGTGCTGGCGGCCGACGCCGACGCACGTCGCGCGGCCGAGGCGGTGATCGCGAGCCTGCCTGTCCCGCGCGCGGAGCGCGCAGCCTGAGCGAGAGGGGCGCATGAACGTGCTGATCGAGCTGGTAGCGTTTGCAGTGGCGATCGGCGTGCTGGTCGTCGTCCACGAATACGGGCATTACAGCGTCGCGCGCCTGTGCGGCGTGAAGGTGCTGCGATTCTCGATCGGCTTCGGCACCGTGCTGCTGCGGCACACGAGCCGACGCACGGGCACCGAATGGACGCTGTCGGCGCTGCCGCTCGGCGGCTACGTGAAGATGCTCGACGAGCGCGATCCCGGCCCCGGTGGCATCGCCGCGGCCGATCTGCCGCGCGCCTTCAACCGGCAGGCGGTGTGGAAGCGCATCGCGATCGTCGCGGCCGGCCCGGCGGCCAACTTCCTGCTCGCGATCGTGCTGTTCTCGTCGATCTTCGCCACGGGCGTGACCGAGCCGGCGGCGATCGTGGCCGCGCCCGCGCCCGACACGGTGGCCGCGCGCGCCGGCTTCGACGGTGGCGAGACGGTGGTGTCGATGCGCGACGCGCACGGCGGCGCGAGCGAGGCGGTGCGCTCCTGGTCGGACCTGCGCTGGAAGCTGCTGGGCGCCTCGCTCGACCATCGCTCGATGATCCTCGGCGCGCACACCGGCGCGAATGCGTCGGTCTACGATTTCCGGGTCGACCTGAGCGGCGTGGACACCCATTCCGCCGACGACGATTTCATGTCGCGGCTCGGCTTCGATCCGGGCGGCGGCACGCTGTCGATCTCGGCGATCTCGCCGGGCAGCGCTGCGGCGCAGGCCGGCCTGCAGCCCGGCGACCGGATCGTCGCGCTAGACGGCAAGCCCGTGTCGGGCGCGGCGCGCTTCATCGACGCGATCAAGTCGCATGCGGGCCGTCCGCTCGCGCTGCGGATCGCGCGCGGCGGCGCCGAGCAGACCCTGACGATCGTGCCGCACGCGGAGCGCGATACCTCGCCGGACGGCAACGGCGCCGAGGTGGGCCGCATCGGCGCGGCGCTGGCGATGCACGCGCCGAGCGTGGAGGTGCGTTACGGCGTGCTCGAGAGCCTGAACCTCGGCGTGCGCCGCACCTGGAGCATTTCGGTGTACTCGCTGAAGATGTTCGGACGGATGCTGACGGGCGAGGCATCGCTGAAGAACCTGTCTGGTCCGGTGACGATCGCCGACTACGCGGGCAAGAGCGCGAGGCTGGGTTTGTCGGCCTTCCTGTCCTTTCTGGCGCTCGTCAGCATCAGCCTCGGCGTGCTGAACTTGCTGCCGATTCCGGTTCTGGACGGGGGGCATCTGTTATATTATCTGGTTGAAGCCGCGACCGGTAAGGCCGTTTCCGAGCGCTGGCAACTGATTCTGCAAAGAGCGGGGTTGATCTGCATCGTCGCCTTGTCGGCGATTGCGCTGTTCAACGATCTGTCTCGTTTAATCCATTCTTGAAGCGTCAGGCGAGGGCTGCGAGGGCCGTCGCCGGATCTGATGCAAGCTTAAATACTGGGGATGCACGTTGTTCAAACCTCATCGCTTCGTACCCAAGACTGTAGCCGCCACGGCACTCGCCGTGCACGGACTCGCAGCCCACGCGACGTCGCCGTTCGTCGTGCAGGATATCAAGATCGAGGGCTTGCAGCGTGTCGAAGCCGGTTCCGTGTTCGCCTACCTGCCGATCAAGCAGGGCGACACCTTCACGGACGACAAGGCATCCGAAGCAATCCGCGCGCTCTACGCGACGGGCTTCTTCAATGACGTGAAGATCGCCACCGAAGGCAGCGTGGTGATCGTGCAGGTGCAGGAGCGTCCGGCGATCTCCGCGATCAATTTCACCGGCATCAAGGAATTCGACAAGGACAACCTGACCAAGGCGCTGCGCGCGGTCGGCCTGTCGCAAGGCCGCTACTACGACAAGTCGCTGGTCGACAAGGCCGAGCAGGAACTGAAGCGTCAG
>JASLEG010000205.1 GCA_030151225.1 Burkholderia sp. | reverse complement strand
TCCTCGCAACGCCTGCAAGGCCCCTGCTGCCGCCCCGCCGTGCTCGTGTAGCATGGCGGCACCATGCAGCCCAGCCTCGGACACCTCAGAACCTTCCTCGCCGTGATCGACACGGGCAGCCTCGCGGCCGCATCGCGCCAGCTGTTTCGCGTGCAGTCGGCCGTCACGCGCGCGATCGCGGAGCTCGAATCGAGCCTCGACGCGCAGCTGTTCCAGCGCACGCCGGCCGGCGTGGTGCCGACCCCGGCCGCCGAGGCGATCCTGCCGCGCGTGCGCTCGGTGATGCGCGACCTGGCCGTGTGGCAGCGCCGCAAGGGCGCCGAGCCGCCGGCCGGCGAGTGGTACCGCGCGGTGCCCGCCGCCGCGCTGAACCACAAGCGCCTGGAAATCTTCTGCCGGCTGCTGCGCTCGCGGCACATGCCCACCGTGGCCAGCCAGATGGGCGTGAGCCAGCCGGCCGTCAGCGCGGCCGTCTCGCTGCTGGAGGAATGCGCGCAGGACAAGCTGTTCCTGCGCACCGCGCGCGGGCTCACGCCCACGCCGCGCGCGGTGGCGCTCGGCCAGACCACGCGCCACGCGCTCAACGATCTGGCGCGCCTCGCCAGCGACATCGCCGCGGCGCACGGCACGCTGGCCGGCGAGGTGGCGGTGGGCGCGCTGCCGCTGTCGCGCGCCTCGCTGCTGCCCGAGGCGATCGCACGGCTGGTGGCGAAGGCGCCAGCCGTGCGCGTGTCCACCATCGAAAGCCCGTTCGACGATCTGTGCGCCGCGCTGCGCGCCGGCAGCCTCGACTTCATCGTCGGCGCGCTGCGCGAGGCGCGCTACTCGACCGATCTGGAGGTGCACGAGCTGTTCGCCGAGCCGCTCGCGATCATCGTGGGCGCGCATCATCCGCTGGCCGCGAAACGCCGCGTGTCGCTGGCCGCGCTGGCCGGCCACGCGTGGATCCTGCCGCGCCGCGACACGCCCTCGCGCGCGCTGCTGGCCGCCGCGTTCGAGCTGGCCGGGCAGGCCGAACCGCTGCCGGCCGTGGAGACCGGCGACTCGATGATCGTGCGCGGCCTGCTGGCGCGCTCGGCGATGCTCGCGGTGGTGTCGCAGGGGCAGATGGAGGCGGAACTGAAGGCGGGCGAGGTGAAGGCGCTGCCGATCGAGCTGGCCGGCACGGTGCGGCCGATCGGCATCATCCGGCGCGCCGGCGTGCTGGCCTCGCCGCCGGCCGCGGCGCTGTTCGACACGATCGGCGACGTGGCCCGCGAGGCAGAGGCGCCGGCAGGCGCTGCCGCCAGAGGGAAAGACTGAGCGCCGTGCTCAGGCCGGCAGCATCGCGCAGGCGCGCTTGAGCGCCGCCGTGTCGGGCGAGGCCAGGAAGGCGAGGCAGGCCGCGGCCGCCTCGCGCTGCATCGAATGCGCGCCGATCGCGCCGGCGAACACCGTCTCGCTCTGCGCGCCCTCGGGCAACGGCCCGACGATCGCAATGCCCGGCTGATCGATCAGCTCGCTGGTCTGCTGGAAGCCGAGCTCGGCCTCGCCGCCGGCCACCAGCGAGGCCACCGGCACGCCGGGCCGGGCCTTCACGAGCCGGCCGGCCAGCGCATCGGCCAGCCCCCACTTCGCGAACAGCGCCTCCAGATGCGTGCCGCTCGGCCCGGTGGAATAGCCGATCGTGCGCGCGCTCGCCACGGCCTCGCGCAAGGCCGCTTCACTGTCGATCGCGGGCAGCGGCGCATCGCGGCGCACCGCCACCGAGATCGCCGAGCGCACCAGATCCACCCGGCTCGCGCCATCCACGTGGCCGGCCTCGGCCAGCCGCGCCAGCGCGTCGCCGGCCAGCACCACGAGGTCGAAGGCCTCGCCGTCCGCCACGCGGCGCGCGGCGTCCACGCCGCCCGCCGATTCGATCGCGAGCGGCCGCCCGGTGGCGGCCGCGTACGCGTCGGCGAGCCGCGCGAGCAACGCGCGCGTGGCCATCGACGAGATCAGCGCGAGCGGTGCGGGGGCGGGCGGGGCCGCCATCTCAGTCGACATAGCGCAGGCCGGCCTTCGCCAGTGGCTCGCGCATCTTGTACATGTCGAGACCGAGCACGCCGGAAGCCAGCCTGGCGCGCTTCTCGCCCTCGTTCGCCTCGCGCGCGAGCGCCTTATCGAGCACCTCGGCGGCCAGCGCCTTCGGCACGCACACCACGCCGTCGACATCGGCCACCACCACGTCGCCGGGGCTCACGTAGCAGCCCGCGCACACCACCGGCACGTTCACCGAACCGAGCGTGGCCTTGATGGTGCCCTTCGACGAGATCGCGCGGCTCCACACCGGGAACTTCATCTCCTCGAGCGTGGCGACGTCGCGCACGCCGCCGTCGATCACGAGGCCGGTGGCGCCCTGTGCCTGGAAGCTGGTGGCCAGCAGGTCGCCGAAATAGCCGTCGGTGCATTCGGCCGTCACGGCCGCGATCACGATGTCGCCGGGGCGGATCTGCTCGGCCGCCACGTGCATCATCCAGTTGTCGCCCGGTTGCAGCAGCACGGTCACGGCCGTGCCGGCCGCGCGCGCATGCGCATGGATCGGCCGCATGTACGGCTTGAGCAGGCCCACGCGGCCCATGGCCTCGTGCACGGTGGCCGAGCCGAGTTCGCCGAGCTTGCGCGCCACGCCCGCATCCGCGCGCTCGATGTTGCGATATACCACGCCGAGTTCGTACATGATCAGAGCCCCTTGTTCTTCAGTGCCGTGTCGAGCCGCGCGTACACGCGCCGCGCGTTGCCTTCGTAGATGCTGTAGCGGTCCTCGCCGCTGATCGCGGCCGCCTCGATGTAGCGCTTCGTGTCGTCGTAGGCGTGACCGGTTTCCGGATCGATGCCGCGCACCGCGCCGATCATCTCGCTGGCGAACAGGATGTTCTTCACCGGGATCACGTTGGTCAGCAGGTCGATGCCGGGCTGGTGATACACGCAGGTATCGAAGAATACGTTGTCGAGCAGGTGCTCGGAGAGCGGCGGCTTCTTCAGCTCCTGCGCGAGGCCGCGGAAGCGCCCCCAGTGATACGGGGCCGCGCCGCCGCCGTGCGGAATCACGAACTTCAGCGTCGGGAAATCGCGGAACAGGTCCGAGGTCAGGCACTGCATGAAGGCGGTGGTGTCCGCGTTCAGGTAGTGCGCGCCGGTGGTGTGGAAGCAGGCGTTGCAGCTGGTGCTGACGTGGATCATCGCCGGGATGTCGTACTCGATCATCTTCTCGTAGATCGGATACCAGTAGCGGTCGGACAGCGGCGGGCTGGTCCAGTGGCCGCCCGACGGATCGGGGTTCAGGTTCAGCGCCACGTTGCCGTACTGCTCCACGCACTTCACGAGCTCGGGGATGCAGGTGGCGACGTCCACGCCGGGGCTCTGCGGCAGCATCGCGGCCGGCACGAAGTGCTCGGGGAACAGCTGGCTCACGCGGTAGCACAGCGCGTTGCAGATCGCGGCCCAGGCGCTGGACACGGCGAAGTCGCCGATGTGGTGCGCCATGAAGCTCGCGCGCGGGCTGAAGATCGTCAGGTCGATGCCGCGCTCGCGCATCTTGTGCAGCTGGTTGGTCTCGATGGTTTCGCGCAGCTCGTCGTCGCTGATCTGCAGCTCGGATGCCGACGGCGGCGGGGTGCCGTCGTTGAATGCCGCGATCTGGCGATTGCGCCAGGCTTCGAGCGCCTTCGGGGCCGTGGTGTAGTGGCCGTGGATGTCGATGATCATGGGGTTTCCGATTGAAGATTCTGCGGCCCCCGCGCCCGGGCGCGGCGAGCCGGTGTCAGTTCGTCCTGCCGTCCCGGCCGTCCTCGCCGTCCTGGCCGCTCCGGTCCCAGGCCAGCGTGCCGGCGCCCTTGCCGGCCACCGAGTAGAGCGCGCCCGGCGCATTGCGGGTGGCCTGGAAGGCCTCGAGCGTCTCGCCGCGCATGGCCGCGTAGATGTGCAGGTTGGACACGCCGAGCACCGCGCCCAGCTTCTCGAGCATGAAGAAGATCACGCCGTGATGAAGCAGGCCGCGCCAGTCGCGGCGGCGGATCAGGTCGCGCTCCGGCTCGCTCAGGCCGGCCGCCTCGAAGCTCGCTTCCGGGTCGGCCAGGAAGGCCGCGCGATGCGCCGGCTCGATCATGCGGTGCAGGAAATCGTTGATGCCCCAGGCGCGCACGGCCGTCTCCACCGAGAACGGATAGGTGCCCTCGAGCTTCTCGATGCCGTCCAGCTCGGCGGCAATGCGCGCGCGCTGGCGCTCGGCCTGCCGCGCGTCGGGCTGCTCGTCCTCCTCGCCCTCGTAGATCGCGGTGGCGATGCCGGCCATCGACGGCAGGTAGTAGCTGCGATGCCTGCAGCTGACCTTGCCCGGCAGCGCGCCGCGCATCGTCAGCCACATCACCACTTCCGCGCCCTCGTAGCCGCCCAGCGCCGCGTATTCGGCCAGCGTCATGCCGGCCAGGCGCTCGGGATCGTGCTCGAACAGGTCGAGGAAGCGCTGGTCCCAGCCGGTGTTGTTGAAGCCGGCGCGCTCGCCGTGCACCTGGTGCGACAGGCCGCCGGTGGCCACGATCGCCACGCGCAGGTCTTCCGGGAAGCTTTCGATCGCACGGCGCAGCGCCTGCCCGAGCTTGTAGAAGCGGCGCGCGCTCGGCATCGGCAGTTGCAGCACGCCCATCTGCAGCGGGATCAGCTTCGCGGGCCAGGCCGGGTCGTGCGGGCAGAGCATCGACAGCGGCGAGAAGCAGCCGTGGTCGAGCGCCTTGTTCTGGAAGAACGACATGTCGAACTCGTCGGCCATCAGCGAGCGGCCGATGTGCGCGGCCAGCGCCGGGTGGCCCGCGATCGGCGGCAGGTCGCGCGCGCCGCCGCCCTCGTCGGCCACGGCCCATTGCGGGCCCACGCCCAGCGAGAACGCCGAGTAGTGGTCGAAGAAGAAGGAGGTGACGTGATCGTTGTAGATCAGCAGCAGCACGTCGGGGCGCTTTTGCTCGAGCCAGTCGGCGAGCGGCGCGAAGTTCCTGAAGATCGGTGCCCAGACGGGATCGTCGCGCTTGTTCCTGTCGAAGGCGAAACCGATCGTGGGGGTGTGGGAGGCGGCGATGCCGCCAATGATTCGGGCCATGCGCATTTCCGGTGAGTGAGGGTGCGCGCGCGGAAGGCAGCGTCGCGACGGAATACGCGTATCAAAACGGATGGCGCGCCGAGCGTCAATCCTGCCCCGGCACCATCAATCGACTATTTCGAATGATTGCAATGCAGCAAAGGTCAGCCCTGATTGGACTTGATGGATTCTCGACGACAAGCATCGATAATTTTTTTCGAATCCATCCCCGGGAAAAAGCACGGGATTTGGCGCGCCACGCGCCGCGCCGCTTTCCGCTACAGTGGAACGCACCCGCCGCCCCCGCGCGGCCACCCTGCCTCAGCGCCCACGGAGCCCCCATGACCTCACCGCAAGCCTATACGCCCGACGCCCCCGAACGCGCCGAGGTCGACGCGCTCGCCGGCGCGACCGTGATCGAGTTCGGCACCAACTGGTGCGGCATCTGCGCGGCCGCCCAGCCGTCGATCCGCGCCGCCTTCGCGGCCCATCCCGCCGTGCGCCACCTGAAGATCGAGGACGGCCCCGGTCGCCCGCTCGGCCGCTCGTTCCGCGTGAAGCTGTGGCCCACGCTGATCTTCCTGCGCGACGGCGTGGAACTGGCGCGCGTGGTGCGCCCGGCCGACACGACCACCATCGAGGCCGAGGGCTTCGCCGCGCTCGGCGCCGCGTGATGAAGCAGGCGCTCCAGCACATCGGCGTGGCCAGCCGCGGGCGCGGCCTGATCGAGTTCACGCGCCAGGTGCGCGCCTTCGTCGACCAGCAGTCGATCCGCACCGGGCTGCTGACGGTGTTCTGCCGTCACACCTCCGCCTCGCTGCTGATCCAGGAAAACGCCGATCCGTCGGTGCAGCGCGACCTCGAACGCTATTTCGAGGAACTCGCCCCCGAGGACGCGACGCGCTACGAACACGACGACGAGGGCCTCGACGACATGCCCGCGCATCTGCGCACCGCGCTCACCCAGGTGCAGCTGTCGATTCCGGTCGAGCAGGGCCGCATGGTGCTCGGCACCTGGCAGGGCATTTATCTGTTCGAGCACCGGCGCCAGGCGCATCAGCGCGACATCGTCGTGCATCTGATCGGCGAGTGACGCGCCGATACATCAAACAAATCTGACATTCATCGAGTGCTCTGACGTTAGGCGTAGAATGCGCGCTGCCGCCGACACGGCCCGGTTCAGGCCGCCCCGTCAGTCATGCACCTCGACATTCTTACCCTTTATTTCCTCGCCATCGGGACGCTGTTCGCCAGTGCAGGGCTGACCTACTGGGAACACCCGACGCACCCGAAACGCAGCCGGGCCTTGCGGATCCTCGCCGCGGGCTATGCCACGCTCGGCGTGGGCTGCGCGCTCGTGCTCGTGCGCCGCGAGCTGCCCGGCACCTGGGGCGCGGCACTCAGCAACCTGGCGATCCTGTCCGGCTACCTGCTGCTGCTGGCCGGCACCGCGGCCCTGAACGGGCGGCGGGTCGGGCGCGTGGCCGCCGCCGTGCTGATCGCGCAGGCCGTGGGCTGGGCGATCTGCTGGACGCGCTGGCAGGATTTCATGTGGTTCTACCTGTGCGCGGTGCCGATCGCGCTGGCCAGCGCGCTGACCGCGCGCGAGCTGTGGCGCGCCCACGCGCTCGCCGCCTACCAGTCGCGCCGCATCGCGATCGCCGTCACCGTCGTCCACGCCGTGTTCTACGCCTTGCGCGCCACGCTGCTGCCGCTGCTCGCCACGCGCTACGGCACGCCGTGCGTGGTGCTGGCCAGCAAGATCACGATGTACGAGGGCGTGCTCTATTCGGTGGTGCTGCCGATGACGCTGCTGCGCCTGGTGCGCGAGGAAACCCACGGCAAGCTGATGCGCGAGGCGCAGACCGATTACCTGACGCGCCTCGGCAATCGCCGCTGGTTCTTCGAGGAAGGCGCGCGCGCGATCCAGGCGGCCGGCGGCACGCTGCCGTTCGCGGTGCTCGCGCTCGATCTGGACCAGTTCAAGCGCATCAACGATCGCTACGGCCACAAGACCGGCGACGAGGTGCTGAAGTCGTTCGCCGACGTGGCGGTGGCGGTGCTGGGGTCGGAGACGATCCTCGCGCGCATCGGCGGCGAGGAATTCGCGGTGCTGCTGTCGGGCTACGACGCGCTGCGCGCGCACGATCTCGGCGAATTCGTGGCGCAGCGCTTCGCCGAAACGGTGGCGGCACGCATCGACGGCACCGGCATCCAGGCCACCGTCAGCATCGGCCTCGCCCGTTACGAAAAGGCCGTGCCGCCGCTCGCCGAGATGCTGGCCGCGGCCGACGCGGCGCTCTACTCGGCGAAATCGCTCGGCGGCAACCGGCTCGTGCGCGCCGCCTGAGGCGAGTTGGCCCGATCCGGCCCGGCCTCGCCCGGCGCCACCCCGCTCCGCCTCGACACTCGATCGGATCGAACCGCTCGCGCATCGTGCGCCCAGCCAGCCGCCGCATCGGCGCGGGGTTGAGGCGCCCGGGCGGCCCGCTCGCGCCGAGCGCGGCCACCGTGCGCCCGCGCAGCCGCAAGGGCACCGCGAAGCAGTTCAGGCCCTCGCGCCGCAGCCGCCGCACCAGCACCGGATGCTCGGCCAGGTACACCCTGCCCGCCGCTGAGGTGGTGAGCGCGTCCAGCGTCAGGTAGGCACGCGCACCGCCGGCGCGAACGCGTCGCGCAGCCGCGTCAACACTGTGTCGCCCTCCACCGTGTTCCTCGCCAGCCGCGCCGCGAGCTTCACGCCCGGCACCAGCTTGCTGGTGGACGGCGGCCTCACGCAGGGCGCGCAGTTCTGTTCCCCGCCCTCGCAAAATTCCCCGATTCGCCAGAAATGATATAACGTATCGTTTTGCGCGTCCGGCCCGGTCGAACGCTTCATGCGATCGATCGTCAGGCGCCGACGCGTCCTCGCCCACGAACTCGCGCCCGCCCCCCGAACCGAACCACGAACGCCCCCACGCACCCCGAGAGCCCCACCATGAGCCCAGACTTCCTCCCCGCCACCCCGCCCGCCCGGCTGCCCGTCACGGTGCTGTCCGGCTTCCTCGGCGCGGGCAAGACCACGCTGCTGAACCACATCCTCAACAACCGCGAGGGGCGGCGCGTGGCCGTGATCGTCAACGACATGTCGGAGGTCAACATCGACGCCGCGCTGGTGCGCGACGGCGGCGCGGGCCTGTCGCGCACCGACGAGAAGCTGGTGGAGATGAGCAACGGCTGCATCTGCTGCACGCTGCGCGAGGACCTGCTGGTGGAAGTGGAGCGGCTCGCGCACGAGGGCCGCTTCGACCAGATCGTGATCGAGTCGACCGGCATCTCCGAGCCGCTGCCGGTGGCCGAGACCTTCACCTTCGAGGGCGAAGACGGCCGCTGCCTGAACGAGGTGGCGCAGCTCGACACGATGGTGACGGTGGTGGACGGCTACAACTTCCTGCGCGACTACGGCTCGCAGGACAGCCTCGGCGCGCGCGGCGAATCGCTGGGCGAGGAGGATCGCCGCACGGTGGTGGACCTGCTGATCGAGCAGATCGAGTTCTGCGACGTGATCGTGCTGAACAAGATCGACCTGATCGACGCGGCCGAGCGCGAGCGGCTGATGGCGATCCTGCGCGGCCTGAACCCGCGTGCGCGCATCGAGGTGGCCGAATTCGGCAAGGTGGCGCTCGAGCGCGTGCTCGGCACCGGGCTGTTCGATTTCACGGCGGCCTCCACGGCGCCGGGCTGGCTGCAGGAAATGCGCGGCACGCACACGCCGGAAACCGACCAATACGGCATCGGCAGCTTCGTGTATCGCGCGCGCCGCCCGTTCCATCCGCAGCGCTTCCACGAACTGGTGAACAGCGAATGGGCCGGCGTGGTGCGCTCCAAGGGCTTCTTCTGGCTCGCGAGCCACCCCACCCTGGCCGGCAACTGGTCGCAGGCCGGCGCGGTGGCGCGGCACGGCCCGGCCGGCTACTGGTGGGCCGCGGTGCCGCCCGAGCGCTGGCCCGAGGACGCCGAATCCGTGGCGCTGATCCGCGCCAAATGGGACGAGCACGTGGGCGACGCGCGCCAGGAGCTGGTGCTGATCGGCGTGGAGATGGACGCGCCCGCGCTGCGCGCGCGCTTCGACGCCTGCCTGCTGAGCGACGCCGAAATGGCGCAGGGCCCCGACGCGTGGACCGCCTGGCCGAGCCCGTTCGCCGACTGGCCCTGATCCGCGCCCGCTTCCTCCGATTCACCGCGCGCCTGGCCGGCGCGCCTTCACCGGTCCCTACGCATGATTGCCGTTGTCTCCCTTCCCGACGTATCGCTGACCGACCTCGCACCGAGCCAGAGCGCGCTCGAATGGGTGGGCATGCGCGGCATCGACGTGCCGCTCCTGCTCGACGAGCCCGGCTACCACCGCGAGCTGCATGCGCGCGCCGACCTGCAGGTGGACCTGCCCGCGCCACACGTGAAGGGCATCCACATGTCGCGGCTGTACCGGCTGCTCGACGCGTATTGCGAGGACGGCGCGATCGCGCCGCCGGGGCTGCGCCGGCTGCTGCAGGCGATGATCGACAGCCATCACGACTGCGAAACGCGCCGCGCGCGGCTGCGCCTGGCCTTCGCGCTGCTGGTGCGGCGCCCGGCGCTCGTCACCGAGGGGCTTGTCGGGCTGGAAATCGTATCCGGTGCGGCTCGACGCGACGCTGGCCGACGGCCGGCTCGCGCTGCGCGCCGAGGTCACGATCGGCTATGCGTCCACCTGCCCGTGCTCGGCCGCGCTGTCGCGGCAGCTCGTGGAGCAGGGCTTCCTGCGCGCCTTCGAGGGCCGGTCGAACCCGGATGCGGCCGAGCTGGCCGCGTGGCTGCGCCATCACGCGACGCTCGCCACGCCGCACAGCCAGCGCAGCGAGGCCTGCGTGTCGGTGGCCGTGGCGGCCGATGCACCCGGCTTCGGCCTGCTGGCGCTGATCGGGCGCATCGAGGCGGCCGTGGCCACGCCGCTGCAGACCGCCGTGAAGCGCGCCGACGAGCAGGCCTTCGCCGCGCTGAACGGCGCCAACCTGCTGTTCGTGGAGGACGCGGCGCGCCGCATCCAGGCCGCGCTGCACGATCACGTCGAAGCGCGCGTGGCGGTGCGCCATCTGGAAAGCCTGCATCCGCACGACGCGGTGGCGTGGTCGGCATCGGCGCCCGCGTCGGCATCGCACGGAGCGCCGGCATGAACCTGCCGATCCGCCTGCACGACACGCTCGCGCGCGGTTCGGCTCGCTCGAGCGTTTCCTCGGCATCCTGATCGAGCATCACGCCGCCGGCCTGCGCGCCGAGGCCGAGCTGCGCCGCGACAAGCTCGGCGGCAAGATCCCCGAGCAGACCCTGCCGCGCGCCCGATCACGACGCCCGCGCCGGCGCGCGGCAGGCCTCGCTGGCGCGGCGCGGTGCCGGCAGAAGCCGAATGACGACCCCCCTGGACCAGCGCGCCGCCGCTCAGGCGCGGTGCACGAACACGTCGTCGAACACCGGCACCAGCGCCAGCGCGAACACGATGGCCGCGAGCGGCACGGTGGCGGAAAAGCCCAGCGCGCCGAAGCCGAGCGCGCCAGCCACGCCGCCGCCGAGAAACGCCAGCAGCAGCGTGCCGAGCAACGCGATGCGGCGGCGGTCGCCGCGCACCTTGCCCTCGTCGGGCGCGCCGGCGTTCCAGTAGAGCAGCTTGCCGAGCTCGATGCCGATGTCGGTCACCAGCCCCGTGACGTGCGTGGTGCGGATCTCGGCCTTCGAGATCTTGGTGATCATGGCGTTCTGCAGCCCCATCACGTAGCAGAGCAGGCACACCGTCAGGGGCACGAACAGCAGGCGGTGCGGCTCCAGGTTCGCGCCGAGCAGGCCGAAGGCGAGCAGCAGCACGGCCTCCACCAGCAGCGGAATCGCGTAGCGGCTGTGCAGGCGGCGCCGCCGCCCCCAGTTGATCAGGATGGCCGAGGTGGCCGCGCCGGCCAGGAACGACAGCAGCGAGCCGAGGCCGGCCGCGAGCAGGTCGGCGCGACCGATCGCGACGTCGTCGGCCAGCGAGGACACGATGCCCGACATGTGCGAGGTGTACTGGCCCACCGCGAGAAAGCCGCCGGCGTTCGCGGCGCCGGCCACGAAGGCGAGCGCACGGCCGAGCCGGCGGTTCGTGACGTCGTCGCGCTCGGGCCGCGTCAGACCGCGAAGATAGTCGAGGGGCATGGCGGCGGCGCTCCGGTGGCCAGAATTGCCGCACAGTATGCGGCAATGCGCGAGAATACCGGCCTCGTCACCGCCTTCCAGGAGAAACGCCCATGTCCGTAGTCAACAAGCTGATGGAAATCGCCGTCGCCGATGTGGGCACGCTGCACACGCTCGACGAACGGGGCGACACCTTCGACGTGCCGCGCGACGTCACGTTCCTGATGCGCGCGCCGTCGGCCAAGCAGGCCGGGCTGGTCGCCAACTTCATGAACGAGCATCACTACGGCGAGGCCACCGCCCTCGAGAAGGACGGCCAGCACAGCGTGGAAGTGGTGATCCACATGCCGATCGAGCAGCACAACATCCTGTGCGTGTCGGGCTTCATCACCTGCCTGTGCACGCTGTTCGACCTCGAATACGGCGGCTGGCAAGCCGAGATCCAGAAGGACGAGGACGCCTGATCGCCCCCGTTCAGTGTGACGACACGTACACCGCGCCGGCGAACGCCGCCGGAATCGCAAAGCTCTCGCGCATGCGCTTCGTCTCCGCGGCCGGCGTGGCGCCGAACAGGCGCTTGAACTCGCGGCTGAACTGCGACGGGCTGGTATAGCCCACCGCCAGGCTCGCCGCCTCGGCGCTCAGATCCTGGCGCACCATCAGCAGGCGCGCCTGATGCAGGCGCGTGGATTTCACGTACTGCATCGGCGACACCTGGGTGACCGCCTTGAAGTGGCTGTGGAAGCTCGGCACGCTCATGCCGGCCTCGCCGGCCAGTTGCGCCACGTCGAGCGGCTGCGCGTAGCCGGCGTGGATCATGCGCAGCGAGCGGCCGATCCGGCCGAACTGCCCGCGCATCGCCAGCGCCTCGCGCAGCGAGCCGCCCTGCTCGCCCGTCAGCACCCGGAAATACAGCTCGCGCAGCAGCCCCGGCCCGAGCACGGCCGCCTCGAGCGGCCGGCTCAGCGCCTCCAGGAAACGCAGCACCGAACCGCGCATGGTGTCGTCCATCGGCGTGGACATCATGCTGCGCGGCGCCTGCACCGGTTCGGCCCCGCCCTCGCGATCGATGCGCGCCACGAGCTCCGCCGCCATCGCGAAATCGAGGTGCAGGTACAGCGCGAGCAGCGGGCGCTGCGGCGTGGCATCGGTCTCCATGCTGAACGGCACCGGCACCGACACGGCCAGATACTGGTCGGCGTCGTACACGTACAGCTGCTCGCCGAAATAGCCGCGCTTGCGCCCCTGGCACACGATCACGATGCCGGGGTCGTACAGCACCGGCGTGCGCGCGAGCGCGCGGTCCGAGCGCAGGATCCGCACGCTGGGCAGCGCGGTGAGGTTGTAGCCCTCGTCCGGCGCCAGCGCCTGCAGCAGCTCGATCAGGCGGGGAGGCTTCGTGCTCATAGTTTTGTGCAAGAAAATCAGCGGAATTCGGCTTTTTCGATACCAACGAACGCACTAGTATGCACTTTCCAATCGACATCTGGGAGAGGCATCGATGGCAACGAACAAGATCCTGCTGATTACCGGCGTCAGCAGCGGCTTCGGCCGCGCGCTGGCCGAACAGGCGCTGGCCGACGGCCACACGGTGGTCGGCACGGTGCGCAACGAGGCGGCGCAGCACGAATTCGCGGCGCTGTCGCCGAACGCGCACGCACGCGTGCTCGACGTCACGCACTTCGACGCGATCGACGCGGCGGTGGCCGGGATCGAGGAGCACGTCGGCCCGATCGACGTGCTCGTGAACAACGCCGGCTACGGTCACGAGGGCGTGATGGAGGAATCGCCGCTGTCGGAGCTGCGCCGCCAGTTCGACGTGAACGTGTTCGGCGCGGTGGCGATGATGAAGGCGGTGCTGCCGTTCATGCGCGCGCGTCGCCGCGGCCACATCGTCAACATCACCTCGATGGGCGGCTACATCACGATGGCCGGCATCACCTACTACTGCGGCAGCAAGTTCGCGCTCGAGGGCATCTCGGAAGCGCTCGGCAAGGAAGTGGCCGCGCTCGGCATCGCCGTGACGGCGGTGGCACCGGGCTCGTTCCGCACCGACTGGGCCGGCCGCTCGATGCAGCGCACGCCGCGCTCGATCGCCGACTACGACGCGATCTTCGATCCGATCCGCCAGGCGCGTGAGGAAAAGAGCGGCAAGCAGCTCGGCGACCCGAAGAAGGCCGCGCGCGCGATGCTCGCCGCGATCGGGGCGGAGAAGCCGCCCGCGCACCTGCTGCTCGGCAGCGATGCGCTGGGCCTGGTGCGCGGCAAGCTCGCCGCGATGGGTGACGAGCTTGCCGCGTGGGAAGCCGTCACGGTGTCGACCGACGGCTGACGCGCGCTAGCGGCTCACCAGCCCACCGTGATCGTCGCGATGGTGGGATTGGTGCCCACCAGCGACGAGCTGAAGCCGCTCACGTCGTCGTAGGGGAAGCCGTAGCTGAGGTTGCCGATCGCGTGCGCGTGCCAGAACTGCGAGTACGAGTTGGTGGGCTGCGACGCGTAGAACGAGCCGGAGCTGCTCCACAGCGCCGGGTTCTCGGCCACGTGGCGGTTCAGCGCCGCGCACAGCTGCGCCTGGATCTGCAGCTGCTTGGCGGTGGCCACGCCCGGCGCGGCATTCGACGCGTCGTTGAGCACGCCGTTGCCGAGCAGCACTTCCTGGGTGGTCGGCATGCGGTTGATGTAGTACGTGCCCTGGCCGTCGGTGAACTGGAACTGGCCGTTCACGACGTGGCCCGTGAAGGTGCCCTGCGCGTCGGTGAAGGTCAGCGTCTGCGAGCTGTACAGGTTCCAGATCTGCTGGATGTAGCTGTCGAGGTAGTGCGCGTTCGCGCCGCTCGCGCCGAAGCTGCCGTGCGCCGGCGCCACGATCCGGTACGGCGACTGCACGAGGTTCTGGAACTGGGTCGGCACCTGCTGCTGATACTCCTGGAACAGCGCCGCGCGCGTCTCGGTCTCGCCCACCGTCTGATCGAAGCCGTTCTGCCCCTGCAGGCGCAACTGCACCGGGAAGCCGAACTGATCCACGCGCGTGGTGTTGCCGAAGAAGTTGGTGGCGTTGGTGTCGAACTCCACGAAGTCGAAGGTCACGTCGATGTTCGGGTCGGTGGGGTTCTCGATGTTCGGCCCGGTGTAGCCGGTGGCCGGCGTGCCCACCGCCTGCAGGAACATCGGGCTGCCCACGCTGAGGTAGAGCCGCGCCGAGGTGATCTGCGGGATCGTGATGGACTTGCACTGCGACAGCGGGTTCGAATAGTTCGCGTAGCCGATGCCGTTCTTGGTCTGCTGCGAATCGTCGGCGGCGCTCATCGGCACCAGCGCGCCGCTGCAGCTCACGTGCACGTAGGCGTTGTTGTTGGCCGGGTCCTGGCCCACCAGCGTCCAGTACACCTGAGCATCGGGGTAGGTGCCGTTGGTGCCGTTCACCAGATTGATGGTGGTGCCCGAGGCCGGAAACGCGGCCGCCGGTGCCGCCGCAGCATTGCCGGCCGCATGCGCCGTGCCCATCGCACTCGCGCCGGCCAGCATGGCGGCAAACAGCAATCGGTACGGAAGCGGATTGAATACCTGTGGGTTGCCCTGTCTCATGGTGTTTCTCCTTATTTATCGAATCTCGATCGAAATCGATCGGTTAATCGCGCGAGCGTGCACGCGCTGTTCGCCGGCAATGCGGCGGCAACGTTACCCGTGGTCAATATGGAAAAATCGGTATGAAATGCCGTTGAAAACGGCGCGCGCCCGGCTGCGTTGGCCGCTGGCGCGTCATGCTGCGAGCGATTGATGACCGGATCGAAACGACAGGCTTCGAGAATCGATATCGGGATTAACGGCTCGAGTGGATAAAATCACGTCGACATATTGCATGTCAAACGTTTTCCCGAGGCGCTCACTATGCGAGCGCGATTAATACGGATCGCGAATCAACATAATCGGATTGAATCGAATCGACTCAGCTTGCGATCGCATCCGCCACCGCCGCGCACGACGGAATGCGCGCCGTGAAGGTGGTGCCGTGCCCGTGGCACGAGCGCACCTCGAGCGTGCCGCGGTGCGCCTGCACGATCTGGCTGCAGATGTAGAGACCGAGGCCGAGACCGCCGCCCGGCTCGCTCGATGCCGGCCGCCAGTAAGGCTCGAACAGGTTCGGCAGCAGGTGCTCGGGAATCGGCTTGCCGCCGTTCGTCACGGCGATCGTCACGTACTCGCCGTCGAGGCGCGCGACCACCGTCACCGGCAGATCCTGCGCGCCGTGCACCAGCGCGTTGGCGAGCAGGTTCGACAGCAGTTGCTCGAGGCGCGCGCGATCGGCGTACACCGGGCCGGCCACGGCGATCTCGCAGGCGATCACGCGCGCGGGGTTCGCCACCTTCAGCTCGTCCACCACCGCGTGCAGGTGCGCGCCGAGCGTGTCGATCGGCGCGAGCGACAGCGCGATGCCGCCGCCGAGCCGCCCGCGCGCGAAATCCATCACGTCGTCGATCAGCCCCTTCATGCGATGCACGGCGCGCCGCAGCCGCTCGCCCGACGACACCAGGAACGGATCGGACTTGCGGAACATCAGCAAGTCGGCCGTGGCGTTGATCGCCGACAGCGGGTTGCGCAGGTCGTGGCCGAGCACGGCGATGAACTGCTCGCGCAGCGCCGCCGTTTCCCGTTCGCGCGTGAGCTGCGCCTCGGTGGACCACTGGCGCAGCTCGTTGTCCACCTGCATCGCGATCAGGTCCGCGAACACCTCGAACATGCGCACCACGCGCGGCTCTGACACCTTGGCCGGCTTCGCGTCGATCGCGCAGAGGTTGCCGAAGTAGTCGCCGTTCGGCAGCACGATCGGCACCGAGATGTAGCTCTGCAGGCCGTACATCGCCGGCGTGTGATGGCCGCAGTACGCAGCGTCCTCGCTCACGTTATCGATGATCACCGGCGTGCGCGACGCGCGCGACTCGAAGCAGAGCGTGGTGCGCAGCTCGAGCTGGCCGCCCGGCTGGAGCCCGAAGCCCACCCGGTCCTGCACCGCGCAGGCGGTCCAGGTGGCGTCGGTCACGCGCGCCACGGCCGCGAAGCCCATGCCCGTCTCGTCGCACACCATCTGCAGCATCGAGGGCACCGCGCTGATGCGCGACACGGCGGCGACGTCGCGCGCGAGGGCATCCGGCGAGTCGGGCGAGGCAAGGGATATCGATGCGGCGGCGGCCGGGGACGGTGCGACGGGGTGGTGCGCGGGGTTCATCGGCTGGCCTCAAGATGCCCGTGTTCGACACTTCGGCGTGCCGGGCTGGCACGCCCGAAGCGCGGGCATCGACGCCACCCGATACGGGGCAGCAATCGCGAACGCCGATTATAGCCGCTGGCCCCGTGCGGCCGGATCCCGCTCAGCGCAGCGCGATCGCCGCCGCGCCGGCATTCAGGGCGGCCTCGAGCAGCGGCTTGCCCGGCCCGGCCAGCCAGTCGTCGAAGCTCAGCAGCGGGCCGAATTCGCGGTTCAGCGCCTCGATGTCGGCGTGGCCGGCCAGCCGGCCGTCGTCGAACAATTCTGCCAGGCGGCCGAGGAAGGCGTTCTGCTCGAGCAGCGCGTCGGGGAAGCGCGCGTAGGCGATCTCGCGGCCGGCCGCACGGCTCAGGCTGTCGCGCAGGCGCTCGGCGCTCAGTTCGTCGCCGGCGATCTCGAAGGTGCGCCCGGCGTAGCGCGCCGGCGCCGCGAAGATCGCCGCCACGATGCGGCCGATGTCGCGCACCGCGATCGTCTGGCCGCGCTGGCCCTCGCCGAGGAAGAAGGTGAAGGCGCCCTGGTCGAGGCCCATGCCCGGCAGCATCAGCAGCTCCATGAAGCCGGCCGGCCGCACGATCGTGCTGTCGATCGCGAGGCCGCGGATGTGCGCCTCGATCTCGGACTTGCTGTCGAAGTGGCCCATGCCGGTCGGCTCGGGGCCGGCCGCGTTGACCGAGGTGTAGACCAGGTGCGCCACGCCCGCCGCCACGGCGAGGTCGGCCACGGCCTTGCCGTGGCGGATTTCGTCGGCATCCGACACGCCGTAGGCGGGGCCCTGCCCCGAACTCGGCTGCACGCTGAACACGCCGTGCGCGCCCTGCATCGCGCGGCGCATCGAATCCGCATCGTCGAAGTCGCCGGCGAACAGCGTCACGCCCAGCGCGGCCAGCTCGCGCGCCTTCACGCTGCCGGTGTCGCGCACCAGCGCGCGCACGGCCCGGCCGTTCTCGCGCAGCGCGCGCGCCACGGCGCCGCCCTGCTGCCCGGTCGCGCCGAATACCAGCACCGCCTGATCGTTGCCGGGCGCTGCACCGCCTGCGTCGTGGATACCGCGTTCGTTTGCCATGTTCGTCCTCCTGGAGATAGAGGTCGTTAATGGTATACATTTGATACCTGTATGCAATTACGCACCTGGAAGCTACCAGGTAGCCTGGAGGATCCCGACCCATGTCCGATTCGACACCGGAAGAACTCGAACTGAACCGCCTCGTGCTCGAGGAGATCACGAGCAAATGGACGCTGCTCGTGCTCGGCTGCCTGTGCGCCGGCCCGATGCGCTTCAACGCGCTGCGGCGCGCCAACGAGGGCGTCACGCAGAAGGCGCTGACCCAGTGCCTGCGCCGGCTCGAGGCGAACGGCTTCATCACGCGCACGGTGGTCAGCACCGCGCCGGTGGCCGTGTCCTACGAGATCTCGCCGCTCGGGCGATCGCTGGAGCCGCACTTGCGCGCGATCCTCGGCTGGGCGGCCGAGCATCGCGCGGCGGTGATGGAGGCGCGGCGCACATTCGCCGCGCAGGGGGAGAAGTAGGCGCGCGCGAGCACATGCACGCGCCCGCGTGCTCACTGCGGCTTGCGATAGAGCTTCAGCACGGCCGAGAAATCGAGCTTGCCGTCGCCGCGCGCGCTCATCGCCTGGTACAGCTGCTGCGCGAGCGCGCCCATGAAGGCCGGTTGATGGACGCTGCGCGCGGCATCGTTGGCGAGGCCCAGATCCTTCAGCATCAGGTCGGTGCCGAAGCCGCCCGTGTAGCCGCGCGAGGCCGGCGCGGTCTCGATCACGCCGGGGAACGGGTTGTACGTGTCCGAGCTCCACGAGCGGCCCGTCGAGGTGTTCATGATGCCGCCGAGCACCTTCGGGTCGATGCCGAGCGCCTCGCCCAGCGCCATCGCCTCGGCCACGCCGGCCATCGTCACGCCGAGCACGAGGTTGTTGCAGATCTTCGCCACCTGCCCGGTGCTGACCTCGCCGCAATGCACGATGTTCCTGCCCATGCCCGTCAGCACCGGCTTGACGGCCTCGAACTGCGCGGCGCTCGCGCCCACCATGAAGGTCAGCGTGCCCGCGGCCGCGCCGCCGGTGCCGCCCGACACGGGCGCGTCCACGAAGCCGTTGCCGCGCTCGGCGGCCAGCGCCGCGAAGGCCTTCACGCTGGCCGGGTCGATGGTGCTCGAATCGATGATCGTCACGCCCGGCGCGAGGCCCGCGAACACGCCGTCCTCGGCCGTCAGCACGCTGCGCACGTGCGCGGCGGCCGGCAGCATGGTCACCACGCACTCCGCGTCGCTGGCCGCCGCCTTCGGCGAGGCGGCCGCCTGCGCGCCGGCATCCACCAGCGTCTGCACGGCCGGCCCGCTCAGGTCGAACACCTTCAGCGCGTGGCCCGCCTTCAGCAGGTTCAGCGCCATCGGCATGCCCATGTTGCCGAGCCCGATGAATCCGATTTTCATGGCCTTGTCTCCTTGATCGTCGTTGTCTGCCCGGTGCGGGCGCGCATGCTCAGCGCAGGCTGATCGTGGTGTTCACGCCGTCGCTCACGGCGGCGTCGTCGAACCAGCGGGCCGTCACGGTCTTGGTCTGCGTGTAGAACTGCACCACCTGCTTGCCGTACGGGCCCAGATCGCCGAGCTTCGAGCCGCGCGAGCCGGTGAAGCTGAAGTACGGCACCGGCACCGGGATCGGGATGTTGATGCCCACCTGGCCGATGTCGATCTCGCTCTGGAACTTGCGCGCGGCCGCGCCGCTCTGCGTGAACAGGCCCACGCCGTTGCCGAACGGATTCGCGTTGACGAGCGCGATCGCCTCGTCGAGCGTGGCCGCCGTCAGCACCAGCAGCACCGGACCGAAGATCTCCTGGGTGTAGATGTCCATTTCGGTCGTCACGTCGGTGAAGATCGTCGGGCCCACGAAGTTGCCGGCCTCGTAGCCCTTCACGGCCACCTCGCGGCCGTCGAGCGTGAGCGTGGCGCCCTGCTTCACGCCCGATTCGACCAGGCTCAGGATGCGTGACTTCGCGGCCTTCGAGATCACCGGCCCGATGTCGGTGCCGGCTTCGTGCCCGGCGTTGACCTTCAGCGCGCGCGCCTTCTCCACCAGCTCGGGCAGCCATTGCTGCGACGCGCCCACCAGCACCACCACCGAGGTGGCCATGCAGCGCTGGCCGGCCGCGCCGAAGCCGGCGCCCACCAGCGCGTTGATGGCCTGCTCGCGGTTCGCGTCGGGCAGCACCACGGCGTGGTTCTTGGCGCCCATCATCGACTGCACGCGCTTGCCGTGCTCGCTCGCGAGCCGGTACACGTGGGTGCCCACGTGGGTGGAACCCACGAAGGACACGGCCTTGATCAGCGGATGCGTGCAGATCGCGTCCACCGCTTCCTTGCCGCCGTGCACGACGTTCAGCACGCCCTTCGGCACGCCGGCCTCGATCGCGAGCTCCACCAGCTGCATGGTGGAGAGCGGATCCTGCTCGGACGGCTTCAGCACGAAGGTGTTGCCGCACACGATCGCCATCGGGAACATCCACAGCGGGATCATGGCCGGGAAGTTGAACGGCGTGATGCCGGCGCACACGCCGAGCGGCTGCTGCAGCGTGTAGGTGTCCACGCCGCCGGCCACGTTCTCGGCGAAACCGCCCTGCTGCAGCGTGCCGATCGAGCAGGCATGCTCCACCACCTCCAGGCCGCGGAAGATGTCGCCCTCGGCGTCGGGCAGCGTCTTGCCCTGCTCGGCCGTCAGCGTCTTCGCGATGCGCGACATGTTCTCGCGAATCAGCGCCTGGAACTTCAGCATGATGCGCAGGCGCGCGCCGATCGGCGTGTGCTTCCAGGTGGCGAAGGCGCGCTGCGCGCTCTGCGCGGCGGCGTCCACTTCGGCGGCGGTGGCGAACGGCACGCGCGCGAGCACTTCCTGGGTGGCGGGGTTCACCACGTCGCGCCATTCGCTGCTGCGCGATTCCACGAACTCGCCGTCGATCAGCAGCTTGACGGTGGGCACCCGGGCGTTCGATTCCTTCGTGACTGCGTTCATGCGTATTCTCCTGCGGTTTGTCGGGATGACGAATCATCCCGTTCGATGATCGGATTGAAAGGGGACGCGGCTCAACGCTCGTGCCTGCGCATCAGCAGCGTGCACACGAAGCCGATCGCGGCCAGCGCCACCATGTAGGCCACCACGTAATGCGGCTTGCCGCCGCCGCTCGCCAGCAGCGCCGTGGCGATCATCGGTGCGATGCCGCCACCGATCACGCCGGCGATCTGCACCGACACGGAGATGCCGCTGTAGCGGATCTCGGCCGGGAACTGCGCCGCGAACAGCTGCGATTCCGGCGCGTAGAGGATCGGGAACACCACGCCCACGCCGAGCACCATCGCCCACCACACGGTGACCGGGTTCAGCGTCTCGAGCATCGAGAAGAACGGCGCGGCGAACGCGCCCATCACCACCAGGCCGAGCAGGAACAGCGGGCGCTGGCCGATGCGGTCGCTGAGCCAGCCGCAGAACGGCATGGTGGCGAGCGAGAGCACCGCGCCGGCCGTGATCGCATGCAGGATCTCGGCCTTCGGAATCTTGAGTTGATTGGCCGCATACGACAGCGCGAAGGCCACCACCAGATAGAACCAGGTGTTCTCGGCCGTGCGCGCGCCGATGATGAGCAGCAGCTCGCGCGGCTGGCGGCGCAGCACCTCGAGCACCGGCGCCTTCACGGGCGCGCCGCGATCCTTCACGCGCTCGAAGTCGGGCGATTCCGGCACGCGCGCGCGGATCACCCAGCCGATCAGCACCAGCACGATGCTGGCGAGGAAGGGCACGCGCCAGCCCCAGGACAGCAGGTCCGCCTCCGGCAGCGCCGTGACCGCGGCCATCGCGATCGACGACAGGATCAGCCCGAAGCCCACCCCGGTTTGCGGCAGGCTGCCGAAGAAGCCCTTGCTGCCCGGCGGCGCGTGTTCGACGGCCATCAGCACCGCGCCGCCCCATTCGCCGCCCACCGCCATGCCCTGCAGGAAGCGCATCGCCACCAGCATCGCCGCGGCCCAGTAGCCGATGCTCTGGAACGACGGGATCAGGCCGATGATCACGCTCGGCACGCCCATCAGCAGCAGCGTGGCGAGCAGCATCGACTTGCGCCCGAGCTTGTCGCCGAAGTGGCCGAACACGATGCCGCCCATCGGCCGGCCCACGAAGCCCACGCCATAGGTGGCGAAGGCCGCGAGCGTGCCGAGGATCGGGTCGAGGGTGGGGAAGAACACCTTGTTGAAGACGAGCGCGGCGGCGGTGCCGTAGAGGAAGAAGTCGTACCACTCGATCGTGGTGCCCGCCATGCTGGCCCAGCCGGCCAGCACGTAATCACGCGTGCGCATGCTTCTGGCGGGCGTGTTCGACACGCCTGCCGTGGAATGCAAGTCCATGAATGTCTCCTGCCAGTCTTTCTTTATTTGGGTGCCGCCCGTCGTTCTTGCGGAAGAGCGGGTTGCGCGCCTAGCCTGGGCCGCGTGGCAACGAGTATATTTATTTGAATTTCCGCGGCATAGGCACGAAAAGGCTCATCGGATATGCAAAAAAACACAAGACAACGGATGGAGACACTGAACTGGGACGACCTGCGCTACTTCCTCGAAGTCGCGAGAACGCAACGTGCCAGTGCAGCTGCCCGCAAGCTCAACGTCGATCACACCACCGTGGCGCGGCGCGTGCGCGAGCTCGAGACCGCGCTCGGCACCGTGCTGTTCGACAAGTCGCGCGCGGACGGGTTTACGCTGACCGCCGACGGCCAGCGCCTCCTGGCGCATGCCGACGCGGTGGAGACGGCCGTTCATTCGGCTTGCGAACAATTCGACGGCGCCTCGCAGGCGCTGTCGGGCCACGTGCGGGTGGGATCGACCGAGGGCTTCGGCTGTTTTTTCCTGTCACCGCAACTGGCGCGCTTTTCGGGGCTGCACCGCGAGATGTCGATCGATATCCTGCCGGTGCCGCACTTCGTGAGCCTGTCCAAGCGCGAGGCCGACATGGCGATCACGCTGGAGCGACCCGAGCGCGGGCGCTACGTGTTTACGCGTTTATGCGATTACCAGTTGCGCCTGTACGGCACGCGCGAATACCTGGCCCGGCACGAGCCGGTGCGCGGCGTGAGCGACCTGCGATCGCATCCGTTCATCGATTACGTGGCCGATCTCGCGTTCAGTCACGAGCTGCTGTATCTGAATCGCACGCTGCCGAACGTGCAGTCGCGGCTGTGCAGCACCAGCGTGATCGCGCAGTATCACGCCGCGCTGCAGGGGCATGCGCTCGCGATCCTGCCGTGCTTCATGGCGGCCTCGAATCCGGCGCTGGTGCCGATCCTGCCCGACGAGGTGGTGGTCACGCGGCACTTCTGGATCAGTTGCCGGGAGGACCTGCGCAAGCTGCGCCGGATCACGACGCTGTGGGATTACCTGCGCGCGGCCGCGGAGGCGAACCGCGCGTTGTTGATGGGAGAGTCGGGGGAGATGGTGTTCGTTTGACGGCGCGCGGCGCTCACAGCGCCGCCCACACCACCGCCGTGACGTAGAGCCCGAGCCCGAACACCACGTGATTCATCACCTGCCGCGCGCAGACCTTCGCGGGCGCCGGGGTGTTCACGTTCGCGATGCCGGCACCCATGCCCGGCGCCATCACGAACCAGCCGGCCAGCACGGTGACCACGCCGACGATCAGCGCGGGCAGCAGCGTGGGTGCGCTCGCCCAGGCGGGGCCTCGGATCACGAGCAGGGCGGCCGCATACACGATGCCCACCACGTAGTGCCCGGTCCAGCCGACCACGCGCTCGGCCGGAAACGGCGGCGTGGCGGTGATGTCGCGATGGTGGAACTTCAGGCGCGCCAGGTATCCGAACCATCGGCCGCCGAGCCCCCAGTTCGCGCGCGGCACGCCGGCCACCGTCGAGAGCAGCACGCCCCAGAGGTCGAAGATCGCGGTCGCGCCGCAGCCGATGACGAAGCTCGAAACGATGAAGCCGGTGGTGCCTGAAGCGGTCACGGTCATGCTCTCCGTGGAGGGGTTGAATTCGGGTCGAGGCGGGTTGCCGCCAGCATCGTATAGCAATGGGGCTCGATGCGCTCCACGATGCGCATCCGCCGCCCCCGTCCAGGGCAAAACCCTCTCCACGCCCGATCGTCCAGCGCTTTCACGCCGCGCGAAAGGCACGGCGGCAAACGTTGTCCGCCACGCGCAACGGCCGGCTTTCCCGACATTCGGCTGGTGTATTCCGGCGGGCAGCGCATCGGATGGTGAACGCAATGAAGCACACGCGTGCGAAACGCGAGGAACGGGAACCTCGCCCGGCATGTCCGCCCGCGCTCGAAGCCCGCTACTGGCAGGCCACGCCCGAGGCGCCGATAGGCGCGGCCGAGTCCGCGCTCTATGCCGCCAGGCACGCGGGGCGCAACCGCGTGCAGGTGGCGCGCCCCGGGGCGGGGCCGCTCGATGCGGTATCGGCCTGCACGCCGGCCCGACCCGCGCCGAGCTTACGGATAGCTCACGAGGTTCACGGGGATCGTCGAGGTGCCGGCCGCCTGCGCGCCCGCATCGTTGACGATGTGCGTGATGGTGCCCACCCCGCCCAGCGACACCGTGAGCGTGTCGTGCAGCACCACGCCGGCCGTCCGTGGCACCTCGAAGCCGTGCAGCGCGTTCACCGACGGATTGACGTTGAAGAAGCAGTAGCTGCCCATCCCCCAGGTCTGATGCGTCGTGACGTTGTCGGCCACCTTGTAGGCCGCGTAGCCGTTGCCGGCCGGGCTCATCCACGACGCCTGGTCGGGCACGTCGTACGGCAGCTCGTTCTGGAAGAAGATCGTCTTGCCGTTCTCGCCGTTCCACAGCACGTTGTACTGCTGGTAGTGCTCGACGAACAGGCCCGTGGCGAGCACGTTCGCGCCGTTCACGATCAGGCCGGTGCTGGCCGTGTTGACGGTCCAGCCGGTCGGTGCCGAGCCGTGATCGGCGCGCCACGCCCAGATGTCGTCGATCAGCGTGTCGTTGGCGTTCACCACCAGGCTGTTGGTGGCCTTGCCGGCCTGCGCGCCGCCGATACGGAAGAACACGTCCTGCACGCTGGTGGGATCGCTCGCATGGCTCGCCGACGCGCCCGCGGTGCCCACCGTCAGCAGCGCGTCGCTGTTCACGGTGCCGGCGTCGAACAGCAGCCCGGAGATCTTCACGCCGTCCACGTCGGCCACCGTCATCGCGCCGGTGCCGTTGTCGGGCGTCAGCGTCGGGAAGCCGATGCCGGTCACCACCGTGTCGGCGCGCGTGATCGCGATCGGCTGGTCGAGATGATAGGTGCCGGGCGTGAAGAACAGGTTCAGGCCCTGCTGGAGCGCCGCGTTCAGCGTCTCGGCCGTGTCGGACGGATGCGCCACGTAGAACTGGCTCATCGGGATCGCGCTGCCGGGGGTGGCACCCGAGGCCCACGACGCGCCGCTCGCATTGGTGCGCAGCGCGGGCACGAACACGCTGTAGTTGCCCGAACCGTCGATGCTCAGATAGGGCTTCTCGCGCGACACCGGCGTGGTGGCCAGCGTGGTGTACGGGGGCGCCGCGTTCCAGGTGGCCGGGAACGACTGCGCGGGCGCGCCGTTCACGCCCGAGAACACCATGTTCCAGACGCCGTCGCTCCAGCCGCCGATCGTGCTGTCGCGCGTGTACCACTGCTGCTGCGAGCCCGACGACACCGTGCCGTCGACCTTGCTGTCGGCCAGATAGCCGCCGCTCGCGTAGCCCTGCCCGTCGCCCTGATTCGAGGGGCCGAGCGTGAGATTGCCCTGGATGTGCACGCGCCGCATCGGCGCGGCCTGCGAGACGGCCCAGCGATCGGTGCCGCCGTTCGGCGCGATCGCGAGGTTCTCCACCGAGCGCCAGAAGTTCTGCGTGGCGTTCGACTGGTCGCCCTCGTTCCAGCCGCTGTCCACGTTCACGCTGCCGGCGATGCTGACGTCGTCGGGGTTCTGGCCGAGGCCCGCGATCGAGGTATAGAAGCCCACATTCGCGTTGATGCCGCTGTAGCTGCCGGGCTTGAACAGGAATGCGAAGCGTTGCGAGCCGAATTGCGCAGTGGGGCTCAGCAGCTCGGAGTTGAACGCGCTGTCGAGCTGGGACTGGATCGAGGCGCTCGACATGCTCGGATCGAACACCACCACGTTCGGCCCGAAATCGGGCGTGTTCGAGGTGGCGAGCGTGCTGGCCGCGGTACGCGCGGCCGAGGTCTGCCTCAGCGCGGACGCGCCCGGCGTGCCGCCGGAATCGTCGCCGCAGGCGCCGAGCGCGAGTGCCAGGGTGGTGGCCGCCGCGGCGGCCAGGGTAAAGCGGGTGCGGGGGGTGCAGCGAATCAGCATGAGTATGCCTCCGTGTCTCGAAACGCGGTTATTCCGCCGGAGGTCTCCTTCTTTTATTGGCGCCTGAATCTCGATGCGTGAATCGTGGCGATGAAATCCGTTTATCGGATTTTCCCTGCTGGTGCGCGATGACGCCGGGCGCCAGGCTTTCTGGCAGGCGGCACGGCGAGGCGAGGATAGCACGCGCTCTTTTCGATACGGAAGAAATCGATCGTCGATTCATTGATTCGCGAGGCAAATCCAATTCAATGAATCGAATCGTTTCACGAATAAAAGATATGTTCCGAATATCGGGAATTCGATTATCGGGTGATGTCTCATATATTGAAACGGATTGCCTCGGGAAAATCCCGATGCTGCGACGGCACGATTTTCGCGAACGCATTCCGGTATCGTTCCGGCGCTGCTGTATCGCCCCCAAAACGACGCCTGGCGTCGCCTGTTCGAGTGTCATTCATACGGCACTTGAGCGAGAAAAATCAGCACGAGCATTCGGCTACATCGTCAGGATGATCTTCCCGACGTTCGCGGCCGATTCCATGCGCCGGTGCGCGTCGGCCGCCTGCGCGAGCGCGAAGGTGCTGTCCACCACCGGTTCGAGGCTCGCGCTGCCGGCGAAGCGTTCGAGCCAGTGCTCGCGGAAGCGCCGCACCATTGCGTGCTTCTCGCCCTGCTCGCGCGACTTCATCACGGTGCCGATGATCTTCAGATGTCGATACAGGATCTGATCGAGCGACACGCTCACCTCGCCCCCGCCCCCGAGCATGCCCACCTGCACGAGCCGCCCGCCGTTGGCCAGCGAGGCGACGTTGCGCGCGAAGTACGGCGCGCCGACGAAATCCACCACCACGTCCACGCCGCGCCCACTGGTTGCGCCCGCAATCACTTCGGCGAAATCCCGCGTGCGGTGGTCGATCGCGTGATCCGCGCCGAGCTGCACGACGCGTTCGAGCTTCGATGCCTCGGCAGTGGCGAACACGGTCGCGCCGCTCGCATGGGCCAGCTGCACCGCCGCCGAGCCCACGCCGCCCGCCGCCGCGTGAATCAGCACCGAATCGCCGCGTTGCAGACGGCCCAGGTGCAGCAGCGCCTCGTGCGCCGTGACGAACACCTCGGGGATCGCCGCGGCGTGCACGTAGTCGAGCGTGGCCGGGATCGGCATCGCCATGCGCCAGTCGATCCGCGCGATTTCCGCATAGGCGCCGCCGCCCACCACGCCCATCACGCGGTCGCCGATCGCGTAGCCCTGCACCGCGCTGCCCACCTCGATCACCTCGCCGGCGATTTCGAGGCCCATGATCGTGGAGTCGCCGAAGTTGGGATGGCCGTAGCCGCCGCGGCGGTGCGTGAGATCGGCGCGGTTCACGCCGGCCGCGTGCACGCGCACCAGCAGATCGTGGGGGCGCACCTCGGGGGCGGGCACGTCGGCGAGTTGCAGCACGTCGGCTTCGCCGAACGCCTTGAGGGTGATGGCTTTCATGTGAGTTCTCCTTGAACGGGGTTCAGCGGGTGGCGTCGGACGGCGCGGCGCCGAGCGTGGCCTGCGCCGTGGCGGAGGCCGAGATCGCGGCCGGCAAGCCGGCGTAGAACCCCAGGTGCGTGATGGCGGCCGACAGCTCCGCGTGCGTCACACCGTTGTCGACGGCGCGGCGCAGGTGCGCCGGCAGCTCGTCGAAGTGGCCGCCGGCGATCAGCGCGGCCACCGTCACGAGGCTGCGGTCGCGCGGCGACAGTGCGGGGTCGCTCCAGACCTTCGGATACAGCGTGTCGTCGACGAAGGCCGACAGCTTCGGCGTGAAGGCGCGCGCGGCTTCGCGCGGGCTCGTGAAATCGGCGTGGGACATGATGCGGCTCCTGTTGAGGATGACGAATTGATTGGCGGTTCGACCGATGCGTTCGGCGCTGCCGCGCTCAGGCCTGGCTGACGAACTTGTGCGTCAGGTAGTGCTCGATGCCTTCGGTGCCGCCTTCCGAGCCATGTCCGCTCTCCTTCATGCCGCCGAACGGCAGCTCGGTCGACACGATGCGGTACTGGTTGATGCCGATCATGCCGGCCTCGAGCCCGTCGGCCACGTCGATCGCCGTGCGGGCATCCTTCGTGAACGCATAGGCGGACAGGCCGTAGGGCAGGCGGTTCGCCTCTTCCAGGCCGTCGGCCAGCGCATCGAAGCGCATCAGCACCGCGATCGGGCCGAACGGCTCCTCGTGCATCACGCGTGCCGTCATCGGCACGTCGGCCAGCACGGTCGGCTCGAAGAAGTAGCCGTCGCCGGCGATACGCTTGCCGCCGGTCAGCACCGTGGCGCCCTGCGCCACCGCGTCGGCGATCAGCGCCTCCATCTTGGCGAGCTGGCGCGGGTTGGCGAGCGGGCCCACCTGCGTGTCGGGATCGAGGCCGTTGCCGATCTTCAGCGCCTGCGTGGCCGCCACGAACTGCTCGGCGAAGCGCTCGTACGCGTCGCGCTGGATCAGGAAGCGCGTGGACGAGATGCACACCTGGCCGGTGCCGCGAAAGCGGTTGGCCGCGCCTTCCACGGCGGCGCGCTCCACATCCGCATCGTCGAACACCAGCACCGGGCCGTGGCCGCCGAGTTCGAGCGTGATCGGCTTGACGCCCTGCGCCGCACGCGCCGACAGCAGCCGGCCGATCGGTACCGAGCCCGTGAAGGTCACCTTGCGGATCACGGGCGAGGCGATCAGTTGCTTCGACACCTCGTCCGGCACACCGAACACCACCTGCAGCACGCCCTTCGGCAGCCCGGCGTCGTCGAGCGCGCGGGCCAGCGCCAGCGCCGTGGCCGGGCTCTCCTCGCCGGGCTTCAGGATCACGCTGCAGCCGGCGGCCAGCGCGGCCGACAGCTTGCGGGCCGGCGTGATCGCCGGGAAATTCCACGGCGTGAAGGCCGCCACCGGGCCGATCGCCTGCTTCTTCACGAGCTGCTGCACGCCGGGCCGGTTCGACGGCACCACGCGGCCGTCGATGCGGCGCGCCTCCTCGGCGAACCACTCGAAGTAGTCGGCCGCGCGCAGCACCTCGTCGCGGCTCTCGTGCAGCGGCTTGCCTTCCTCGAGCGTCATCAGCGTGGCGATGCGCTCGCCGCGCTCGCGGATCAGCGCCGCGGCGCGCTTCAGGACGCGCGCACGCTCGACCGGCACCGTGTCGCGCCACACCTTGAAGGCACGATCGGCCGCCTGCAGCGCGTGATCGAGATCGGCCGCCGTGGCAAGCGGCACGCGGCCGATCTCGCGCTGCGTGGCCGGATCGACCACGGCTGCCGTGGCGCGCTCGGCCGCGCCGATCCGGACGCCGTCGATGAAGAGGTGCAGGGCTTCGTAGCTCGTGTTCATGTTGATGCGCTCCGTGACGGATGTTGATCAGTGATGCGAAGTGATACCGATGCCTTTCGACGTGCGTCGGTCGGCCTGAATTTCGTCGGGCGAGGCGCGGATCCGGAAATCCGCCGCGGTGTTGCCTGACCACGGAACGCAGTGTAGGGATGGCACCCGCGGCGAAACACCGGGGCCGGAGGGAATGATTCTTCGCGCCGGCGGGAAAATCGCCGGGCTGCGCAAATTGTGCGACACGTTTTTCGCGGCTGTCTTACCATGCGCGCTGACCTGCGAGCGCCCGCGCCGGCCTTGTGCCGCGGGGCGCCGCGCTTTCATCAGACGAAAACCCATCAGACGGGACGGCCCGAGTGGACAAGCTCTCCAACATCGCGATTTTTGCCAAGGTGGTCGAAATGGGCAGCTTCACCGCCGTGGCCAATCACCTCGACACCACCGTCGGCGTGATCTCGCGCGCCGTGTCCGTGCTCGAGGAAGGGCTCGACGCGCGCCTGCTGCAGCGCTCCACGCGCCGCCTGTCGGTGACCGACACCGGCCGGCGCTTCTACGAGCGCAGCGTCGCGATCCTGGCCGACCTCGAACACGCCGAGGCCGAGGCGCGCGACGCGCTCACGGCACCGCGCGGCCTGCTGCGCGTGCATGCGGTGCCGGGGCTCGGGCGCCAGCTCGTGTCGCGCGCCGTGCTCGGCTATCGGCAGGCGTATCCGGACGTGTCGGTGGATCTGCTGCTGTCGCAGCGGCTGCCGAACCTGCTCGAGGAGCAGCTCGACGTGGCCGTGGTGATCGCGCGCACGCTGCCCGACTCCGGCTACGTGAGCCAGAAGATCGGCGCGAGCCACTGCATCCTGGCCGCCTCGCCCGACTACCTCGCGCGGCGCCCCGCGCCCGAGCGCCCCGACGATCTCGCCGATCACGACTGCGTGCAGCTGGGCACCGTGGATTACGCCGCCGACGAATGGCAGCTCGAGAGCCCGGCCGGCACCGCCACGTTTCGGCCGGCCGGCCCGCACTTCGGCGTGAACGACATGGACGCCATGGCCACCGCGCTGCGCGACGGCGCCGGCATCGGGCTGATCGCCGCCTTCTCGGCGATCGAGGACCTGCGCCGCGGCTCGCTGGTGCGCGTGCTGCCGCGCCATCACACGTCGCAGCGCGACGTCTACGCGATCTACCCGTCGCGGCAGTTCGTCGACGCAAAGATCAAGCGCTTCATCGACGTGCTGAAGGAGCAGGTGGGCGCGCGGCTGGACGGCTATGCGAAGGAGCTCGGGATCGCGCTGGACCGGGATTAGCTCGGGCCGGGGTGGGTTCGATACGATCGCCGGACGTCACCGTTCCGGAGCGAAGCGATGGAAGATCGACAGTGGCTGGTCGCCTTGATCGGCAGCGCGGCGGGCGAGGCGGACATCGAGCGGTTCAGGTCGTTCGCCGAGGGCCGCGGCACGCATGCTTGGCAATCAGGCGCAGCAGCTCGGCGCGACGGTGGCGATCTTCCGGGTGGCTTGAGGCACGTGAGTCGATGGGCAGCGTGGATGCGCGAGGCGACGTAGGATAGATGCCCGACGAACACGCGCCACCCACGCAGCCCATGAACCCGGACATCACCCCGCACGATCGAGATCTCGCCTATCGGCTGATGGGCGAACTGCTGGAATCCATCCATGATCGACGCATCGAGGCGCTGACGCGGTTCGGCGTCAGCCGCGCGATCCTGTCGGAGATCGACGAAGCCCTGCAGGGCGAGGCCGACGCGCCGAGCCTGCCACCCCGCAGCCTCGCATTCACCGCGGACGGCACCGGGCGAATCCCGTTCGACCTGTTCGATACCGAAGCCGGCGCCGGCACGAGGCGCATCGAATGCCGGCTGTGGGTCGGCGGCAAGGCATCGGCATCGACCATGATCGCCGACCTGTCGATGCAGGACGGCGAGCCACGTCTCAGGTTCGCGCTGGTCGAGACGCAGTAGATGCCCTCGCCCGACCGCTTCGAGCTGCGCCCCGGCTGCCAGCAGGGCACGCCTCTCGTCGACGTCGGCCCGCTGCCCGCGCCTCACCAGCCCAGCTTCGCCTCGACGCCCACGTAGTCGGCATTGCGCGCGCCGAGCGCGCGCAGGGAATCGCCCACCTCGAAATGCACGGCCTCGAGCGCGAGCGCCACGTTGTCGTTCACGAGCCAGTCGGCGCGCACCTGCGCATACATCCCCGTCCACAGCGTGCCCTTGCCCGCGGTGCCCGGCACCGTGGCCATGCCCTGCCCGTACACGGCGTCCTGCGTGGTGTCGCGCCACTGGAAGCCGAGCGCCGTGAGCAGCGTCAGCTTCGGCGTGAGCTTGAAGGTGAGCGAGGGCTTCACGTGGATCAGGTTGCTGTAGCCCGTGTAGCCGGCCAGCGTGAAGTAATAGCCGTTCGGAAACAGCGGGTTGAAGGTGCCCACGTGGCCGTCGCCGGGGTGGCGGTCGCCCGAGGCGCCGTCCACCTGCAGCCCGAATCGCGGCGCGCCGGGCAGCGTGGCGAAGGTGTAGCCGCCGAGCGCGCCGAATGCCCACGCGCCGATCGTGCTCGCGCCCACCTGCCCGGTCTGCCCCATCGCCTCGACGTCCCAGTCGAACGGCGCGACCTTGCCCGCGTAGCGCGCGTCGAATACGTCACGACGCTCGTTGCCCTTCGCGTCGGGAAAACTCGCGCCGTCGCGCTCGTAGCGCGACCAGTAGGCCGACAGATCGCCGGGCCCCACGCCGCTGCGCTCCACGCGCAGGCCGCCGAATTTCAGGTGCCGGTTCGAGGTGTCGTCGAACGCGTCCACGTCGCGATACTGCACGGGCCGCGTCAGATAGGCGATGAAGCGCCACGCACCGACCTCGTAATCGCCCCACAGCGCGTCGAACGCCTGCCGCACGTTCGGGCCGTCGCGCGCCGCGATGAAGCGCTGCAGGTCGAAGGCCATCTCCTGGCGCCCGATGCGCGCCTTGACCGTGCCCGGCCCGAGTTGGCCGACATAGGCCACGAAGGCCTGCTCGACGTCGAGCGGATTCCTGTCCACCGGGGACACCGCATTCTTGCCGTAGGCGCGCGCATCCTCGAGCTGCACGAAGGCCTGCACGTGCTCGCCGAAGCGCGCGTCGGCGTGAACCTGCGCGCGCTGGATCAGCCAGCTGTCCGCGTGCTGCGCGCCCAGGCCGAACAGCGGCGTGTCGTTGAGCTCGAAGCGCTCGCGCAGGTTCGCGCCCAGCGACAGATACCAGGCCGGATCGCTGCCGAGCGGCACGTACTTGAGCGCGTCGAGCGGCTTGCGCGGCAGGCACGGGTTCGCGAGCGCGCCCCACGATTCCTGCCAGCGGTTGAACGACGGGATCGGGCGCTTCGCCGTGCAGGTGCCCGCCGCATCGGCCACGACTTGCGCTTGCGCGGCACCGGCGTCAGCCAGCAGCAGGCCGGCCACGGCCGCGATGCCGGCCGCCTTCACGCGACGGGAAACTGTCGGCATGTCGGATACCTCATGATTGGCCGGGCTCGGGCGCATCGGCGGCGGTCATGGCCAGCAGCGCGAGCACCAGCACCGGAGCGAGCAAGGCCAGGAAGCCCACGTGGCGCCAGCCGAGCGCGCCGGCGGCGGCACCGAGCGCGAACGCGGCGATGGCCGGCATCATCTTCAGGAAACGGGCGCGCGCGCTCACGCGCACGGCGGCGGCGGCGCCCGGCGAGAGCATCGCCACGACGTCGAGAATCGCCTGCGTGACGTTGCCGGTCATCACCGTGTTCGGCACGCCGGCCCGGCCGATCAGGCGCGGATGCGCGTTCTGCACGCCCATCGCGAACGCGCCCAGCATGCCGGCCACGATCGCGGCCGGATCGTCGGGCCCGGCCACCGGCGTGGCGGCCACGCCGGCCAGGCAGAAGCCCAGCATCAGCAGGGCCTGCGCGGCATGCAGCAGCCGCGCGCCGTGGCGCACATGGTGCCGCGGCAGGGCGGCCAGCAGCGCGCTGCTGCCGGCCACGCCGGCCACGAAGGCCGGAAACACCGCCAGCTTCAGAAGGACACCCTGCCCGTAGCCGCCGGCACCCGCGCCGATCAGCACGAAGTTGCCGGTCACGTGCGCGGTGAACAGCCCGAACAGCGCGACAAAGCTCAGCGTGTCGACGAAGCCCGCGATCGCCGCGAGCAGCGTGTCCTCGGACTTCATTGCGCCGCGGCCGCGTGGATCTCGGCGACGTAACCGCCCGGGAACTGCACGATCGCCGCGTCACGGCCATCCGACGTGAAGCTCGGCACCAGCGTCTTCACGCCGGCGGCCTCGGCCTTCCGCAGCGTGGCGGCGAGATCGGCCACTTCGTAGCCGGTCATCTCCTGCCCGAACGGGTAGGGCAGATGGCCGTCGGTCACCAGCACCGTGATCCTGCCGAAGCCCGATTCGATGCGGATCCGGCGATAGGTATCGTCGGGCCGGCCGATCTCGATGCCGGGCGCATGGCGCACGTCCGACACCACCTTGCCGTGCGAGAAGGCCACGAAGTCGTGCACGAACTTGCCCGCGCGTTGCGGCGACACGTACACGCGGTTCTCCGGCACCGTCTGCAGCGGCGCGTAGTTCGGCGCCTGGGTGTGCCAGTAGAGCTGCATGTGCACGCCGCCCGGCCAGGCGATCACGGCATCGCGGCCGATCGGATCGGGAAAGGTGTCGACGATCACGTCGGCGCCGTGCGCGCGCGCCTGACGGATCGCGGCGTCCATGTCGGTGACGAGATAGCCGGTGCGCTCGGCGCCGAACGGCCAGGGCACCGGCGTCTTGAAGCCGAACACCGAGATCGAGCCCGACGGCGTGAACACGAGCTGCGACATCGTCTGGCTCGGCGTGGGCGTGACCTGGAACACGCCCTGCTTCGACTTGCTGCCGCCGAAGGTGGCCACGAAGGCGTCGGTGAAGCGGTCGAAATCCTCGGGGGCCACGTACACGTGCGTGGTATCGTACTGCGGGCCGACGGCCACCGAGGCCGTGGCGGCGGGCGAGCCGTTGCCGAGCGATGCCTTGGCGAGGGCCGCCGGCGCCGCGAAGGCCGCGGCGGCCGCGAGGCTCACCGCGAGCAGGGTGGAACGCATCGAAATCATGATGGGACATCCTGTTGGTTGGGAATGCGTATCGAAAGCAGGTCGTCGAGCCGGGTGGCGAGCACGAGCGCCGCGATCAGCCCGAGGTGCTCGAAGAAGCTGTTGAAGGCCATGAAGCGCGCGGCGCCGGCGAGGTTCCAGAAGTCGTTGGCCACGCCCATCGCCACCAGCGTGAGCATGCCCAGGCCGCCCGCGCCGAGCCACGTGAAGCGGCCCAACACGACGCACAGCGAGCCGCCGATTTCCACCGCGATCGCGAGCGCGGCCCACAGCGCGGCAGGCTGCAGGCCGAAGTGCGCCTGCTCCGCCACGGCGGCGTGGAAGTTCAGCAGCTTGTCCACGCCGCCGACCAGATAGGCCGATACCAGCGCCAGACGCAGCAGCGGCGCCACCCACGGCCGGGCGAGCAGGCCGCTCACCCAGCGCGGGTTGCCGGCGAGTTGCCGGGCGCCCATCTCAGATCGCCCAGCACGCGCAGCCGAACGCGCCCCAGAACGCCTTCGCGTCCGAGGTCGGCAGCTCGCGGCGCCAGGCGTTCGCATGGGCGTGGCCATGCAGGCTGCAGGCGGTGGCGCACGCGCATTGCGCGGCGGCCGCGGCCGCGCGTTGCAGCGGCGAGCCCTCGCGCGCGGTGGCGCCCCAGCCGCCGTAGCCGCCGAACTCGCGCACCGGCGACCAGTCGGGCATGGCCGGCGGAATCGGCAGGTCGTGCTGCGAGAACGGCCCGGCGCCCCACACGATGCGGCCACCCACCACCGTCATCAGCGCGCTGGTGTCGGCGATGTCGTCCTCGGCGCAGCCGAAGAAGTCGCGGTCCGGCACCATCAGGTCGGCGAGCTGCCCCACCACGATGCGGCCCTTCCTGCCCTCCTCGTTCGAGAACCACGTCACGTACTCGGTCCACATGCGCAGCGCCGTCTCGCGGTCGAGCAGGTTGCGTTGCGGATAGAGGCGCGTGCCGCCGATCGTCTTGCCCGTCACGAGCCACGACAGCGACACCCACGGGTTGTACGAGGCGACGCGCGTGGCATCGGTGCCGGCCGACACCTTGAGCCCGCGGTCGAGCATCTTGCGGATCGGCGGCGTGGCTTCCGCGGCCTGCGCGCCGTAGCGCTCGACGAAGTACTCGCCCTGATAGGCCATGCGATGCTGCACGGCCACGCCACCGCCCAGCGCGGCGATGCGGTCCATCGAGCGTTCGGAGATCGTCTCGGCGTGATCGAAGAACCAGTTGATGCCTTCCAGCGGCACGTCCTCGTTCACCTTCTCGAACACGTCGAGCGCGCGGCTGATGGTTTCGTCGTAGGTGGCGTGCAGGCGCCACGGCCAGCGGTTCTGCGCGAGCACGCGCACCACGCCCTCGAGCTCGCCCTCCATTTCCGCCGGCAGCTCCGGGCGCGCGACGCGAAAATCCTCGAAGTCGGCCGCCGAGAACACCAGCATTTCGCCCGCGCCGTTGTGGCGGAAATAGTCGCTGCCGTCGTGGTACGTGACGGACTCGGTCCAGTTCACGAAGTCCTCGCGCTCGGCCTTCGGCTTCTGCGTGAACAGGTTGTAGGCGATGCGCACGGTCATCTCGCCGGCGTCGTGCAGCTTGCGCACCACCGCGTAATCGTCCGGATAGTTCTGCGAACCACCGCCCGCGTCGATCGCGCCCGTCACGCCGAGGCGATTCAGCTCGCGCATGAAGTGGCGCGTGGAGTTGTACTGATATTCGGCCGGCAGCTTCGGGCCCCTCGCCAGCGTCGCGTACAGGATCGTGGCGTTCGGGCTGGCGAGCAGCAACCCGGTGGGGTTGCCCGCCGCATCGCGCAGGATCGTGCCGCCCGGCGGCTCCGGCGTGTCCTTCGTGTAGCCCACCACGCGCAGCGCGGCGGCGTTGAGCAGCGCGCGGTCGTACAGGTGCAGGATGAACACCGGCGTGTCGGGCGCGGCGGCGTTCAGCTCCTCGATGGTGGGCAGGCGCTTCTCGGCGAACTGGTGCTCGGTGAAGCCGCCCACCACGCGCACCCATTGCGGCGCGGGCGTGATCGCCACCTGGCGGCGCAGCATCTCCATGGCCAGCGCGAGCGAGGGCACGCCGTCCCAGCGCAGCTCCATGTTGTAGTTCAGGCCGCCGCGAATCAGGTGCAGGTGATTGTCGATCAGGCCCGGCAGGGCCGGCCGGCCCTGCAGGTCGATCACGCGGGTGGCGTCGCCGGCCAGCGGCACGACGTCGGCGTCGCTGCCGACGGCGATGAAGCGGCCAGCGGCGATCGCCACGGCACTGGCGATCGGGTTCGCGCGATCGAGCGTCGTGATCCGGCCGTTGTGCAGGATCAGGTCCGGTTGCTTCGTGACGGAATTCACGGGCGTTTCCTCAATGTGGTTAGAGACCCAGCAGCGGCCGGAGGGCCGGCACGGCCTCCGAGCCGACCACCATGCCGAGCAGGCCGACGAGGGCGATGAGCGGGGGCGCCGGCGAGCGCACCTTGATGGCGCTGTAGATCACGCCGATCAGTACGCCCGCGCTCAGCGACACGAGATAGGTTTCCATGCGATCTGCCTTGTGGGCGCAGGGGCAGGCGGCGCCGCGATCGGAATGCGATCGCGGGCCGGCCGATCGGCGCGCGGGGATCAGCGCGCCGGAATCGGTGCGAGCACGTCGTGGGCCGTCGCGGTGCGCTGCGGTGCCTTGTGCACCATCGTGTAGGCGTAGTCGACGCCCATCCCGTAGGCGCCCGAATGTTCCTTCGCGATCGCCATCACGGCATCGTAGGTTTCGCGGCGCGCCCAGTCGCGCTGCCATTCGAGCATCACCTGCTGCCACGTCACGGGCACCACGCCGGCCTGCACCATGCGCTGCATCGCGAAGTCGTGGCCCTCCCTGGTGGTGCCGCCCGATGCGTCGGCCACCATGTAGATCTCGTATTCGCCTTCGAGCATCGCGCACAGCGCGAAGGTGGTGTTGCACACCTCGGTCCACAGGCCGGCGACCACCACCTTCCTGCGACCGTTCGCGGCCAGCGCGTCGCGCACCTTCTGGTCGTCCCAGGAATTCATCGAGGTGCGCTCGAGGATCTTGTGATCGGGAAACACGTCGAGCAGCTCGGGATAGGTGTAGCCCGAGAAGCTGTCCGATTCGACGGTGGTGATCGTGGTGGGCACGTTGAACACCCTGGCCGACTTGGCCAGCGCCACCACGTTGTTCTTCAGCACCTGGCGGTCGATCGACTGCACGCCGAACGCCATTTGCGGCTGGTGATCGATGATGATCAGCTGGCTGTTCTGCGGAGTCAGCACTTCGAGTTTGACGTTGCTCATGGTCATGGCACCCTTGATTCGAGAATTCGAGGAATTGGACATTTCGCCTTCGGCAGGCGAGCGGATCGCTCGCATCACTTGCGCGTGGAGATCGAGCCCCAGCCGGACGCATTAAACACGCGCGTCCGCTTAGCTGTCCTGTAGAAATCCTGAAATCATCTGAAATTCGCCGACCACCCTTTTCGCCCGAAATGAATCCTGATAATTTGAATGGGCGCAATCGAATCCCCATTCACGCTTTCATCGAGATTCCCATGAAGCCCTATCTCAAGTCGCTGCTCGCGGGCCTGCTGGCCGGCGCCGTCTACAGCCTGATCGGGGTCGCCTCGCCGGCGCCGCCCGTGATCGCGCTAATCGGTCTGGTGGGCATTCTGGCGGGCGAGCAGATCCTGCCACTGGCCAGCAAGGTGCTGTCGGGGCTGCATTTCCGGGCCGCGTGGCGCGAGGCGAAATGCAGCCAGCACATGTTCGGCCCGCTACCCGGCGTGCACGGCGCGCAGGCGAAAAAGGCCGGTGCCGAGCAGGGCCCGGCTTGATGATTCGAGTGTCGATCCAATTGCCGATGCAATGACATCGACATTCAATTCGGCATCGGATTTTCATTGCCGATTTCCGAATCGATGCCCAGGCTGCGCCTCGGCACGCTGAACGCTGCCACCGAGAACGCGGCGTGATCGACGCAGTTGATCGTCGAGGCGAGCAACAGCATCGACACGATGACCCGGCGATACCGCTTCAGCATGATGCGCGGCGCGTGTCCGGGTTCGACGGCGTGGCGGCCAGCAGCACCTCGGCGGCCGCGAGGAAGTCGTGCCCCTCCCGGCTGCCGGGATACGCCGCAAGGGCCGGCTCGATCACGGCGCGCGCCGCATCGAGGCGAGCCTGCCTCACGAGCAGCGCGGCGTGGCTCGCGGCCGCGCGCAGGGCCGGCAGGTGCGCGCCCTGGCGCGTGCTCAAGGCCGTCGCGTTGGCAAAGCAGATCGCGGCCGCGGCCTCGTCCTCGGCGCTGGCCGCCGAGCCACCGCGCGCGAGCATCGTCTCGCCGCGCACGCGCTCGATCTCGCCGATGAACCACAGCTCGCCATCCCGCTCGCAGCGCCGGACCGCCGCGCCGAGCACCTCGAGCGCCGCCTCGTATCGCCCGATGCGGCCCAGCGCGCGCGCGTGACCCGCCGCCAGCATCGCGCGCGGCACGCCGAAGTCGCGGCCGTCGAGCTCCGCCCGGCCCGCAGCCAGACGCGCGACCGCGGCAGCATCGGGCGCCGTCTCGCACTGCAGATACGCGTCGAAGGCACGCCGGCACGAGCCGGCCACGCCGAGGCCGTGAGGACTGCCGATCGCGTCGAGCAGATCGATCGCATGGCGTGCGGCCGGCCAGTCGCCGGACAGCAGCGCGAGCGGCACGCTCGCCTCGATCAGCACGTAGCAGGTGACGATCGCCTGATCCTGCGCGAGCGCGCCGGCCAGGCACGACGCGCTGACCCTGGCCGCCTCGCCGGTTTCGCCGCGCATCCACAGGATCCGCGCGAGCGTGGCGCTGCCGACCACGTGCTGATCGATCGAGATGCCGAGCGGCAGGCTCTGATAGAGATCGCCGGCATGCGGCATGAAGCGCGAGATCGCGGCATGGGCCGCCACCTGATCGCCGGCGTAATGCGACGAGATCGCGATCAGGCGCTCGCCCAGCAGGCAGCTCGTGGTGCCGGCTTCGCCCTGGCGATGCATGGCCTCGGCCAGCTCGGCGAAGCGCCGCGCGTATTGCACCGCCTCGCGAGCCGCACCGGCACTCTGGCTGGCGTTCCACAGGCCCCACAGCGCGCGCGCCTCGAAGGGCCGCTCGCCGAGCGCGCGCGCCGATTCGAGCACCTCGCGCCAGCGCCTGCGGGTCGCCTCGTCGGGACCGTGCACGTAGACCAGCGCCGCCGCCAGCGCGGCCTGCAGCCGCAGCTTGATGCGCGCGAGGCGCGGCGCGTCCACGTCGGCGTTCACGTCCGAACCGGCGCGCGACTCGCGGGCCTCGATCGAGGCGAGAAAGCGGCGCGCCCAGTCGCAGCATTCCTCCACCTTCGACAGCTCGAACAGCAGGTTGACGTAGCGCGTGGCGAGGTCCTCGCCGAGCGCCAGCGCCTCGCCGCTCGCGGCGAGCGACCACGACAGCGCCGCGCGCAGATCGTCGATCCATCCGCGCGTGTCGCCGAACACGACGCCGCGCGCCGGCTGCGTGGCGCGCTCGCACGGTGCGATCGTCGGCCGCGCGAGGCGGCTCGCGTCGTCGTCGAGCACCTCGTCGAGCACGCCCAGGAAGTAGCGCGCGTGCGCCATCGCGGTGCGACGCCGCTCGCCGTGCTCGTCGAGCTTCTGCTGCGCGTAGACGCGCATGGTTTCGAGCAGGCGGAACTGCATCCTGCCCGCCGCCTCGCCTTCGACGCCGTGCAGCAGCGACTTCTCGACCAGGCCCGAGATCGCGTGCCGGATCGCGTCGCCGCCGATCGCGCCGTCGGTCGCGACGGCCACGGCGGCCTCCACCGGAAACGTGGCACGGAAGATCGCGAGACGGCGCAGCACGGCGCGCTCGTGGTCGTCGAGCAGCGCATGGCTCCAGTCGAGCGTGGCACGCAGCGTCTGGTGGCGCGGCAGCGCCGTGCGATTGCCCCCGGTCAGGATCCGGAAGCGGTCGTCGAGATGCTCGGCCACCGCCTTCACGCCGAGCACCGCCGCGCGCGAGCCGGCCAGCTCGATCGCGAGCGGAATGCCGTCGAGCCGACGGCAGATCGTGGCCATCAGCGCCAGGCTGTCGAGATCGATCGGAATCCTCAGGTTCAGCGCGCTCGCCCGCGCGACGAACAACTGCACTGCGGTGCTCTCGCGAATCTGCTCGAGTGGATCGAGCGGGGTGGGCACGTGCAGCGGCTGCACCGCGTACACGCGTTCGCTCACGGTCTTCAGCGGCTCGCGGCTGGTCGCCAGCACGCGGATCGTGCTGCCGCAGCCGGCCAGCGCCTCGGCCACGCTCGCGGCCGCTTCCAGCAGATGTTCGCAATTGTCGAGCAGCACCAGCATGCGGCGCCCGGCCAGCTCGCCGCGCAGGCGGGCGACCGAGCGCGGGCCGGCCGACGGCTTGATGCCGAGCGCGCCCAGCGTCGCATCGATCGCGTCGGCCGTGGAGGTGGCCGAGGCGAGCGCGACGAAGGCCACGCCGTCGGGACAGAGGCCGGCCAGCGCGCGCGCCGCCTCGATCGCCAGCCGCGTCTTGCCGATGCCGCCCGCGCCCACCAGCGTGAGGTGCCGGGTGCCCTCGAACGCGCGCACCACGTCGGCGATCGCGCTCTCGCGGCCGATCAGCGGGCCGCCCGATCGCGGCAGTCGGTCGAAGCAACCCGCGTCGACGGCGCCGGTGGATACGCCCTGCGCGCCCGCGAGCCGATAGCCGCGCCCCGACACCGTCTGGATCAGCGCGCGGCTCCCGCCGAGCGCCTTGCGCAGCTGCGAGACGTACACCTGCAGCGTGTTTTCCTCGACGAAGGTATCGGGCCACACGCGATCCATCAGCGCGTGCTTCGTGACCAGACCGCCCTGGGCGTCGAGCAGTGCGGCGAGGATGTCGAAGGTGCGCGCGCACAGCGGCACCTCGGCATCGCCGACGCGCACCGCCCGCCCCTGCAGATTCACTTCCAGCTCGCCGATTCGAATCATGTCCTGCTCCCCCGCCCGTCGTTCACGGGCATCCGCGTCGCCACGCGTGCCACCGCTCGCCGCCCTCAGGTATCCCAGCTCGAGCCGAACACCAGCCCGCAGAAGTTGGTCCGCATGAAGTCCGGCGACCATCGGTCCAGCACGTCGGCGGACACGGTGCCGAAGGTCGTCTGCGGGCGCAGCTCGATGCCGCGCGCGTACGCGTTCAGCAGCTCGGCCTTGAAATTCGCTTCCCGCGGGAAGGCCGCGATCACCGCGGCGCGCTCGGCCGGCGTGTAGTCGTCGAAGCCCTCGCCGCGAATGTCCATCTGCGCGCCGGCGGCCAGCAGCGCGATCTCCGGCGCCATCAGCCCGGGAATGCCGGGCGTGGTGTGCAGCGCGATCGCCGTCCACACGCGCTCGCAGCCGGGCGCGTCCACACCCCGGGCGGTCAGGAAATCGCGCGCGTCGTTCGCGCCGTCCACCTCGAAGCGGCGCGGCGAGAACATGTGCTTCCTCGCGAGGCCCGCATTCTGAAACAGCGCCGCCACGCAGAGCAGATCCGCATCGAACGCCACGCCCCGGCGGCGGCCCGCGATCGCGCCGAACAGGAAGCTGCGCAGCGCGTGGCCGAACAGCACGTCGGACAGCGCGCAGCGGATCAGCTGCATCGCGTCGCGCGCCAGCGCGCTCTCGGGCATCGCGATGCCGGCCACGACCTGGCCCATCACGCGCCCTCCCCGGTCGTGCCCGCGACCGCGCGGCCCCGGTTCGTTGCTGCCTTCGTCTTCACGGTCTTCAGAAATGTCACCGGCCACCCCATGATCGAGCCCGCCCAGACTACCGGCCGATCGTCAAAAAGTCCTGTGCGAAACCTGAAGTTTTCTGATGAACGCGCAGCCGGCGCGATGCCCCCGCGTGACCGCCCCGCCTGCGCGCGACGCCGGATTGCAGTATAGTTTCGCGGCATGGCTTTTCCTTGTCATCGAGTCCGGTCAATAGCACCAAGCTATTCGAATCGAACCCGGCGATTGCCGCCGACGCCATCGCTTTCCCGGTCATGTCGAACCCGCTTTCCTCCCCCGCTTCCCCGCGCCGCGCGATCGCGCTCGGCGGCGTCGAGGTCGATCTGGCCGGCCACGCGATCCGGCGCAACGGCGCGCCGATCCGCATCGGCTCGCGCGCGTTCGCGATCCTGGAGGCGCTGATCGGCGCGAACGGCCAGCTCGTCACGAAGGAGGCGCTGCTCGACGCGGTGTGGCCCGACACGATCGTCGGGGAGAACACGCTGCAGGTGCACCTGTCCGCGCTGCGCAAGGCGCTCGGTGCCGAGCGCAACTGCATCATGACGGTGCCGGGGCGCGGCTACCGGCTCGTGAAGCTCGCGGCCGCCAGGCCGGCTGCGGGCGCGGCGGCGGCGGTTGCTGCCCCCGGCGCCGCCTCGCGGCTGCCGTATCACCCCGACGTGGTGGGCCGCGACGCCGCCGTGCGCGCGATCCTCGCCTCGCTCGACACCACCCAGGTGCTGACGCTCACGGGGCCCGGCGGGATCGGCAAGACCACCCTGTCGATCGTGGCCGCCCGCCGCATCGAGGAGCAGGCGCCCGGCAGCGTGCGCATCGTCGAGCTGGCCGCGATGCAGACGCCGGCCCAGGTCGTGGATGCGCTGGAGGCCGAGCTCGGCGTGGACCTCAATCGCCTGGCGCAGGGCGGCGACCCGGCCGCCACATTCGACGCGCCGGATTCGCCCGACGCACTGAAGCTGCTGCTGCTCGACAACGCCGAACACATCGTGACCGTGCTGGCGCACGTGGTGGAGCGCCTGATGCGGCTCCTGCCCGCGCTGAAGATCGTGATCACGAGCCGCGAGCCGCTGCGCATCGGCGCCGAGCGCGTGTTCCCGGTCGAGCCGCTGTCGGTGCCCGAGCCCGGCGCCAGCGAACTGGAGGTGCTCAAGCAGTCGGCCGTGCGGCTGTTCCTGCTGCGGATTCAGGCCACGCACCGCAACCGGAGCCACGAGGCCGAAATCTCGCTGATCGGCGAGATCTGCCGGCGCCTCGACGGCATTCCCCACGCGATCGAGCTGGCCGCCGCGCGGGTGGCGACGCTCGGCGTCGAGGGTGTGCATCAGCGCCTGTCGGACCGGCTCGCGCTGCTCTCGGGCGGCTTTCGCACCGCGCTGCCGCGCCAGCAGACGCTGCGGGCCACCTTCGACTGGAGCTTCGCGATGCTCGACGCGGAGAGCGCCATGCTGTTCCGCCGGCTCGCCCTGTTCCACAGCGCCTTCTCGCTCGAGGCGATGTGCGCGACCGCGTGCGACGCGGCGCTGACCGTGCGCGCCGTGATCGACGCGATCGGCGAGCTGGCCGCCAAGTCGCTCGTCAACATCGAGTTCGACGGGCCGATCGTGCACTATCGGCTGTCCGAATCGACGCGCGCCTACGCCTTCGATCAGCTGCAGGCGAGCGGCGAATGGCAGGCGATCGCCGAGCGGCACGCGCGCCATCTCGCATCCTTCTTCCGCGACGAGGCCAGCTTCCCCGATTTCCCGAACCTCGGCGAGGCGCACAGCCTGTCGCCCTCGCTCGAGGACGCGCGCAGCGCCGCCGACTGGGCGCTCTCGCCCGACGGCGATCCGCGGCTCGGCATCGAGCTGACGGCGAAACTCGTGGTGGCCCTGCTCGACACCTCGAACATCGAGGAATGCGGCCGCCGCGCCAAGGCCGCGCTCGCGGTGCTGGCCACGCTGCCGGCCGATGCCGTGCCCGAGATCGACCGGATCCGCCTCCTGCTCGGCATGGCCTCCACGCTGCCGTACCTGGCGGGGCCGATCCAGCGCGCCGAGGATGCGTGGCACGAAGTGTTCGACCACGCGCGGCGCACCGACAATGCCGAGATGCGGGTGCGCGCGTACTTCGGGCTGTGGAACGTCACGCTGTTCGCCGGCAAGGTGGACGAGGCGATCGGGCACGCGCGCGCTTTCGCGCGCCATGCGCAGGACGACGGGCAGGCCTGGCACGCGGTGCTCGCCAACCAGTTGCTCGGCATTGCCGAACATTCGCGCGGCGAGCACGAGGCCGCGCGCGTCAGGCTCGAAGCGGTGGTCGATTACGTGGAGGCGCATCTCGAGGACGCCGACTACATCAGCCGCATCCTCGTGGACCCGCGCGCCACCTCGTATTCGGGGCTGGCGCGGATCCAGTGGCTGCAGGGCAGGACCGAGGACGCGGCCGAGACGGCCCGGCAGGCGCTGAACCTGATTCCGGCGAAGACGATGGAGCCGTGGTTCACGCACGTGCTTGGCGTGGTGGCGATTCCGCTCGCGCTGATCTCGGGCGACGTGAAGCGCGCGCGGCACTATCTGGCGCTGATGCAGTCGCAGACTTCGCTGCACGGGCTGACCATCTATCAGGAGTTCTGCGAGGGCCTGTTCGGCATCGTGGCCAGGATCGAGGGGCGCGTGTACGAGGCCGCCACCATTCTCGAAAAGGCCATCGATACGCTGCATGCGCGCGGGTTTCGGCGGCTCACCACGCCGCTCGTCATCGAATATGCGGCCGCGCTGGTTGCGCTGGGGCGCATCGATGACGCGGTGGCGCGGCTCGATGAAGCGCGGAAATGGGGCGAGCGGCACGGCGCGCTCTATTTCATGCCCGAGGTGCTGCGCGCGCTGGGGATCGCGGCGCAGGCCGGTGCCGAGAAGCAGGCGGGTGGGGCGGAGGCGCGGGCTCGCGGCTTGAGCGAGGCGCGGGAGTTTTTTGCGCAGGCGGCCGCGTTGGGTCGGGCACAGGGCGCGCCGATGTGGGAGCTGCGCGCCACGCTGGGACTGTATCGCTTGCCGGGGGAAACGGCGGACGCGGCGCAGGCGTTTGCCGCGCTCGAGCGGCTCGCGCCGCGGTTCAAGGCGGGGAACGGAGCGCGGGAGGTGCGGGAGTTGTTCTCGATCCTGGGGGCGGGCAAGCCTGGAGTCGCCCCCGTAACTCCGAACACGGCCCCCAATTAGGTTGTTGAATCCGTCGCGCGTCGAAACTCGCGAGGCGAGCGGTACTTCAACGCGCTGTGGGGATGCTTCTGGTTGTAATGCTCGAATGCAATGGCCAGATTCCTTGCCGCGGTCGCTGCGTCCGGCTTCGGCATGAGAGCGACGTGATCGCGCTTCATGGTCTTCACGAAGCTTTCCGCCATGCCGGTGCTCTGCGGGCTGCACACTGGCGTGGTCAACGGCTTCAAGCCGAGCGGCGCTGCAAACTGACGCGTCTCTTCCGCCGTATAGCCCGAGCCGTTGTCGCTCAGCCACTCGATCTCGGACTCGGTATGCAGCCCATTCCCGAACCGGTTTTCCACGGCAGCCAGCATCACGTCGCGCACGATGTCGCCGCCATGGCCAGCCGTCGTAGCCGCCCAGCTCATCGCTTCGCGGTTGCAGCGAAACTCGAAGCCGTCGGAACGCCAGCGCTGGTTGCCACGTTCCACCGCGACCTTGCCATCATGACGGCGCTGCGGCCGAACCGGTATCGCTCGCCGTTGCACTATCTGAGCTGGAGTTTTACATGTCTGCGTGGCAGTCCGGCACCGTGGGACACTCCAGGTCGGGCTTCAACCAGGCTCCACGGAAGGAGCTCAACGTAATCGTCGACCGTATTCGCTAACGGCAGTTTTGCGAACAACCGGGAGCAATCGTCAAGACGGTGTACGCGTGTCGGGCAGCATGATCAGGCGGCCAGCATTTGGGGGGCCGGTGTGCTCTCGATCGCCGGAGTGCCGTGCTTGAAGGGCGTACCCTTCAGAAGCGGTTCGATCTTGTCGACGCAGCAGATCTTCTTCCAGGTCTGTTCTGGCCGCTTCGATCAGCTTGAACGCCATCGCGAGGAAGGTCGCGCGCGACAGACAGTTGCGCGTGCGGCCCGTGCGATGGCGCCCCGTCGCGAACGTCGATTCAATCGGATTCGTGGTCCGCACGTGCTGCCAGTGTTCGGCCGGGAAGTCGTGGAACGCGAGCAGTGCGTCGCCCATGTCGCCGGTCGAGACGCCTCGCAGGTACCGCCACGGCAGCAACGATGACACGCTCGGCGACTTGCGCACATAGAGCGGCACGATCGTCGAATTGAACTTGATGCCGCAGCCCGAACGATCGCGGACCTTCGGCACTTGAACGGGCACCGGGCCGACTGCCGAGCCGGTCTCGCGCTCTGGCAGACAGCCGTTGCGCACGACCGCGCGCCGGCCATCGATCGTCTTCACATTTGGATACTGTTCGAGCAATGCCGCCAGTTCCGCCTCGATTGCCTGCTGGATGATCCGCCGCGCCCCTTGCTGGATCAGATCGTCCAGGCCGGGCGTACCCTTTGATGTCGGCTTCTGCTGTTTGACCGCCGCTCGTATCCTGCGTACGTTTCGCCATGGTGGTGGAGTTCGATTCAGGAAGTGTTACCGTGAGAAGCAACATTCTCCTTCAAGCGCCACCGCCTTCTCCCGCTTCATCCCTACGCCGCATACACTACTTTCAACGATAGCTCTCGGGCAATTCGGAAAGCTCCCAGCGGCATCTCGAAGTTTGTGTCGCTTTGCCCCTCCTGTCTGCTGCCACTTGCTCAACTCTGGCGAACCACACGCCGGACAAGGCATACTCCGTGACGCTATCCACCATCAAATAGGCCATATGATTTTCACCGTGATCGACTTACCTGCCCAATCGAGCTAAGCCATTTCTGGCAGGTTCACTGGCGATCTGGCCATCGCCGCTCTACCTCTGGATCCGACCGTAAATATTATGAAGCGTAAAAGTTTTGCCAATATGGATTGTGCTGTCGCATTGGCACTCGAACAAGTCGGCGAATGGTGGAGCCTGATGATCTTGCGCGATGCTCTGCAGGGATCGACCCGCTTTGAGCAGTTTCGCGAGAGCCTCGATGTCTCTCCGACAGTCCTCTCACGACGACTGTCGGACTTGGTGAATGCCGGTCTCCTGGAACGATTCCGCAGTTCGCCGGCATCCGGGCGAGACGAATACCGTGCCACGAAAAAAGGCCACGACCTTTCACCAGTGCTGATCACCCTATTTGCATGGGGACGACGCCATGTAAAAGGTCATAAATGGGGAATCGACTTCGTTGATCGATCCACCGGCAAGGCTGTAGATCCAGTGCTGATAGATCGTCATACAGGGAAGCCTATCAATGCCGACGAACATGTCTTCATCCCTGGTCGCCACCCATCTGAGGCTACGCTAAAGCGTCTCAGCCATCTTCCGGATCACTCTTCGGACTGACTCGCTGCATGCTTCGTCGACGGTAACTGCGCGTCGTCAGTACCACCCGGGCTTCTGCAGTGACGAGGGCGTATGCGCTTCTCCGCGCTCGATCCGATGATCGAAACGAGGGTGCACGTGCATCCGATTTTCGATACTATGATGATAGTAATTCGTCGCCCGCTGGGGTGTCACGCGTACGGCCTTCATGACCAGGGAAGCCATCAGACATGAGAATCGAACGAGAAGTTGTTCTAGCCGCGCCAGTGCGTACCGCCATCGGCACGTTCAACGGAACCTTAAAAGACGTGTCGGCAACAGACCTCGGCGCGCATGCCATCGAAGCCAGCTTGTCTCGCTCAAAAATCGAGCCGGGACGAATTTCATCGGTCGTGATGGGGAACGTGGTGCAAGCCGGCAATCGTATGAATCCGGCCCGTCAGGCCGCAATGGGTGCGGGCGTCTCGCATGACGTGCCGGCATTGACAGTCAATCGCGTTTGCGGGTCGGGCGCTCAGGCTATCGTTTCCGCCGCGCAGGAAGTAATGCTCGGCCTGGCGGACGCCGCGATAGCCGGCGGTATGGAAAACATGGATCGCGCACCGTATCTACTTCCGAAGGCGCGCCATGGCTATCGGATGGGCAACGCTCAAATGCTGGACAGCGTGTTGCTCGATGGCCTCGTCGACGCTTTTTCCGGCGAGCACTCCGGCTGGCATACCGAAGACCTTGTTTCACGCGAAGGCATTTCCCGTGAAGCCCAGGACCGCTGGGCCGAGCGGTCGCAGCAGCGATTCGCAGCGGCGCAGCGTGCCGGCCATTTCGTCGCCGAAATCGAACCGATCGAGGTCCGCTCAGGCAAGCACACGACTCGCTTCGAACAGGACGAGCACAATCGTCCCGAGACGACGCTCGACAAACTCGCGGCTTTGCGTCCGGCATTTCGCGAAGGCGGCACGCTCACGGCCGGCAACGCACCGGGGCTTAATAGCGGCGCCGCAGCCATGCTGGTTGTGGAGCGGGGCCTGGCCGATCGGGAGGGTATCGAACCATTCGCCCGCCTCGTTTCCTGGGGAGTGGCTGGCGTTGAGCCTGGCCTGTTCGGACTGGGGCCAGTTCCGGCAATACGGCAGGCCTTGGATCGTGCCGGCTGGAGTCTCGGCGACATTGAAGCGCTTGAAATCAATGAGGCGTTTGCCGCGGTCCCGCTTGCTGTCATCAAAGCACTCGGCCTACCGGCCGATATCGTCAATATGGAAGGCGGCGCCGTTGCACACGGGCATCCGATCGGCGCGACCGGCGCAATTCTTGCCACGCGCCTGATGTATGCAATGCGCCGTAACAACCAGAGGCGAGGCATTGTGTCGTTGTGCATCGGCGGGGGCCAGGGAATCGCACTGGCGCTCGAACGAATTTGAAGACTCGGACGCGCTCCACGCTACTGCTTCTCCAAGGCAAGCGAATTATTGGAGAAGATGCAATTTGGCGGGAACAACGTAAATAAACGATGGGAGTTTCGGACACCACGCCCCTGGTAACCAAATGGATACCAGGGGCAGCAATCGGCCCTCCTTGTCGACTTATTTAATTAGCCATACGCTACCCCATCATTTCCCCCCATAGGTGGAGAAAGTTCTTTCAGTCGTCGCAAATGAAAGGCTCCGCCCCCGAGCAATATCACTGATGACTTCCAACCTCGGACTCGCGGCGTCGGCGCTGCGCAAAGCCCGGTTGTCGCGCACGGCGATCAGTCCTGTTTCGCGCACACACGGCATTGACGATGTTGATACGGCCTACGCAGTAGCTGCGATCAACATCGACCATGCTGTCGCGGCAGGAAGGCGCATCGTCGGCACAAAAATCGGCCTGACCTCGTTGGCCGTTCAACAACAACTCGGAGTCGATCAGCCTGATTTCGGCACGCTGTTTTCCGACATGGAATACCGTTCTGGACAGACGCTTCCCATTGATCGACTGATTCAGCCGAAGGTAGAGGCCGAGATAGCGCTAATCTTGGGTGCAGATATCCATCCAGAAACGCTTACCCGGGATAGCTTTGTCAAAAACATTGAGGCAGCGATCCCTGCATTCGAGATCGTCGACAGCGCGATTGCAAACTGGGAAATTACCATCGCCGACACTATCGCAGACAACGCTTCATCCGGCCTCTATGTGCTTGGAAGCACGGCCCGCGGCATCGACGAAATCGAATTGGCAACATGCAGAATGCGCTGCGCAGTGAACGGAACCACTGTATCGACGGGAAGCGGCGCCGCATGCTTGGGTAGTCCATTGAATGCGGCATGGTGGCTCGTGCAAACGCTGATCGCACACGGACAGATGTTGAATGCCGGCGACGTCATTTTGACCGGAGCACTCGGACCCATGGTGCCGTTAGAGGGCCGCTCGCACTTTTTTGCCGAAATTGAAGGATTCGGTACCGTCGAATTCAACGCAGCCTAACTCCCGTTCCTATGCGCGTGATGGCCGATCTGTCGATCCGGTAAAACGCGTGACGGCCTCACTCTCTCCTCTTACCACGACACGGTTCATCGGACATGCTAGATACCCTGCGACTTTCTACTCGCGCTACCGAACTGCAGCCTTTTCGCACTCTTCATCTGTTGTCGCGCGCGAAAGAGTTGATCGCGGCGGGCCACGACATCATCCGCCTCGACGTCGGCGAGCCTGATTTCGGAACGCCTGCGCCAGTCCTGGCCGCCGCCAAGCTGGCCATCGACGCGGGAACAGGCCGCTACACGGAAGCGGTCGGCAGACCGTTGCTGCGGGCGGCGATCGCCGACTTCTACCGCAAGAAATACGGCGTTTCGATCAATCCTCGCCGCGTCATCGTCACCACTGGTTCGTCGGCCGGCCTCATGTTGATCATGGCGGGATTCGTAGACGCCGGTGAGTCGCTGTTGAGCGCGGTGCCCGGTTATCCCTCGCATCCCGTGTTCGCAAGCGTAGTGAACGGCGACATCGTTGGAGTGAAGGCCTCGAATCCCGGCAGCCTGTGGGCGACTGCAAGCGAATACGAACAAGTCTGGTCGGATCGTACCCGCGGGATTCTGGTAGGTTCGCCGTCCAATCCAACGGGAACAGTCATACCGTGGGATGCGGCGCGTTCGTTGATCGATTTATCGATAAGACGCGGTGGTCTGTATATCAGTGAGGAGCTGTATCACGGGCTGAACGATGGCAGCCGCGAACACTCGGCGCTCGAACATTCCGACGACGTGTTCATCGTCAACAGCTTTTCGAAGTATTTCGCGATGACAGGCTGGCGACTCGGATGGATCGTGGTGCCGGAGCGTGTGGTCGATCGGTGCGAAATGCTGGCGCAGCACCTTTACCTCTCCCCACCCGACATCTCCCAAGCAGCAGCGCTTGCCTGCTTCACCGACGAGGTGGAGGAAATCGCAGCGCAACGCAGGATCGAGCTTGAAGCAAGGCGCGATACGATGCTGACCATGCTTGTGGAAAGCGGCTTCGAGATCGCTTATCCACCTGACGCCGGATTGTTCATTTTCGCGAATGCAAGCCGATTCACCGACGACAGCTACCGGTTCTGCCAACGCCTACTCGAGGAGGCTGGCGTGTCGGTGGCACCCGGTATCGATTTCGGCCACTTCCCCACCCACCTGCGATTCGGGCTTTGTACCTCGCGCGAGCAACTGATTCTCGCCATGCGACGCATCCAAGCCTTCGTCAAGGATGCGCCAAGCCGCTAGAGGCTAGCGGCCTATCGCTAGTCGGTCAATCCGCGAGCGTCGGCAAATAAGACGCAACGGAATCGGCGGCCGTATCCTTCGGCGTCCAAGCACGATTGGTAGTCGAGCCGCCAATGTAACGTTCGTGAATTTTCCAGCCGCCGGGGGTGCGGCGCAGACGATCATGCATCGGTGAATAGATCCACAGGCTCGGTAGGCCCGTATCGCTTTCCATCACTTGCCCGGCGCCGAGGTTACGCGCCTGCTCGGGCAGCGCGTGGCGCACCAACAGGTTCTGATATCGGACCGACACCCCGTCTTCGTCGACATCGACAATGTGATTGGTTGCGTGACGGCTGACGCCGGGAAAATGAGCAATCAGTTTGGCCGACCTCATGCGCTCAAACCGAACGCTCACGATAGCGCTCGCGCGCCTGCTTAATTTCGCCATGGCTTTGTTCGGCCCAGGCGATCAGCATGGCCAGCGGTTCCAGCATCGAATTACCTAGCGGCGACAGCCGGTACTCGACAGAAGGCGGCTTTGTCGGGAACACCTCGCGGATAACGATTCCGTCTTCCTCGAGATTGCGCAAGGCGTGGGTCAGCGAACGTTTCGAGATGTCGGGCACAGCCCGAATCAACTCGGCAAAGCGACGCGGCCGCTCGGCCAGCGCCATGACGAGCAGCGTGCTCCATTTCTCGCCAAGGCGATCAAGGACGTCGCGCACCGGACATTGGGAGGCGATCACCGGCATCGCAAGCCAGCGGCGGTAGCTGTCGACGACCACATCATGTGTATCCGGCATGACTTATCCTGCGATTAGAAACGATGCCGACATCACGCGCCCAGCTCGTTTGGGACATCCAACTTGATCAAGACCTTTCCGCCGCGCATCGCATGGGCCACCGCATCGCGAATGTGGGCCAGCGGATAAACTGCCGCGACGGGCTGCCGGATTCCGTCAGAGCCCAAAGCATCGAGCACCGATGCAAGTACAGCCGGGACGCGAGCCGCGTTGCCCGGACGGCCTTCAAAAAATCCGTGAACGACGATTCGCTTGAAGATCAAATGCTGAGCTGAGATTGCCATCGGTTGATGGCTCGCCGCACCATAGGCAACGAGCGTTCCGTCAGCCGAGAGCAGTTGCGCGAGTCGCCCCGACGACGGTCCACCCACGCCATCGAGAGCGAGTCTGACTCGCAAGCCGACTGGCAGGCGGTTCGCCAATACGCTGGCGTCCTCGTCGAGCATGACGATCTCGCATCCGGATTGCCGCACACGCTCGATGTCCTGCTGCTTACGCACTAATCCGATAGTCCGGAGGCCACGCCGTGCCGCGAGGCCGGCCACGCAGTGTCCGAGGCCGGAGTTCGCCGCGTTATACACGATCGCATCGCCAGGCGAAAAAGCAACGTATTCGTCGAGCAGCATCTTCACCGTCACGAGATTGATGGTGGCCATCGCCGCCTGCTGCAAATCGACCCCCTCCGGAACGAGCGTCAGTTGATCAGCGCCGACAACGAGCCGCTCACGCCAGGACCGTGCCATGAACGGCACCACTACGGGCGTACCCGGCATCAATCCCACGACGTTCGAGCCACATGCAAGCACTACCCCAGCGCCCTCATTGCCGAGCACCTCCGGCAAAGCGGGCTGCCAGTCGTAGACGCCGAGCGCCACCATCAAGTCGCTGACGTTGATCGGGGCATAGCGCATCTGCACCAGCACATCGTCCGGCCCTGGTTGCGGCGGCTCGGCAATCTCGTGCAGTTCGATCCCCGACACGGGATCGCCATAAGAAGTCAAGCGTGCGGCTTTCATGCGTCGTCCCCTGATGGCAGAAACCAGGCCACGTCGAATTCTGCGCCGAGCCGATCGCGCATGCCACGCGCTATCGACAGCACCGCATCAAGCGGGCTGAACGCGATATGCAACTGTGTCACACGGCCGTGCGCGTCGCGCACCATCGACACCAGGCCCGACGCAGAAACGCCGTCGACAAGCTGTGCATCGTATTCAAAATAACTGCGCTCACCAACCTTGTCGAGAAATCGCGGCGTCTGGCTCGCATAGTGAGCGGCGCCGGCCTTGACGATCCGGGTAACTGTTTCGCGCCCCTGAACGGGGCAACGCAATACAGAACTGATCAGGACGACGTTCTCGTCGAGGTCATCAAGAAACGGATGGCGTTTGGGTGCTGCATCGGTCATTTCAGGCTTCTCCCTTGATCCGTCTGCATCATGCATTGCCGACGATCGCGTCATCGGCAGCCACCGGCAATGCTGTAGCCGGATCGCCGATTACCAAGCTGCCCAGCGACGCCAGGTCGAACCCACACAGGTCTTCCAATCGTCCATCCCGAACCTTATTCGGCCACGTAGGATCGGTCAGCAACGCACGGCCCACGGCGACCAAGTCGAAATGGCCGTCGTCAATGCCTTTGCGCAACGCGTCGAGGCCGGCCGGTCCAGCGTTGCCGCCTTTGCCGGTCAGGAGATCGGTGATGTCTGGACCGTCGAGCCCCACCGATCCCACCGTCATTGCAGGCTTACCGCTCAAACGTCGCGCCCAACCGGCAAGGTTCAACGACGATGGCTCGAACGCGGGCTCCCAGAAGCGACGCTGCGAGGCGTGGAATACATCGACGCCGGCGTCGGACAGCACGTTTAGAATGAGTCCAAATTCGTAGGGATCCTTTGCGATCTTCGCATCGAAGGCGCGCTGCTTGAACTGCGAAATCCGAAATACGATCGGGAACGAGGACCCAACTGCGCGACGCACTGCGCGCACCACTTCTCCCGCAAATTTCGTACGGGCAATAACACTGCCGCCCCAACTATCGCTACGGGTATTGCGGCCTTCCCACAGGAACTGGTCGATTAAGTTGCCATTCGCGCCGTGAATTTCCACCGCATCGAATCCCAGTGCGCGTGCCGTAGCCGCTGCTTCGCCGAAGGCTGCAATCGTGGCCTCGATATCGGCCACACTCATGCTGTTGGGCTCGTCGTTCGGTACGTCCGGCGCCCCCATCTGCACAGCATCGCGCAACGCACCCGCATGGTGCAGTTGAGCCGCAATCTTGCCGCCTTCCGAGTGGACGGCCTTCACGACAGCTGACCATCCAGCACGTGCCTCTGCCGTATGAAACACCGGGATGCCGGGCACTTCCGCCGCAGCATCGCGCTGCACCGCGACAGCCTCGGTAATGATGAGACCAACTCCGCCCGCCGCGCGAGCCCGGTAATAGGCGAGCACATCGTCGCCAGGTACGCCACCAGTACTGAAACCACGCGTCATCGCCGACATAACGATCCGATTCGGAATCGTTAGCGCGTGGATCGCGAACGGGGTGAAAAGTACGTCGCTCATGGTAATTTCCTTAGCTATACAAAATAAATATCAGACAAAAACAACGCTTGCCTCGACCCCATCTGAACGGCGTGGTCGAAGCGATTCGCCCCCAGTGTCTTCGTCCGAGACTACGTCTCAGATCGATACCTGGAGAGCTTAGAGTGCCGAATGACGAATGCCAAGGAGGCAGATTTCTTGCACCAGGTAACTTATTTTTCACCATCCGATCTGCAACGGATCGTAGAGAGTGATTGCTTTCTCAAAATTTGCGGGTATATACTCGCATAAATGAACACACCCTGCTTCTGCACCGACCTTCGTCGGGCCTCCAGAAAACTGACTGAGGTATACGACGCGGCTCTAGCGACGTTCGACATCAATATTGCTCAGTATTTTCTGTTGAGAACCATCGCCGATCATCAACCGGTCAGCTTGACTCAACTAGGCGCGCTCGTCGATCTAGACCGCTCCACGATCGGTCGAAATGTGAAGGTCCTTGAAAACCGCGAGTTGACCGACATCACCACCGATGCCGGCGATCAGCGCGAACGCGTAGTTTCATTGACTTCGGACGGAAAGACCTTGCTACGCCGTGCCACACCAGCCTGGGATCGCTGCCAAAATTCGGTGATCGAACAGATAGGCGCCAAGAAGATTGAAGCGATGCGCGCGATGCTGGCCGATCTGTACGAGGCAATCGAGTAAGCGGCGCGCCGGTGGCGAATTTAGGATTTTCCAGGAAGACGGGCTCAGGCGGGCACTTTCCCGTCCGCCTCGATCATCCATCAATTTTTACCAATGCGGGTATGTGCCCTCATTTTCAAACGAGGAAAGCGTTGATGAAATACCAGAATTTCGGACGCACCGGTGTGCGCGTGTCGCAGATCGTACTGGGCACAGCCAATTTCGGAACCCGCTGGGGCCACGGCGCTGACGAAGCGCAAAGTGCCGCCCTCTTCGAAACCTACGCGGAAGCCGGCGGCAATTTCGTCGATACGGCCGATGTCTACCAATTCGGCCAGTCCGAGGAATTCCTCGGATCGCTGTTGCACGGCCGCCGCGAGCATTTCTTTCTCGCCAGCAAATTCTCGAGCGGTGCCACCTCGACCCCCGACCGCCTCGTGACCGGTAACAGCCGCAAAGCGATGATCGCGTCCGTGGAGGCGAGCCTCAAGCGCCTGAAGACAGACCGAATCGATTTGCTGTGGGTACACCAGCCGGACGTATTTACACCTTCCGAAGAAATCGTCCGCGGACTCGATGACCTCGCCCGCACCGGCAAGATCCTCTACGCAGGCCTGTCCAATTTCCCAGCATGGCGGCTCGCCCGTGCCGTCACGCTCGCTGAGATCACGCGCGCGACGCCGATCGCCGCAGCACAGTTCGAATATAGCCTCGTGCATCGCGAGCCCGAGGCCGACGTATTTGTCGCTTGTCGCGCCCTGGGCCTCGCGACGCTCACCTGGTCGCCGCTCGGCGGCGGGATGTTGACTGGAAAATATCGGAATGGAGAAGCGGGCCGCCGCGAAGCTTTCGGCGGTGCTGTCTTCCAGGCAGAAGATTCGCGACAACGATCCGATGTGCTCGACACGGTGCTCGGCATCGCTCGTGAGCTGCAGGCCACACCGGATCAGGTCGCCATCGCCTGGGTGGCCGCACACGGCGGCCTCCCCCTGATCGGTCCGCGTTCGTTGCCGCAACTCGTCAGCAACCTCGGCGCGGCAAATCTGACACTGAGCACCGAGCAGCTCGCGCGACTCGATGCAGTCAGCGCCCCCGTCGTAAAGTCGGCCACGGTCGCTGCTGTATCCGACTCGAACGCTGACACCGAGCGGCCGACCATTCCGGTTGCCTGACTCCCCCTCCAGCCTCTCCTCTTTCCACGTCCTCGACAATATGAATGCTCAACTTCCGGCCCCGTGTAGCATCGCCGACATGAAAGCCGGAGAAATCGCTCTGCTCGCCGACGCCGACCGACGCGCGGCCCAATATCTCGAATCGGTCGAGACCCGGCGCGTTTTCCCTACGCCGGAGGCGATTGCAGCTTTGGCTGCGTTCGACGAGTGGCTTCCCGAGCAAGGCTTTCCCGCACTCGATACGCTGGCGCTGCTCGACAACATTGGCTCCCCTGCCACTGTCGCGTCGAACGGGCCGCGCTATTTCGGTTTTGTCGTGGGGGCATCGTTGCCCGGTGCAGCTGCTGCCGAGCGGCTGATGATGGCGTGGGACCAGGGCGCACCGCTGGCAATGGCGTCCCCTGTCAGCGCGCGCATCGAGGCAGTAGCTGGAAACTGGTTGCTTGAGGCACTCGATCTGCCGCGCGGCAGCGCTGTCGGCTTTGGTACGTCTGCCACGGCTTGCGGCCTGAGTTGCTTGGCAGCCGCGCGGCGCGCCTTGCTCAAGAGGGCGGGATGGGATCTCGACACGAAAGGGCTATATGGTGCGCCGGAAATCCGCGTAGTGGTATCGGCACGGATTCATGTCGTGGTGCTCAAGGCATTGCGGGTGCTCGGCTTCGGCACAGAACAGGTAATTGCTGCCGCCACCGATGCGCATGGCCGCGTCGATCCCGACCAGCTGCCCGAACTTGATGCCAACACTATCCTGTGCCTGCAGGCAGGCGAGGTGAACACCGGCGAATTCGATCCGTTTGCGGCACTGATACCGAAGGCGAAGGAGCAAGGCGCCTGGGTACACGTGGATGGTGCATTCGGTTTGTGGGCGCGGACATCGCAAACATTGCGGCATCTTACGGAGGGGGTAGAACTCGCGGACAGCTGGACCACGGACGGGCATAAGTGGCTCAATACACCCTACGACTGCGCAATGGCGATCTGCCGCGATCCTGATGCGCTGGCAGAAACACTGAGTAGCGACGCTGTCTACGCAACCGGCTCACGCCTTGCCCAGAAGAACCTCACGCTCGAGTTCTCCCGACGCCCCCGCGGGATCACGATTTGGGCCGCACTGCGCACGCTTGGCAAGCAAGGCGTGGCCATGATGGTGGAACGCCATTGCGCCCAGGCGACAAGATTGGCGCGCGGGCTGCGTTTTGCGGGTTTCGAAGTGCTCAATCGTGTTGTCCTCAATCAAGTGTTGGTTCGGGCAAAAGACGATGCGGAGACCAATGCCATCCGACAAGCTGTGGAAAGCTCCGGCGAAGCTTGGTTTGGGCCAGCAGCCTGGGACGGACGCCCCGCATTTAGGCTCAGCGTATCGTCTTGGCGTACCGAAGACGCAGATATCGACAGGACAGTTGCGCTGATACGGCAAGTACGTGAAGAGCTCAACGGTGAGTGACGCTTACATCCATGTGTGATTGCGCGTTGCTTACCCAAGTCATCCACTGGAGTTGGCCCCGTAATCCCGGACACAGCTTCACACTAAGGTTGCTGAATCCATCGAGCGCCGGAACTCGCGAGGCGAGCGGTATTTCGGCGCGCTATGGGGATGCTTCTCGTTGTAATGCTTGAACGCGATGCCCAGGTTGTGGGCAGCAGTCGCTGCGTCCGGCCTCGGCATGAAGGCGACGTAGCCGCACTTCATGGTCTTTACGATGCTCTCCGCCATGCCGTTACTTTGCGGGCTACACACCGGCGTGGACAATGGCTTCAAGCCGATGTCCGTTGCAAACCGGCGCGTCTCGTCGGCGGTGCAACCCGAACCATTGTCGCTCGACCATTCAATTTCCGATGCCGTATGGAACGCATTGCCGAAGAGATTTTCCATCGCAGCCAGCATCACGTCGCGCACGATGTCGCCGCCCAGCTCATCGCCTCGCGGTCGCAGCAGTCCAGCGCGAACGTCAGCCGATCATCGGTGCAATCGATTCGACCGCCGCCCGCTCGCTACGCTGCTCGCGCACCAAACGCACGGCGCGCTCCAGGACTTCCGGGGAAATCCACCAAGGCCCATGTCGGGGCGCTCGAGATTGTATTGCCACATCCATCGCGTGGCGAACTGCTGGACGTGCGCCAGGTCATCCCAGTAGCACTGTGACAGCCATTCATGACGTACCGTGCGGTTGAAACGCTCCACGCAGGCATTCTGCTGCGGCTTGCCAGGCTGGATATAGTTCAACGCGATACCGCGCTGCGAGGCCCATTGCGTGATCGCGTCACTCAGGTACTCCGGGCCGTTGTCGCACCGTATCGCCACCGGCTTGCCCCGCCATCCGATGATCTGCTCGAGGGCTCGTATGACGCGGGCAGAGGGCAGCGAGAAGTCGATCTCGATTCCCGGTGCTTCCCGGTTGAAGTCGTCGATCACGTTAAGCAACCGGATGCTGCGACCGTCTTTCAACTGGTCGTGCATGAAGTCCATCGACCACACCGCATTCACCGACCCCGGTACCGCCAACGGCTCCGGAGCCTGACGCACAAGCCGCTTACCCCATCATCACGCTGCGCTGGCGTATCGCTGCATGCATCGCGCGTCGACTACTGCAATGTCCGTTTTGTTCAGCGTTCAAGAGTGATTTACTGACACGGTGAGATCGGGGCCCAATATTCAAAGACATCTCTGTGAAACGGCGGACAACTTTTCTGACAGCCCACACAGCGGCGCCCCACCCACCTGACACTTTCCACCCACAGTACCGCCCCCGCCACGCCAAACTGTACCGGTACCGTACAGAAAACTGTCGCTACACTGCCTCTTCGTGAACTTTCATCTCAAGCAGTCCCAAGAGGCACCCGCCATGAATACCCTGACCCTGAGCGCCCTCCCCGCCGGCATGCTGTTCGCCCTCGTCACGTCGATCACGCCCGGCCCGAACAACACGATGCTGCTCGCCTCGGGCGTCAATTTCGGTTTCCGCCGCACGCTGCCGCACATGGCGGGCATCAGCAGCGGCGTGGCGACGATGATGGTGGCGGTGGGTTTCGGCCTCGGCGAGGCGTTCTCGCGCGTGCCCGTGCTCTACACGGTGCTGGAGATCGCGAGCATCGCGTATCTGCTGTATCTGGCCTGGCGCATCGGCACCTCGGGCGAGGTGCGCGCCAACCACGCGAAGGCCCGCCCGATGACCTTCGTGGAAGCGGCGCTGTTCCAGCTCGTGAACCCGAAGGCGTGGATGATGGTGCTGACGGCCGCCACCACCATCCAGCTGTCGGAAAGCCACGGCGCGAGCGCGCTGGGCATGGCGATCGTGTTCCTGTTCGTGGGCTTCCCGTGCATCAGCCTGTGGGCCGCATTCGGCCAGGGCATGCGCGGCTTCCTGTCGAACCCGCGCCGCCTGCGCGCCTTCAACCTGACGATGGCGGTGCTGCTGGTGCTGTCGCTGTACCCGCTCGCGGCGAAGCTGCTCGCGTCGTGACGCAGCACCGGCCGGCGCGGCGTGCTCAGGCGCGCCGCGCCAGCACCTCGAGCGGCTCGGTGATCGTCAGCAGGATCACGAAGGTCAGCGCGGAAATCGCGGACATGAAGCCGAACACCGAAATCCAGCCGTAATGATCGAGCAGCAGCCCGGCGATGAACGGCGTGGCCGCGCCGCCGAGCTGGCCGCCCATGTTCACGATGGCGTTGGCGAGCGGAAACCGGTCCTTCGACACGAAGGACGTGGGATACACCATGTAGGCGGAAAAGCCCACGCTCAGCGTCACGCCGGTCAGAAAGATCAGGATTCCATACACCACCGGCGAGGCCGGCGATTCGATCAGCGCGATCATCATGATGGCGGTGGCGAGCGCCGAGAACATCATCCCGGGCTTGCGGCGCTTGCCGAGCGCGCGGTCCGACAGCAGCCCGCCCAGGATGTTGCCGATCACGGCGCCCACCCACGGCGCGGCGGCCACGAAGCCCATGCCGGCCACGCTGAAGTGCTTCACGTTCAGCAGGTAGGTGGGAATCCACGCCAGCAGCACGCTGGAAATGCCGATCTGGCAGCAATAGCCGAGTGCGCAGCCGTAGATGTTCCAGGAGGTGGCGACGGCGCGCGAAGTGGTGAGCGGCGGCTCGCTGCGCACGCGCGTGAGCCGGTCGAGCCACGGCATCGCGCGGGTGCGCTCGACGTGCGGGGTGGCGGCCTGCGGGCCGTCGGCATCGATCAGCTCGTGCTCGGCGCGGTTCACGGCGGCGCTGTCGGCGGGCCGGTCGGCCACCATCGCGAACCACACCACCGACAGCAGCAGCCCCGGCACGGCGAACACCACGAAGATCTGCTGCCAGCCCCACGCGGAAATCACGGCGGCGCCCACGATCGGCGTGATCACGGGCCCGAACTTCACGGCGGACAGGAACAGCCCGGACGCGGTGCCCTTCTCGCTCGCCGGAAACCAGCGGTTGATGGTGGCGGCGATGCCGAGCGGCAGCGGCCCCTCGGCGAAGCCGAGCGCGAGCCGGCACAGCTTCAGCGCGAACAGCGAGCCCACCATGCCGGTCAGCGCTGTGGCCACGGAGGTCAGCACCATCGATATCGGCAGCGTGCGGCGCACGCCGAAGCGCGCGATCAGCCACGCGGACGGCACCTGTGCCAGCGCGTAGGCGATCAGGAACACGCTGACGAGCGCGCCGGCCTCGGCGTTGCTCATCGCGAATTCCTTGCGCAGGAACGGCAGCGCGATGCCGAGGTTGGCGCGGTCGGCCGCCGCGATCGTGTAGATCAGGAAGAACAGGCTCGCCACGACCCAGCGGTAACGCGTGGGTCGCGCGGCTTCCGTCAACGCGCCGATGGCCGGCGTGTCCGTGATTTTTTTCATGTCGTCTCGCTCCATGCAGGGATGCTGCTCCGGCTCCGGCCGGTGTGCTAGTTCAGGCCGAATCGCTCCAGCGTCTCCTGCAGCCCCAGCAATTCCACCGTGCTCGCCCCCTGGCGAATCTTCTCGCGGAACACCTGCTCCTTCTCCTCGCGCTCGCGGCTCAAGCGCACCACACGCTCCGCGTCGTGCGCGGGCACCACCACCACGCCGTCGATGTCGCCCACCACGATGTCGCCGGGGTTCACCTGCATGTCGCCGATGCACACGGGCACGTTCAGGCGACCCGGCTGATGCTTGCCGGTGCCCTTGATGCTGAGGCCGCGGCAAAACACCGGCAGGCCCATCTCGATGATGGCGCGCGCGTCGCGCACCGCGCCGTGCATCACGAGTCCGGCCAGGCCCCGGCTCAGCGCGAGCTCGGTCAGCACGTCGCCCCACGGGCCGGCTTCGAGAAAGCCCTTGGCGTCGACCACGAGCACGTCGCCGGGCGAGACCTTCTGCAGTGCGTAATGCAGCATCAGGTTGTCGGCCGGGCGCACGTCCACGGTCACGGCGGGGCCGGCAAGGCGCATGGAAGGATGAATCGGCTTGATGCCGGCGTCGAGCGCGCCGCAGGCGCCCTGTGCCTCGTACACGGTCGCGCTGCCGAGCTCGCGCAGCGCGTCGATCAGGTGGGGGGATGTCTCGTGTCCGCTCATGTTCTTGTTTCGGTGTGTGATGATGGCGACAGTGTTGGATAAAGTTTCTCCACCATCAAACATCGTTTTCTGAGCTCAAGTTCAATAAAAATGAATCTTCGACAGGTTCGCTATTTCTGCGCGGTGGTGGAAGCGGGCAGCGCGACGGGCGCGGCCGATGCGCTCCACGTCGCGCCCACGGCCATCAGCATGCAGCTCGCGCAGCTCGAGGCGCATCTCGGCGGCGAGCTGTTCGATCGCTCGCGCCGCCCGATGGAGCTCACCTCGCTCGGCAAGTACTTCTATCCGCGCGCGAGGGAGCTGCTGTCCCACGTGGGCCGCCTCGACGACGAGGCGCGCGGCATCGCCTCGGGCCAGCGCGGCTGGCTCGGCATCGGTTTCGTGCGTTCGGTGGCGTATTCGGTGCTGCCCGCGGCGGTGCGGCGCTTTCGGGAAAGCTGCCCGGACGTGCATCTGGATCTGGTGGAGGCGCTGTCGGAATATCAGCCGGAGCGACTGCGTCAGGGGCGCATCGATCTCGGCATCTCGCGCTTCATCGGCAACTTCGAGCCGAGCCCGGATCTCGACCACGCGGTGATCCTCGACGAGCCGTTCGTGGCGGCGGTGCCGGCCGGCGACGCGCTGGCCAAGCAGCGCTCGGTCACGGTGGCGGAATTCTCGCGGCTGCCGTTCATCCACTACCCGAAGGACGCGCGCAGCGCGTTCGGGCAGCAACTGCTCGGCGCGGTGAAGCAGGCCGGCGGCAATCCGCCGGTGGGGCACGAGGCGATCGAGATCCACACCGCGCTCGCGCTGGTGGGCGCGGGGCTCGGCGCGACCCTGGTGGGCCGCTCCACGGCCCGCAACAACCGGCGCGACGTGCGTTTCCTGCCGATCCGCGATTTCGAACTGCGCACGCGGCTCGTGATGATCACGCGCGCCCGCGACGACAACCGGCTGATCGAGACGTTTCGCGACGCGCTGGTGAAGACGAGCCGGCGGTAGGCACGACTGCTCGCCGATTGCCGCGATTCCCGCCCGACCCCGAATCTCCCCGCAAACCCCGCTTGTCCCCGCCCGCGCGCCGGCGTAGCCTGACCGCTCCCGGGCGCACGCGCGTCGACGGCGCGCCCGCCCGGCAGGAGGGATCCGATGAAGCAGACCATGAAAGCCGGCGATCGCATCGAGGGCCTGCACTGGCTCGCCGAATATCATCCGGGCACGCATCACATTCGCGTGTCGCGCGAGCACTGCGAGGTCGGCACCTACGTCGCGCCGCGCGCCCTGTTCGGCGACGAACACACGATGCTCGCGGCCACCCCGGCCGACCGGCGCGGCGTGGAATCGGCGCTGCGCGCCTACCTGCGCCAGTTCGCGAAGCGCCACGACGCGCCCGAATGAGTTCAGGCTTGCCAACGAAAACGGGGCGATGCCTGCCGGCACCGCCCCGTTCCCCGCATCGATCGCGACGTCGCGCTCAAGCCTGCGCGGCTTCGTCCTCTTCCTTGAAGATCTTGTCGGCCAGATGGAACGCCGAATTCGCGGCCGGCACCCCGCAGTAGATCGCGGTCTGCATCAGCACTTCCTTGATCTCGTCGCGCGTCACGCCGTTGTTCTTGGCCGCGCGCAGATGCAGCGCGAGCTCCTCGCCGCGATTCAGCGCCACCATCATGGCCAGCGTGATCAGGCTGCGCGTGTGGCGCGGCAGGCCCTCGCGGGTCCAGATCTCGCCCCACGCATAGCGCGTGATCAGGTCCTGGAATTCGGTGGTCAGTGCGTTGCGGTTGGCCAGCGAGCGATCCACGTGCGCATCGCTGAGCACGGCGCGGCGCACCGCCAGGCCGGCTTCGTAGCGTTCTTTCTCGTCCATCTCGTCGGCTCCGTCAGGCGGTCAGGAATTCGATCAGCGCGCGGTTGAAACCGTCGGCGCATTCGATGTTGGAAATGTGCGCGGCGTCGAACTCGACGTGCTTCGCACCCGGAATCGCGGCGGCCATCGCGCGGCCCTGCTCGGGCGGCGTGGACGTGTCGTGCGCGCCCGTCACCACCAGCACCGGCAGCGCGATGCCCTTCACTTCCTCGCGCAGGTCGGCCGCGTTCAGCGCATCGCAGTTGGCCGCGTAACCGTGACCGTCGTGATGCACGAAGGTGTCGCGCACGGCGTCGATCAGGCGCGGCTCGGCCGCGAAGAATTCCTTCTTGAACCAACGCTGCAGCACGGCGTCCACCAGCGCGCGCATGCCTTCGCTGCGCGCCTTCTCGGCACGCGGCCCCCACACCTCGGGCGTGCCGATCTTCGCGGCGGTATTGGCCAGCACGGCGCGCACGATGCGCTGCGGATGGCGCGCGGCCAGCGCGGCGCCGGTCAGGCCGCCCATCGAGATGCCGCAGAAATTCGCGCGCGCGATGTTCAGGTGATCGAGCAGGCCGATCACGTCGCCGGCCAGCTGGTCCACCGTGTAGGAACCGGCCGGCGCCTCGGAATGGCCGTGGCCGCGCGTGTCGTAGCGCAGCACGTTGAAATGCGCGCGCAGCGCGTCGAGCTGCGCGGCCCACATCTGCAGATCGGCGCCGAGCGAATTCGAAAACACGAGCCACGGCGCATCGGCGCTCGCGGCACGGTCGATCCGGTAATGCAGCTTCACGCCGTTGACGGTTGCAAAGGGCATCGGTGTTCTCCTCCTTTAATGGCCGCTCGCGTGGCGCGCGAGCACGGCATCGACGAAGGCACTGGCCTCGCCGACGTAATGAGCGGGGTCGAGCAGACGCGCGAGCGCGTCGGGCGCGAGATGAGCGGTGACGGCGGGCTCGGCGGCCAGCACGTCGTGCAGCGTGCGATTCGAGCGCACGGCTTCCTTCGAGGCATGTTCGACGAGGTGATGCGCGTCGAGGCGGCCGATGCGGTCGCCGAGCGCGAGCATCACGGCCTCGCCCAGCACCAGCCCGCGCGTGGCGTCGAGGTTCGCGGCGAGCCGCGCGGTGTCGACGTTCAGGCCGGCCGCGATCTGCGCGATCTGGGCCAGCGCGCCGCCGGCCATGCGCGCGAGTTCGGGCAGCGCGTCCCATTCGGCCTGCCAGCCGCCGAGCGCGCGCTCGTGCTCCTGCACCATGCCCGAGAACACGGTGGCGAGCAGCCCGGGGGCGCGCACGGCCGAGGTCAGCACGGCCGCGCAGCCCACCGGGTTGCGCTTGTGCGGCATGGTGGACGAACCGCCCTTGCCGGCCGCGGCGGGCTCGGCCAGCTCGCCGATTTCGGTCTGCATCTGCAGGGAGATGTCGCGCGCGATCTTGCCGAGCGTGCCGATCGTCATCGCGAGGAACGATGCGGTTTCGGCGATGCGGTCGCGCTGGGTGTGCCACGGCACGTCGGGCAGCGCGAGTTGCAGGTCGTCGGCCAGCGACGCGGCCACCTTCGGCGCGGCCTCGCGCAGGCTGGCCAGGGTGCCGGCCGCGCCACCGAACTGCAGCACCAGCACGTCGTGGCGCAGCGCGGCGAGCCGCTTGCGGTGGCGGCCCAGCGCATCGAGCCATTGCGCGAACTTCAGGCCCAGCGTGATCGGCAGCGCCTGCTGCAGCCAGGTGCGGCCGATCATCGGCGTGGCGCGATGGCTGCGTGCGAGCTCGGCCAGCGAGGCGCACAGGCCGTCGAACAGCGGCTCGAGCGCATCGAAGGTGTCGCGCAACTGCAGCACGAGGCCGCTGTCGATGATGTCCTGGCTCGTCGCGCCCCAGTGGACGAACTTCGCGGCTTCGGCGTCGTCGTCCTTGACGCGCGCGGTCAGCTGCTTGACGAGCGGGATCGCGAGATTGCCGCCCAGCGCGGCGTCGCGCGCGAGCGCGGCGGCATCGAGCCGCTCGGCGCGGCAGGCGGCCACGATCGGCGCGACGGCCGAGGCCGGAATCACGCCGTTGGCGGCCAGCGCGCGGGTGAGCGCGGCCTCGACGTCGAGCATGCGCTGCAGCGTGGCCGCGGGCGACCAGATGCGCATCAGCGCGGCGTCGCCGCCGATCAGGGAGGTCAAGCGGGCACTGTCTTCGAACATGGAATGATCAGCTGAACGGATGGGCCGGTAGCGCGTATTGTCCACCGAAGCGCGCCGGCTTGCGCGCCGGGCGAGGGACACGGCGCGGGCCGGGCGGAAGGCCGGCACCGCGCGATGGATCGATCGCGCGACGCCGGCCAGGCAGCGTGGAGCGAGGGCCGCTTACGCCGCGGCGGCGCGCTCGGTGGCGTCGATCAGCGCCACGCCGGTCAGCGTCTGCAGCTCGTCGAACGACAGATCGGTGAAGATCTCGCGCACGGCGAGGCCGTCGGCGGTCACGTCGAGCACGGCGAGGTCGGTATAGATGCGCGTCACGCAGCCGATGCCGGTGACCGGATACGAGCACTCGGCCACCACCTTGCTTTCGCCCTGCTTGGTCAGGTGCTCCATCATCACGAACACCTGCTTGGCGCCGATCGCCAGATCCATCGCGCCGCCCACGGCCGGAATCGCGTCGGGCGCGCCGGTGTGCCAGTTCGCCAGATCGCCCTTCGCGGACACCTGGAAGGCGCCGAGCACGCAGTAGTCGAGATGGCCGCCACGCATCATCGCGAACGAATCGGCGTGGTGGAAATAGGCGCCGCCGGTCAGCAGCGTGACGTGCTGCTTGCCGGCGTTGATCAGTTCGTCATCCTCTGCACCGGCCGCCGGGGCGGGCCCCATGCCGAGCACGCCGTTCTCGCTGTGCAGGAAGATTTCCTTGCCGGCATCGAGGTGATTCGCCACCAGCGTGGGCACGCCGATGCCGAGGTTCACGTAGGCGCCTTCGGGGATGTCCTGGGCGACGCGTTTCGCCATTTCATCGCGGGTCAGTCGTTTCATCGTGGTCTCCTCGGGGGTCAGGCGGCGTGGGCGCCGAGTTCGGCCGCATGCACGGCTTGCGGCACTTCGACGACGCGCTGCACGAAAATGCCCGGCGTCACGATGTGTTCGGGATCGAGCTGGCCCAGCTCCACCACCTGTGACACCTGCACGATGGTGGTCTTCGCCGCGGTCGCCATCACCGGCCCGAAGTTGCGGGCCGTCTTGCGATAGACGAGGTTGCCCCAGCGGTCGCCCTTGAACGCCTTGACCAGCGCGAAATCGGCGTGGATCGGCGTCTCGAACACGTACTGCCTGCCGTCGATCTCGCGGGTTTCCTTGCCTTCGGCCAGCCGGGTGCCGAAGCCGGTGCGCGTGAAGAAGCCGCCGATGCCGGCGCCGGCCGCGCGGATGCGCTCGGCCAGGTTGCCTTGCGGCACGAGCTCCAGCTCGATCTCGCCCGAGCGATAGAGCGCGTCGAACACCTGCGAATCGGCCTGGCGCGGAAACGAGCAGATGATCTTGCGCACGCGCCTGGCCTTCAGCAGCGCGGCCAGGCCGGTTTCGCCGTTGCCCGCGTTGTTGTTGACGATCGTGAGGTCGCGCGCGCCGTGCGCGATGAGGGCGTCGATCAGCTCGGACGGCATGCCGGCCGTGCCGAAGCCGCCGATCATGATCGTCGCGCCGTCGTGGATGTCGGCCACCGCCGACTGGAGGGATTCGAAAATCTTGTTGACCATGGGGCTTGTCCTGAGGGAATCCGCCGTCGCTACAGGCGCCGGCCGGACAGCGCGCCGAATTCCACTCTGGACGCGCCGCATCGGATCGTCTCCCGATCCGTTTTGTTCGTATTTCGAACCTAGATTCGATTAGCGAACGATGCGGCGATCATAGAATCTCGCTCAAGGCATTGTCAAGGCGGGGTAGCCCCGAGGCCGGCGCGTCTTCGAGGTCGGCGAACGGCAGCCCCACGTAGTTCTCGGCCAGCGCCTGCGCGGCCGCGCGCGAGTGCGTCACGTACTTCAGCTCGGCCAGCTTCAGGCGATTCGCGAACGGCGAATCGTCGGGCGACGGGTGCAGCATGTTCGTCATGAACCAGGAGAAATGCTCGGCGCGCCACACGCGCGCCAGGCAACTGGCCGAATAGGTGTCGATCGGCGCGTCGCTGCCGGCGTAGTGCGCGGCCAGCGCGCGCGACAGCGTCCGCACGTCGGCCACCGCCAGGTTCATGCCCTTCGCGCCGGTGGGCGGCACGATGTGCGCGGCGTCGCCGGCCAGGAACAGGCGGCCGTGGCGCATGGTTTCGCACACGAAGCTGCGCATCGGCGTGACGCTCTTCTGGGTGATCCGGCCCTCGGCGGGCGTCCAGCCGCTGCCGTTGGCGAAGCGCGTGTGCAGTTCGTCCCAGATCCGCGCGTCGGACCATTCGGCCAGATCCTCGTCGGGGCGGCATTGCAGATACAGGCGCGTGACGCTGGGCGAGCGCATCGAGAACAGCGCGAAGCCGTTGTCGTGATGCGCATACACCAGCTCGTCCAGCGACGGCGGCGCGTCGGCCAGGATGCCGAGCCATGCATGGGGATAGACGCGCTCGAAGGTACGCTGCAGCGCCTCGGGGATGGTTTGCCGAGCGATGCCGTGGAAGCCGTCGCAGCCGGCGATGAAATCGCAGTCGAGGCGCTCGGCCACGCCGTCCGCGCGTGTGAAGGTGACGGCCGGGCGCTCGCCCGTCACGTCGTGCAGCGCCACGTCGCTCACCTCGAAGTGCATCGCGTGGCCGTGCTCGATGCCGGCCGCGATCAGGTCGCGCACCACCTCGTGCTGGCTGTAGACGGTGATCGCGCGGCCGCCCGTGAGCGCCGACAGGTCGATGCGGTGGCGCTCGCCCGAAAACAGCAGCTCGATGCCGTGATGCTCGAGCCCCTGGCGGCGCATCCGCTCGCCGAGGCCGGCCTCGTTCAGCACGTCCACCGTGCCCTGCTCCAGCACGCCGGCGCGGATCCGGTTCTCGCAGTATTCGCGCGAACGGGCCTCGACCAGCACCGCGTCGATGCCCTGCAGGCGAAGCAGGTGGGACAGCAGCAGCCCGGCGGGACCGGCACCGATGATCGCGACTTGGGTACGCATTGTTCGTCTCCTGAACATTGATTCGAATTCTGAAACGCATGTTCGGGCTTCGCCGACTATGCGGCAATGCCATTTTGGAGATATGTTCCATATCGAATTTCGATAGTGCCGACCCATGTCCGAACTCGATCTGAACCTGATTCCCTACCTCGTGGCGCTCGACGAGGCGCGCAACGTGAGCCGCGCCGGCGATCTGCTCGGGGTTAGCCAGCCGCGCGTGAGCGCCGCGCTGGGCCGGCTGCGCGAGCATTTCGGCGATCCGCTGTTCGTGCGCACCTCGCGCGGCATGGAGCCCACGCCGCGCGCGCTGGCGCTGGTGCCGGCCGCTCGCGACGCGCTCGCGCAGATCCGGCGCGGACTCGTGACGCCGCACGACTTCGATCCGGCCACGGCCAGCGGCACCTTCTCGATCGCGCTGTCCGACGTGGGCGAGATCGTGTTCCTGCCGCGGCTGCTGCAGGCGCTCGCGCAGCGGGCGCCGCACGCGAACCTGCGCTCGGTGTCGCTGCCGCATGCCGACGTCGAGCGCGGGCTCGAGGCCGGCGCCGTGGATCTCGCGGTCGGCTATTTCCCCGACCTCGGCGGCAGCAACTTCTTCCAGCAGCGGCTGTTCACGCACCGCTTCATCTGTCTGATGCGGCGCGAGCATCCGCTGGCCGGCGCGCCGCTCACGCTCGAGCAGTACCTGGGCTGCGGGCACGCCGTGGTGCGCGCCGAGGGGCGCAGCCAGGAGGTGCTCGAGCAGTTCCTCGCGAAGTCGCGGCTGCAGCGGCGCGCCGTGCTCGAGACGCCGCACTTCATGAGCCTGCCGTTCATCCTCGGGCGCACCGACCTGATCGCCACCGTGCCGCACGCGATCGGCTATGCCTATGCCGCCGAGCACGCGTCGATCACGCTGGTGGAACCGCCGCTGCCGCTGCCGCGCTTCGATCTGCGTCAGCACTGGCATCGCAAGTATCACAACGAGCCGCGCATCGCCTGGCTGCGCGGCGTGGTGGCCGACCTGTTCAACGACGCGCTGGACGAATGGCCGAAGTGAGCACCCGGACGAACGGCGCGCGCCACCCGGCGGCGGAACGCCACAATCCATGAAACAATGCCCGGTCAGCCGCGCCACGCGGCGCCAACCGGAGTCCGACAGCATGTCCAAACGCAAGACCGCCAGCAAGGCGGCAGAGAAGACGAACGACAAGACGAACGAGCCCGTCGCAGTACCGAACACCGCAGCCGCGCGCCCGAGCCGCGAGGAAGCTGAAGACGCCGTGCGCGTGCTGCTGCGCTGGGCCGGCGACGATCCCGCGCGCGAAGGCCTGCTCGACACGCCCGCGCGCGTGGCACGCGCCTACGAGGAGTTCTTCAAGGGCTACCAGCTCGAGCCGCGCGACATCCTCGCGCGCACCTTCAGCGAGGTGGAAGGCTACGACGAGATGATCGTGCTGAAGGACATCCGCTTCGAGAGCTATTGCGAGCACCACATGGTGCCGATCATCGGCCGCGCGCACGTGGCCTATCTGCCGAATCAGCGCGTGGTGGGCATCTCGAAGCTCGCGCGTCTCGTGGACGCGTTCGCCAAGCGCCTGCAGATCCAGGAAAAGATGACGGTGCAGATCGCCGACACGCTGTTCGAGGTGCTGCAGCCGAAGGGCGTGGGCGTGATCCTCGAGGCCGCGCATCAGTGCATCTCCACGCGCGGCATCCACAAGCCCGGCGTGGAGATGGTCACCTCGCGCATGCTCGGCACGTTCCGCACCGATCCGTCCACGCGTCGCGAGTTTCTGTCGATCGTGTCGAATCCGTCCTCGGTCAATCTGACCAACACGTGATGCAGGCCGCTCCACCCCGCGCCGACCAAGCCGCGCCGCCGGGGCCGGCAGCGCCCGTGGTGCTCGTGACCGGCGCCGCGCGCCGCGCCGGCCGCGCGTTCGCGAAGCACTTCGGCGCGCGCGGCTATCGCGTGGCGATCCACTACGATCGCTCCGCCGACGCCGCCGCCGACGCGGCCGGCGAGATCGACGCGGCCGGCGGCGAAGCCGTGGCGCTGCAGGCCGACCTCGCCGACGCCAACGCGTGCGCCGCGCTGATCGACGCCGTGTACACGCGCTTCGGGCGGCTCGACGTGCTGGTGAACAACGCGTCCGTGTTCTGGCAGGACCACTTCCCCGGCTTCGACCTGGCCGCGCTCGACAGCGCGTGGACCGTGAACTGCCGCGCGCCGATCCTGCTCGCCCGCACCTTCCACGAACGCGCCAGGGTGCTCGGCCATCAGGGCGTGGTGATCAACGTGATCGACCAGAAGATCAAGGAGAACTTTCACCGCGATCACTTCAGCTACACGGTGGCGAAGGCCGCGCTCGGCAATCTCACGCAGATGCTGGCGATGTCCGCCGCGCCGGTGCTGCGCGTGAACGCCGTGTTCCCCGGCCTGATGCTGCCGAGCGACGATCAGACCGAGGCCGACTTCGCGCACGCGAGCCGCGCCTCCACGCCACTCGCGCGCATCGCCGGCCCCGACGACGTGGCCGACGCGATCCTGCTGCTCACGGGCAGCGCCTACAACGGCGTGGACTTCGTGGTGGATGCGGGGCAGAACCTGATCCGCGTGGATCAGGACGTGCTGTACAAGCATCGCTCGCCGGCGCGCGAGCGCTGAGGTGAGCCGCGGCGCGATGGCCGGCGCACCGATCCCGCCCGATGCGTCAGCTCCCGAAAATCCTCACCTTTGCACGACGCGAGCCGCGCTCGCGCCGCCTCAATCCTGGCCGGTGCCTTCGCTGCGCTCGCCTTCGCGCACCTTGCCCTGCGACACGCTGCTGCCCGGCGGCACGCTGTGCGTGAGCCACACGTTGCCGCCGATCACCGAGCCGCGCCCGATCGTGACGCGACCGAGGATCGTGGCGCCCGCATAGATCACCACGTCGTCTTCCACGATCGGGTGGCGCGCGTTGCCCTTCACGAGCGCGCCGTCGCCGTCGGCCGGGAAGCTCTTCGCGCCGAGCGTGACCGCCTGATACACGCGCACGCGTTCGCCGATGATGGCCGTCTCGCCGATCACCACGCCGGTGCCGTGGTCGATGAAGAAGCTCGGCCCGATCGTGGCGCCGGGGTGGATGTCGATGCCGGTGGCCGAGTGCGCGATCTCGTTGACGAAGCGTGCGAGCAGCGTGACGCCGGCGCGATGCAGCGCGTGCGCGAGGCGGTGATGCATCATCGCGAGCACGCCCGGATAGCAGAGCAGGATCTCGGTGATGTGCTGCGCGGCCGGGTCGCCCGAATAGGCGGCCTGGATGTCGCTGACGAGCAGCGCGCGGATCTCGGGCAACTGACGGCCGAGCGCGTGCGCGATCTCGTACGCGCGCTGATCCATCTCGCTCTCGGGCGCGTCCGCGTATTCGTTCAGGAACGGCAGCGCGCGGCGGATCTGTTCGTACAGCACGCGCAGCGTGCTCTCGAGCGTGTGACCGACGTAGAAATCGACGCTCTCGTCGGTCAGGTCGGGCGCGCCGTAATGGGTGGGAAACATCGAGGCACGCAGGCCCGACACAATCTTGCAGATCGCGTCACGCGAGGGCAGCTCGCGAATGCCGCGCGGGTGCCGCGTGCGATGCAGCGATTCGCGCGACTCGCGCAGTTCGGTGACGATCTGTTGCAGATCCCAGGTACGGCTCACGGACGAATTCGACATGGTGCAGACAGCCGACCGCCGCGACGACGATCGTGCCGGATGAGAAAGGTGAGTGACAGGGGGTCAAGATTACCGTGTTTCACCGGCCCTGGTGAAAACGGCCCCCCGGTTGGAATGGGTTCATGGTGGCGCGGAGGGCGGGAGGACGTCGGTGCGCTGTGCCACGTGGAGCGTTCGATGCGCCCCTGCCCTCCTACACCGTCATGTTGCTCGCATCGATCCAGCGCACGGCCCAGTCGCGCGCGTGCGCGATCGCAGCATCTTCGTCGCCGAAATGGAGATCGGAAGGGAAAAATCGATTGGCCACGAGTTCGCCGTCGCTCGAGCGCGAGATCACCACGTAGGGTTGATAAGCGCCGTCACCGATGCGCGCCGGGGCGCAGTTCAGCAGATAGCCGCGATGCGTGAATGCCGATGTCGTCGAGTGCATGAGCCGTCCCACCCAATCCCTTGCGTTCTTGTTCACTTCACGTCCGTTAGGGTGCCGCGGCGCCCGTTGCAGGCAGGAAACCCGCGGCCGGCGCGCTCTCGCCGCGCCATCTCGGAAAGGATCATACTCCCTCGACCGGGTGCCTTCCAGATGAAATAAATGCCTCCCGATACCCCACACGCGGCCGGCACCGTGCGGTGGCCCCCGCAGGGCGGCGACACGGGTTTTCACCGATCGCGAGCCGCGCGTCGTCAGATGTCCATATCGTGAAACCGGCGTGGCGCACCCGCCTGCGTGCACAATGTCGTGCACGGCACTTGATCCACGACGAAGCACGGCACGGATCGTTCGTATACGCTCGCAGCAGTCGTCTCGGGAATGAGGCACGACCCTCGGGCCGCGCCGTTCCACCGATCTCAACACGCCACACGGAGCCACCATGTACCAGCGCATCTTCGTTGCAGTCGACGGCAGTGAAACCTCGCGTCACGCATTCGAATCCGCCCTCGCGCTCACGCGTTCCGAGCACGCCACGCTGCGTGCGTTCTACGTCGTCGAGAACGCCGCGCTTTACTACAACGTCCCCGGCTACGATCCGTCGGTGCTGCGTCAGCAGCTGATCACGCAAGGCGGCGATCTCACCAGGGAATTCGCGCAGCAGATGCGCGACGCGGGCGTGGCCGGCGACGTGATCACGGGCGAGGCGTCCACGCTGGCCGACGTGTCGTCGCTGATCCTCGGCGCCTCGAAGGAATACGGCGCCGATCTGCTCGTGCTCGGCACGCACGGCCGGCGCGGCTTCAAGCGGCTCGTGCTCGGCAGCATCGCCGAGCAATGCCTGCGTCAGGCCACGCTGCCGGTGCTGCTGATTCCGTCGGCCGCCGCGCATGCGGACGACGCCTCGGACACTTCGGAAAACTGATTGCCTTGAACTGGCGCAACCGCGACGCACTTTGCGTCGCGGCGTTTTGCCGCTCAGCCCCAGGAAAACCCGGTGGGACAATACCGGTTGAAATTCCTAGTGCGAGCTTTTCATGCTGACTCCGATTCCGCTGCATGCTTCACGCCCCCGCCACGCGCACGCCTGGTCCCCCCAGCAAACCGCGCAATGTTCCACCTGCTCGATGCGTCACCTCTGCATGCCGCAAGGCCTCGGCAGCGAAGCCGTGGAACGCCTCGAAACCGTGATCTGCACCGCCCGCCCGCTGCGCCGCGGCGATGCGCTGTTCCGCGAAGGCAACGATTTCGACAACCTCTATGCGGTGCGATCGGGCGCGCTGAAATCGGTCACCACCCGCCAGGACGGCCGCGAGCAGGTCACGGGCCTGCATCTGGCCGGCGAAGCGCTCGGTTTCGACGGCATCGCCGACAGCCAGTACACGCGCACCGCCGTGGCGCTCGAGGACAGCACCGTGTGCGTGATCCCCTACTCGCCGCTGCGCACGCTGTGCACCGAAAACACCTCCCTGCAGGCACGCGTGCTGAAGCTGATGAGCGAGCAGATCCTGCGCGAATCGGCGCAGTCCATCGTGCTCGGCATGCTCAACGCCGACGAGCGCGTGGCCGCCTTCCTGCTGGACGTGTCGAAGCGCTATCTGCAGCGCGGCTATTCGTCGAGCGAGTTCAACATCCGCATGACGCGCGAGGACATCGGCAGCTATCTCGGCATCACGCTCGAAACCGTCAGCCGCACGATGTCGAAATTCGCGCGCGCCGGGCTGATCGCGATGGACGGCCGCCTCGTGCGCGTGCTCGATTTCGACCAACTGCGTGCGGTGTGACGCGCAGCAGCCGGTTCACAGGCTTGATGGCAAACAGCGCCCCTCGAGGCGCTGTTTTCATTTCCGATCTTCCCTCGTCATCAATCGAGCCAGCGCGCCGCGTTGGCCTTCAGCACGCTGCTGAATTCGTCGAGCCAGCCGATCGACAGCCGCCAGCTCTGCCAGTACAGCTCGATGTCGATGCTGCGCCCCGCCGACAGGTCGATCATCTCGCCGGCCACCACCTGCCTCTCGATCATGCGATCGGGGCACATGCCCCAGCCCAGCCCCGTCTCGCACGCGCGCAGGTAGCCGGCCACGTGCGGAATCCAGTGCTTCGGCGGATCGACGTCGGCGCGCGTCACGCGGCGGATGAAGCGCGCCTGCAGGCCGTCCTTCGGGCTGAACATGATGCACGGCGCGCGGCGCAGCGCATCGCGCGTGAGCCCGTCGGCGAAATAGCGCGCGTGGAATTCGGGCGAGCACACGGCGTGATAGCGCATGCGGCCGAGCCGCGTGGAGCGACAGCCCTGGATCGGCTCCGCCTGCGCGGTGACCGCGCCCTGCACGCTGCCGTCGCGGATCCGTTCCGCCGTGTAGTCCTGATCGTCGATCACGAGGTCGAGCAGCGTGCCGCTCTGCGAGCAGAACGGCCCCGCGGCATCGATGAACCAGGTGGCCACGCTGTCGTCGTTCACGGCGATGCGCAGCGTGGGCCACGCGCCCACCGCGCCGGGCAGATGCGGCGCACGGCCCGAGAGCTCGGCCTCGAGCAGCTGCACGCGCTCGGTGTGCCGACACAGCAGCGCGCCCGAGGTGGTGGCCACGCACGGCTGCCCGCGCTTGACGAGCACCGAGCCCACGCGCTCCTCGAGCAGCTTCACGCGCTGCGACACCGCCGACGGCGACACGTTCAGATCCCTGGCCGCGCGTTCGAACGATCCATGTCGGATCACCGCCGCCAGCGCCTCGAGCAACGCGTAGTCGAGCATTCAGTTTTCCTTCATCGGCATTAGGTAAATTAGCTTTGCTTAAGCATGGCGAAGCCGCAGACTAGCGCCATTCGCAGGCCAAGTCTACTTTCCCCCATCGATATGAACTGGATCGCCTTCTCTCATGGCGCGGCGCTTTGCGCGTCGCTGATTGTCACCATCGGCGCGCAGAACGCGTATGTCTTGCGGCAGGGCATCATGCGCTCGCACGTCGGCAAGATCGTGGTGATCTGCACGCTGTCGGACATGCTGCTGATCGCCGCCGGCGTGGGCGGCGCCTCGGCGCTGGTGGTGCGCTACCCCGCCTTCATCCACGGCGTGCTGTACGTGGGGCTCGCGTATCTGGCGTGGTTCGGCATCAGTGCCCTGCGCCGCGCGCTGAAGCCCGGCCACGCCACGCTGGAGGCGAATCCGGCCGGCGGCGCGCAGCCGCCCGCGCAGCGCGCCTCCACGGTGGTGCTGTCGCTGCTCGCGCTGACCTGGCTGAATCCGCACGTCTATCTCGACACCTTCCTGCTGATCGGCACGGCCGGCGCGCGCGAAGCCGAAGGCACCCGCGCGGCGTTCGCGGCGGGTGCGATGCTGGTGAGCCTGGTGTGGTTTGTCGGCCTCGGCTACGGCGCGCGACTGCTCGCGCCGTGGTTCCGCAAGGCCGTGGCGTGGCGCGTGCTGGACGGCGCGATCGGCAGCATGGTGCTGTGTCTGGCCGTGGTGCAGCTGCGCTGAGCGCGCGACCGACAGTGCGAGCTACAGCGCGCGCACGATGCCGCCATCCACGCGGATGTTCTGCCCCGTGATGTAGCCGGCGCCGTCCGACAGCAGGAAGGCCACCGTCTTCGCGATCTCCTGCGTCTTGCCGAAGCGGCCGGCCGGAATCCGCGCCACGATCTCCGGCGTTTCCGGCCAGCTGTCGATGAAGCCCGGCAGCACCGAGTTGATGCGGATGTGCTCGCTCGCGTAGCGGTCCGCGTAGAGCTTCGTGAAGGCGCTGAGCGCGGCGCGCAGCGCCGACGACACCGGCATCGCCTGCTCGGGCGCATCCGCCGCGAAGCTCGAGATGTTGACCACCGCGCCGCCGCCCTGCCGCTGGAACACCGGCGTCACGCGACGCAGCACGCGCGCCACGTTCAGCACGATCAGGTCGAGGCCGAGGTGCCATTGCGCGTCGTCGAGCGCGAGCAGATCGCCCTTGGGCGGATGGCCGGTGTTGTTGACCACCGCGTCGATGCGGCCGTATTTCGCGAGCGTTTCGGCCACGAGCCGCTCGATGTCGGCATCCTCGGTGACGGAGCCGGCCAGGCCGAAGCCGCCCAGTTCCTCGGCCAGCTTCACCGCGCTGCCCGACGGCGACATCAGCGCGACGCGATAGCCCGATGCGGCCAGCTCGCGCGCGATTTCCGCGCCCATGCCCTTGCCGGCGGCCGTGACGAGCGCAACTTTCTGTGCAGACATGCTTTTCTCCCGGAATGAAGGCGGACGGCCGGAATGGTGGCCGCCGCGTGCATGCTGCACTGTAGGCCGGGCGGCGGGCCGCGTCGAATCATCAATTCTGCTGGTTGGCTGTAGATTTTCTACTGTCTTTGATGATTCTGATTTTGATTTCTGGGTTGTTCAGGCTGGCTTCTTGATCGCAGCTTTTCTACAGCCTCACGTTACCGCTCCGTCCAGCCGGCCGACCAGCGCCGGTAGCGGCGCGTCTGGCACGCATCGGCCAGTTGCTGCCGGATCAGCGCCAGCACCGGCGACACGTGCGGATTCGTGCGCCGCCCGCGGCTCAGGCGCACGAGCTGGTGCTTGACCATCGCCATGCTGGCCATCGCGCCCATCACCTTGTTCTTCAGCGTGACCGGACGCAGCACCGGCGCGGCGTCCTCGCCGGCCTGCCAGCGGCGCGGCAGCGCGGGCTCGATCGACAGCGCGGTGGCGATGCCGGCCATCGCCACGCCGCTCGCCACCACCTGCTCGGCCACCGGGCGCCGCCGGATGCCGCCCGTCACCATCAGCGGCACCCGCGACACGGCCGCGATCCGCTCCGCGAATTCCAGGAAGTACGCCTCGCGCGCCAGCGTGCGCCCGTCGCGCGCCTCGCCCTGCATCGCCGGCGCCTCGTAGCTGCCGCCCGACAGCTCGATCAGGTCGACGTCGAGTGCATTCAGCATCGCCACCACCTGCCTCGCGTCGTCGGGGTCGAACCCGCCGCGCTGGAAATCGGCCGAATTGAGCTTGACCGCCACCGCAAAGCCCGGCGCCACGCACGCGCGCACCGCACGCACCACGTCGAGCAGCAGCCGCGCGCGGTGCTCGAGCGGGCCGCCCCAGCGATCGGTGCGACGGTTCGAGAGCGGCGACAGGAACTGGCTCAGCAGATAGCCGTGCGCGGCGTGGATCTCCACGCCGGTGAAGCCGGCCCGCTCGGCCAGTTGCGCGGCGCGCGCGAAGCGCTGCACCACCTCCGCGATCTGCGCCTCGCTCATCGCCTGCGGCACCGGAAAGCGGTTCGAGAACCGGCCCATCTCGAGCGGCACCGCCGACGGCGCCACGGTGGGCTGGCCCAGCGCGGCCGGCATCTGCCGCCCGGGGTGATTCAGCTGCATCCACACCTGCGCGCCGCCGGCGCGCGCGACCTCGGCCCAGCGTCGGAAGCGGCCGAGGTGCGCGTCGCCGTCCAGCACCACGCCGTTCGGGCCGGTCATGGCGCGGCGGTCGATCATCACGTTGCCGGTCAGGATCAGGCCCGCACCGCCGTGAGCCCAGGCGCGATACAGGCGCAGCAGCGCGTCCGACGGCGCGTGATCCGCGTCGGCCAGGTTTTCCTCCATCGCCGCCTTGGCGATTCGGTTCGGCACGATCGCGCCGTTCGGCAAGACGAGTGGTTCGAAAAGGCGCATCTCGGTAGCTCCCCGCATTGAATGCCACCGACGATAAGCTTAAAGTTCGCTTCAATGTCAAGCGGGAGCACACGGCGATGAAGATCGGGGAACTGGCGAAACGCAGCGGGCTGGCCGCCTCGCGGATCCGCTTCTACGAGGCGCGGGGGCTGCTGCGCGCGGCCACGCGCCAGGCGAACGGCTACCGCGAATACACGGCCGAGGCGCAGCGCGTGCTGACCGTGATCGTGCGCGCGCAGCAGGCCGGCTTCTCGCTCGACGAGATTCGCGGCATGCTGCCCGACGATCTCGCAAACTGGCGGCACGACGACATCGTGCCGAAGCTGCGCGCCAAGGTGGCCGACATCGAGGCGATGGAGCGTCAGCTCGCGCTGAGCCGCTCGCGGCTCACGGCGCTGATCGAGCAGATCGAGGGCAGGCCCGATTCGATGGCATGCCGCGAGAACGCGCGGCGCGTGCTGGACGGGCTGGCCGACGCGTCGGCATCCTGAGCATTCGACCCTTGCTTCACGGGTCAGGCTTCACAGCCCGCGTTTCGGCCAGGTGCGGAACGACACCACGGCGAAGCTCAGCGCGATCGAGCCGGTGCGAACGCGCGGCGCCGCGATCGGTTCGCTCGGTTCGCCCGGTTCCAGGGCGGGCTCGCTGAAGCGCTTGCGCGAACGGCGGCCGATGCGCGCCGATCTTTTCTCCACATCGCCGTCGGCCCGCTCGGCCGGTTCGGCATCCACTTCGGCGATACATTCCTGATTCGAAGGTTCGACCAGCATCCGGGGCCTCTTCCGCCACGCGGCGATCGGGTTCACGAGCCGCCATTGAACGCTTTCGCGATCGATCCGTAAAATGAATGTTTCGATCGATCCGATAACCTCACGGAATGGAACTCAAACTGCTGCGTGCCTTTCTGACCGTCACCGAGCTGCGCCATTTCGGGCGCGCGGCCGACGCCCTGCACCTGAGCCAGCCCGCGCTGAGCAAGCAGATCGGCGCGCTCGAGGCGAGCGTGGGCGGCCGCCTGTTCGAGCGCGGCCGCCACGGCGCGGAGCTGACGCCGTTCGGCGAAAGCTTCGTGGCGGACGCGCAATCGCTGGTGCGCGATGCCGACGAGATCCTCGCGCGCGCCCGCGAGGCGAGCGGCGGCCGGCGCGGCCATCTGCGCATCGGCATCTGCCTGTCGGTGCTGACGCTGGTGCCGCCGCTGATCGCCGAATATCGTCGGCGCCATCCGCTCGTGTCGATCACGCTCAGCGATCTGTCCTCGGGCGAGCAGACGCGCCGCATGCTCGCGGGCAAGCTCGATGCCGGCTTCATGCGCCTGCCGAGCAGCGAGGGGCTGGCCTCGTTCCGCGTGATCGAGGAGCGGCTCGCGTTCGCGCTGCCGCCGCAGTTGCGCGACGCGAAGCTGCCCGCGCAGCTCGACGCGCTCAACGAGATCGGTTTCGTGATGCTGCAGCGCTCGCGCGGCGCGGGGCTCGCCGCGCAGGTGGACCGCTGGTGCCGGGCGCGGGACTTCGTGCCGCTGGTCACGCAGCAGGCGGAAGACGTGCAGTCGGTGCTGGCCTCGGTGGCGGCCGGCGCGGGCGTGGCCTTCATTCCGTCCGGCGCGCGCCATCTGCTGCGCGATGCCACCGTGCACGAGCTGCGCGACCGCGACGCGAAATGGCGCGTGGGCCTGGCGTGGCCCGAGGCGCGTCACGATCCGGTGACGGCGGGCTTCGTGTCCTTCATGCGCGCGGCGCTGCGCGAGCGGGCGGGTTGATGCCCGCGGCTCAGCGCGCGCCAGCCGGCCCCGGCCACTCGCCGCGATAGCCGATGCGCGACGAGATCGACAGCGCCGCGGCCACGTTGCCGAAGCGATCGAACACCGGCGCCGCCAGGCAGCGCAGGCCTTCTTCCTGTTCCTCGTCGTCGGCGCCGTAGCCCTGCTCGCGCAGCGCCTGCGCCAATGCGATCGTGCGCGGCGTGGACCGTTTGAAATCGATGCGCGCGAGCGTTTCGTTCAGTTCGTCGTCGGGCATCCAGGCCAGCAGCACCTTGCCGATCGCCGTGCTGTGCAGCGGATTGCGGCGGCCCACGCGCGACTGCACGCCCAGCCCGTAATCGGCATCGAGCTTGTGGATGTAGACGATCGCGTCCTCGTCGAGCGCGCCGAGATGCACCGTCTCGCGCGTGGCCGCCGCGATGCGCCGCATCTCGAGATCGGCCTCGCGCACGAGGTCCACGCTTTCGAGCGCCGAGACGCCGAGCTCGAACAGGCGCATCGCGAGCCGATAGCGCTCGCCGCCCTCATCACCTTCATCGTCGCGCTGCACGTAGCCGAGCGCGGCGAGCATGTTCAGCTCGCGCTGCACGGCCGCACGCGGCAGGCCGAGCTGCTGCGCGAGCGCGCCGCGTGGGCCCGGCGTTGCTTTCATGTGCGGGATTCCGTGAGGTGCGAAACCGCCAGGGATAACGCGTCGCGCACAGTGCGACGGCCCGGCCGCGCGAATCGCGTGGCCGGGCCGTCGTGTGGCGAAACCCGATCGGCCGCCGGTTGAAACGACGCTCAGTTCAGACGCGCCTTCAATTCGTTGCCCATCGCCTTCATCGCCGACTTCGTGGCCGGATCCTCGGACAGCGCGTTCAGCAGCCCGAAATCGTGGATCGTGCCGTCGTAGCGCGTGGTGGTGGCATCCACGCCGGCTGCGTCGAGCTTGCGGCCATACGCTTCGCCTTCGTCACGCAGCACGTCGAATTGCGCCACCTGGATCAGCGCCGGCGGCAGGCCCTTCAGCTGCTCCGTCGAGGCACGCAACGGCGACGCGTAGATCTCGTTGCGCTGCCCTTCCTGCTTCGTGTACGCGTCCCAGAACCACTTCATCATCGGCCGCGTCAGGAAGTGATCCTTCTGGTACGCGAGGTAGGAGCCGTCGTTGAAGTCGTGATCCGTGACCGGCCAGAGCAGGCCCTGGAAGCGAATCGCCGGGCCGCCCTTGTCCTTCGCCATCAGCGCCACCACCGCCGCCATGTTGCCGCCCACGCTGTTGCCCACCACCGCGAGGCGGCTGCCGTCCACGCTGATCTCGCTGCCGTGCGCGGCCACCCACTTCGTCGCCGCGTAGGCCTGGTTGATCGCCACCGGGTAGCGCGCTTCGGGCGACGGCGTGTAGTTCACGAACACCGCCACCGTGCCCGACTGCACCACCAGGTCACGCACCAGCCGCTCGTGCGTGGGGAAATCTCCGAGGATCCAGCCGCCGCCGTGGAAGAACATGAACACCGGCAGCGTGCCCTTCACGCCTTCGGGCCGCACGATCGTGACCGACACGTTCTGGCCGTCCTGCTCGATCGTGCGGTTCGACACCTCGATGCCCGACAGATCCACCTTCACGCTGTTCTGCGCGCCCACCAGCACCTGACGCGCCTTTTCCGGCGACAGCGTTTCGAGGCCCGGCCCCTTCTGGCCGTTCAGCGCCGCGAGGAAGCGGCTGGTGACCGCGTCGGGCTGGTTGGCGGAAGCCGCCGTGGCAGCCGGCCCGGCGGCGAAGGCGGAGGTGGCGGCGGCAATCGCAGCGGCGATCAACAGGGGCTTGACGCGTTTCATGATGGATTCCTGAACAATGGCGATGACGATGTGTGGGTGGCGTCTATAAGGCGATCAGACCAGCGTGAGCGTCACGTCGATGTTGCCGCGCGTCGCATTCGAGTACGGGCACACGATGTGGGCCTTCTCGATCAGCGCCTGCGCTGCGTCACGCTCCATGCCGGGCAGCGAGATCTTCAGTTCCACCTCGATGCCGAAGCCGTTGGGGATCGCGCCGATGCCCACGCTGCCGTCGATCGCGACGTCGGCCGGGATCCTGATCTTGTCGCGCGCCGCGACGAACTTCATCGCGCCGAGGAAACAGGCGCTGTAGCCCGCGGCGAACAGTTGCTCGGGGTTGGCGCCCTCGCCGCCCGCACCGCCGAGCTCGCGCGGCGTGACCAGCTTGAAATCGAGCTTGCCTTCGGGCACCACGGCGCGGCCGTCGCGGCCGCCGGTTGCGTGAGCTTGGGCACGGTAGAGAACGTTTTCGATCGACATGACTGACTCCTGTTTGCGGTGAATGAATGAACCGGTGAACTACGTGTCGTGTTTCGCTATCGACTACTAGATAGACAACACGACCCAAAAATTGCAGACGTTGCCGCCTGCCTGAACCTGCGTACCGCTGATCTTCTTTTTATCTACCAGTAGGTAGACAACCTGCTTCAATAAAAAGGCGGTGGGCCGCCTTTGCTTGTTTGAACCTCCGCCGTCAGGGCGCCCTGGTCCACGCCCTTTCGACTTCGTCGAGCCGCGCCTTCGACTGGAACAGCCGGCTGGCCAGCACCGCGCCCTGGAATGCCGCGTACAGGGTGCGGGCCGCGTTTTCCGGCTCGCCGCTGAACACCAGCGTGCCGTCCTGCGCGCCCTGCTGCAGCAGCGCCGCGAGCCAGCGCTCGTTCGCGCTGAAGAACGCCTGCACCGCCTGCCGCACCTCCTCGGGCAGCGACTCGATATCGGCCGCCAGCATGCCGCACAGGCAGATCTGGTTGCCGTTGCCGAGCACCGTGCCGAACAGCTTCGTGTAGCGATTGAGCTTCGCGTCGGCCGGCAACGACGCGTCGATCGCCCCGATGCCCTTCAACACCTGCTCGCTGTAATCGCGCACCGCCTCGAGCACCAGATCGTCTTTCGACGGGAAGTAGTAATGGATGCTCGAGGTCTTCACCCCCACGCGCTCGGACAGATCGCGGTAGCTGAAACCGTTGAAGCCACGCAGCATCATCAGCTCGATGGCGTGCTCCAGCAGTTGTTCGCGGACGGGTGCTTTCGTTTCCATGGGGTGAACTTTATCTACTAGTAGGTAGAGCGTCAAGGGGAAACGGAAAATTTTTTTGGAAGGAGGTGACGTACCTCCAGTGGCTGTGGCGTCTGCCGTACGAGCCGCTTGCGAGGCTTGATGCGCAGGTTCGGCTCGAGCTTCCGGTCAATCCGATAGCCCAGCGCGCTTGCGATATGGGTCTTGCCAATACCTTGATTTCCACTGCTTGCTCCCGAGTCAGCATCGGCGGCAAAAGCCGCCATCCTTTCCCAGATGGATCAGGTTTGCTTCGACGGGTGAGTCAGTTTTACATCGGCGCCGACACGTACCGAGAGTTCGCAAATCCACATCCCGATTCGCGCACCCGCGATATCGCAAGGAAGGTGGCGCGTACTGTTCGCACCCACCTGATTCCATTGCGCCATCGACATTCTCATGCCTTCATCGGTCCGCTCCGTATCGCCCAATGCGTCCGCCCAGGCGGCACCCGCCGACACCGCAGCGTCTGACGCCGCGCCCAGGGCCGACAGCGGCCTGCCCACCAGCAAGCACGCCGACGCCGCATCGGCCCAGTTCTCCGCGCTGAAATCGCGCCGCCAGAGCGACAGCAGCGCCACCTCGAACGCAGCCGACACCGCCAGCACGAACGCCGCCAGCACGAGCGCCGCCGGCAAGGCCGCGGCCTCGCGGCTGCGCAAGGGCGCGCTGCCGCCGAAGCATCGGCCCGGCGCATCGGGCGCCAGCACACCTGCCCACGACGCCAGCCCGCGCGAATCGATCGAGATGGAACGCCTGTCGCACGCGCATTCGGTGGCGGCGTCGGATGCGGCCTCGCAGGCGGACGCGGCCTCCGACGCCGGCAGCGACGACGACGACGAGATCACGCTGAAGCTGCCCGAGCCGTGCGGCGGACGCCTCACGCTCGACGCCGCAGGCAATCTCGAATGCAAACAGGATCACGGCGTGCAGGCCGTGCTCGACCTGATCCGCGAGCTCGATCCGGAAGCCGTGCAGGGGCTCGACATTCCGCCCGGCGCCACCATCGACGTGGACTGGGACGAGGACCTGATGGCCAAGATGGCCGCGTTCCGCCAGTTCGCCGGCGGCGACCTGCTGGCGACCACCGACCTGCTGCGCCACGCGATCGCCGAGGGCAAGGACGCCTTCCCGCCGCACGTGCGCATGCCGGGCACCACGCTGCATCCGGGCGAATTCCTGCGCGAGGTGGGCATCCACATCCGCATCTCGCCGGACACGGGCGCCGCCGCGCGCCTGCAGGCCGTGCTCACGCAGCCGCATGCCGATCCGGCGAAGAACGCGCGGCTCGAGAAATTCCGCACCGACTTCGGCGCGATGTCGATGCTGTCGCTGGCCGTCAACAAGGACTTCAACCGCCAGCTCGCCTATGGTTTCGGCGCGAGCCTGGTGGGCACCGGCGCGATCGGCGCGGGCTTCGACTACGGCATCTGGCCGGCGGTGAAGAGCGCGATGAGCCCCGAGACGGTGGCGAAGTTCGGCCCGCTGATCGACTCGATCACGCCGCTGTTCGCGGAAACCTTCGACTCGATGGTGATCAAGCGGCTGATGGAGGTGATGAAGGGCGGCAACTTCATGCCGGAAAGCTTCGCCTCGGCGCTCGGCGACCTCAAGGACGCGGCGTTCTCCGGCTCGATCGCGGCGATCGGCTCGATCCCGAACAATTTCGTGCGCCAGCTGGCCAGCGCGGCGCGCGACGCGGGCCACCCGCAGCTCGCGGTCGGCCTGCTGGTGGCCAAGCAGGTCACCAACCTGCTGGCCACCTGGACCTCGGGCGCGATGGTGCCGCTGGAGGTGATGGGCGATCACAAGTCGCTGGTGGAATCGAAACTCGCGATGATCGAGGCCGGCACGATTCCGCGACCGAACGTGCCCGACCTGCACAAGCACCTGAGCGAGGAGGCGATGAACACGCTGCGCGCCGCGCGCGGCACCGGCTCGGCCATCCGCTCGATGGCCACCGGCGGCGAGATCGCGGCCACGCTCGGCCTCACGCTGTCGATGCTCGAGCATTACGGCCTGATCTCGAGCACGGTGGAGCAGTTGATCACGCTGATGTATTCGACGCCGACCGAGGTGATCAGCATGCTGTCGTCGATGGGTGCGGAAAAGCTGATCGGCGCGGATTCGAGCCAGCCCGGCGCGCGCATCACCTCCGATGCAGCCAAGCAGAGCGGCACGCTCGCGCAGATCGCGAGCTCCGACGCCACGACGCTGGCCGATCTCGACCACATCGCGCGCCCGGACGGCGAGCGCAACGCGCAGCTCGGCTACGCGGTCACGCTCGCGCTCGGCGGCGCGATGGGCTACGTGGAAAAGGGCACCGACCTCGTCAAGGACGGGGCCAGGGCGGCGGGCCGCGGCGTACAGGCGCTGCCCGGCGCCACCTACCAGTACGCGCTCAAGCCGGCGGGCCAGGGCCTGGCCCGCGGTGCGCAGATCACGGCCGACACGCTCGGGCCGGTGGTCGCGCCGGTGCTCACGCCGGTCGGCCGGGCCATGCTGGCCGGCGCGTCGTTCACCGGCAGCTACGTGGCGAGCCCGGTGGCGAACGCCACCGCGATCGCGGTGGACAGCGCGGTGCGCGTGCCGGAAGCCGGCGCGCGGCTGGTGGGCCGCGCCGCGGCCAGCGGCACCGACGCGCTGTCGAACTTCGTGAAGGCGCGCCGCCAGCGCGGCACCACCGAGCCGAGCGGCGACGACATGGTGTGAGGCGCGGCCACCAGTTCCTCGAACGTGAACAGGATGCCGAGCCCCGCGATCGCGCCGGCGATCTCCACGTCCGACGATGCGCTCGCGAGCCGCCCGGCCGGCGCGATGCGCACGGTTTCGCGCCGGCGCCGCGGCGCCCGCACAGTCTCGCGACCGCTGCCGAACAGGTGGCGGATGCATTCGTGCGCGAGCAGGTCGCGCGGATGCGCGGGCGTGCCGTGCCGATCGGCACCGCGCCGGCGCGTTGCAGCAGGCTCACGATCGCGGCATCGGCACGCGGCGGCCGATGGTCCGAATGGATCGGCGAGCCGGAGCGCGTCGGCAGCGTGGCCGTGTCGAAGATGTCCTTCACGACCACCGGCAAGCCGGCCAGCGGCCCCTGCGCGCTCGCGGCGGCAGCCAGCGCGGCGTCGCGATCCAGCACCGCGCTCAGGGCACGCAGCACGCCGTCCACGGCATCGATGCGCGCGAGCGAATCGGCCACGGCCGCGAGCCGGCGGTCGCGATCGGTTCGCCGCCTTCGCCCTGCCGCAGCCAGGCCAGCGCCGACACCGGGCCGTACAACGCGGCGCGCGTCTCGCCGGACGCGGAAATGCTCATGGTTTCGGTCATACGCGCAGATGCTCGAATATTGGCTGCCGCGGCAGCATGCCTGGGGTCGCCGTGGTCGACGATCTCGCCCTGCTTCAGGATCGCATTGGCGGTCGAGGCCGGTGGCGCGCATCACATCGAGCGCATGGACGGGCAGCGACAACTTGCGCGCGGCGCGCCACGGCGACGGCCGCTCGATCAGCGTACCGGCGATGTTCAGGCACTCGGGCACGCCGATCCGGATCGGATCGGCTCGGCCGCTCAGCGTGCGGGGCCATCGGGTGGCAGGGGATGGAACGCATATCCGTCGGTGCGCCGATCGTTCGGCACGTGATTGCGAGCACCGAGCGCGCGGCCGGCGCGAATCCGCCCGAAATCGATCGGCGCATACAGGATCTCTTCCCGATCCCGGCTGGCCGGGCCGGCCAGCGGCATGCCGTTGCTGCCGACGATCACGCTCTGGCCGAGGAAGGGCTGGCCGCGCTCGGTGTCGACGCGATCGGCACAGGCGATCATCAGGCCGCTGCCGTGTGCGGCCGCCATGGCCAGCAGGGTGGCGATGGCGGGCTGGTCCGGCCGCCGATCCGGCATCGGCACCCAGTGGGTCGGCACGCAGACGAGGTCGGCCCCTTGCGCGGCCGCCAGCCGATAGACCTCGGGGAACCAGCCGTCGTAGCAGATCGCGATCGCCGGGCTCGAAGAAACGCTTCTCGTCGTTCCAGAGATGCCGCTTCCGATAGCAGCCGATCAGGCCGTGCGGCCCGACGAACACGGCCGAGCGGCAGAGCCGCTCGCCGTCGCGTTCGGCCATGCCGGCCACCGGATGTGCGGGGCTGGCGTGCGGGGCACTGCGAAGGTCGATCGACAAATTCGTTCTCCAAAAGCAAAAAGCCCCCGAACCGGCGTTGGACGCAAGTTCGGGGGCTACGTAGCCTTTCATGTATGGCGCGGCATCGTTGCCGCGAGTCGTCGACGCATGACAGCCATCGACAACCGATGGCGCGAATTTATGAGGCCATTTTTCGGATGTCAACTCCCGTTTCATCCTGCCTTCGATACGACCTCGCCCGGCCAAAACGATCTTGCGCCGCCGTTCATTTTATAGATAATAGATAAAATGAACGAAACGGAGCCCTCCCCCATGACCGCCTCGCCCCGCATCACCCTGACCGGCAACGACCTCACGCTAGCCCAGATCGTGGCCATCGCGCGCCACGACGCGCCGGTCGCGCTCGGCGAAGCCGCCCGCGCCGATCTCGCCGCCACGCGCCAGTTCATCGGCGAGAACTGGCTGGTGGACGACGCCCCGCTGATGTACGCCTTCAACACCGGCGTGGGCGCGCTGAAGAACCAGCGCATCGGCGCGCTCGACATCGCGCGCTTCCAGCGCAACCTGATCCATTCGCACTCGGCCAGCACCGGCGAGCCGATGCCGCACGACGCCGTGCGCGCGATGATGGCGATCCGCGTCAACACCTTCGCGCGCAACCACTCGGGCATCCGCGTGGAGGTGGTGGAGCGGCTCGTGGCGATGCTGAACGCCGGCATCACGCCCGTGATCCCGGCCAAGGGCAGCGTGGGCGCGAGCGGCGATCTCGCGCCGCTCGCGCTGATGAGCGGGGCGCTGCTCGGCCTCGAGGCCTCGAAGGTCAGCTACCGGGGCAGCGTCACGAGCGCGCGCGCCGCGTTCGAGCAGGCCGGCCTGCCGCCGACCTTCGAGGTGGAGGCGAAGGACGCCACGGCGCTGATCAACGGCGCTACGGCCTCGCTGGCCTACGCGGCGCTGGCCGCGTTCGACGCGCGACGGCTGCTGTCGAGCGCCACGATCTCGCTGGCGATGTCGCTCGAGGCGATCCGCGGCGAGCGCGCCTGCTTCGAGGATCGCGTGATGCTGGCGCGCCCGCATCCGGGGCAGCGCCGCGTGGCGCAGGCGGTGCGCCGTCTGCTGGAGGGCAGCGAACGCTGCACCCACGCGGCGCGCGCCTTCGCGCCGCCGGGCGCGAGCGAGGCGGAGGCGCTCGCCGCCGCCCAGCCGCGCATCCAGGACGTGTACTCGTTCCGCTGCTCGCCGCAGGTGTACGGCCCGGTGCTCGACGCGCTCGACTACGTGGACGGCATCCTCACCACCGAAATGAACAGCGCCACCGACAATCCGCTGATCTTCGGTGCCGACGACCGCTACGACATCGTGTCCTGCGGCCACTTCCACGGCCAGTACGTGGCGCAGGCGATGGACCTGCTGGCGCTGGTCACCACCGATCTGTCCGCGATCTGCGACCGCCGCAGCAACCTGCTGATCGACCCCGCTTATAATTTCGGCCTGCCGCGCAACCTGATCGCGCAGGAGCCCGGCATCAACACCGGCTTCGCCGTCGTGCAGAGCATGGGCACCGGGCTCGTGCTGGAGAACATGGGCCTGTGCAGCCCGGCCAGCGTGACGAGCCTGCCGGCCAAGGGCAACCAGGAAGATCACATCAGCAACTCGTGCTTCGCGGCGCGCCGCACGCGCACCGTGATCGAGAACGCGCAGGCCGTGGTGAGCGCGGAAGTGCTGATCGCGGCGCAGGCGCTCTCGCTCACCCGGCACACGTTATCGGCGTTCCCGCTCGGCCGCGGCGCGCAGGCCGCGCTCGAGCGCGTGCGCGCCGAGGTGCCGGCGATGCTCGGCGACGACCGCTGGGTACACGACGACGTCGAGGCGGTGCGCGTGCTGGTGCGCGACGGCGCGCTGGCGCAGGCCGTGACGGCCGCCTGTGGCGACATGTGGGCCCCCGCAACCCCCTGAAGGCATAAAGGACGGATCGAACGTGGTACTCGACAGCTCGGACTCGCTACCGGCGCGCATCGCGGCCGGCCTCGCGCAACAGATCATCCGCGGCGAGCTGAAGCCCGGCGACCGGGTTCGGCAGGACACCGTCGCGGCCGACTTCAGCGCGAGCCACGTGCCGGTGCGCGAGGCGTTCCGGCGCCTCGAGGCGCGCGGCCTGCTGGTGTCGCGCGAGCGCAAGGGCGTGTACGTGCCGGCGCTCGATCAGGCCTCGATCGTCGAGATCACGCGCATGCGCGCGGCGCTGGAGGTGCTGGCGCTGCGCCACGCCATCGCGCACCTGACCGAGGCCGACTTCGCGCAGGCCGAGGCGGCCATCGCGCAGGCCGAGCATTGCCGCGACATCGCCGCGTGGGAGGATGCCAACCGCCGCTTCCATTCGAGCCTGTACCGGGCGTGCGCGATGCCGCGCCTGCTGTCCGACATCGACGGGCTGCACGAGGCGCGGCTGCGCTACATGTACGCCACCGCGGCCCTGATCGACTGGAACGAGAAATCGGAAGCCGAGCACATCGCGCTGGTTGCCGCGGCGCGGCGCGGCGACGTGGCCGGCGCCTGCGCGCTGCTCGAACGGCACGTCAACGATTCCGGCGACATCCTCGCAGCCGCGGTGGCCACGCTGCCGGCGGCCTGAAGGCCTTTCGCCTCCGCGAGGTCATTCCAGCGCCGCGACCGGCGCATGGCGCCCCTTCCACATCATCAGCATGTGGTAGTAGAGCCGCGGGCTGAAGCCGAAGCGATACGCGTAGAGATTGCGCAGGGCGATCGCGAGGCTGGTACGCGGATCGTGGTTGCGCGCGTACAGCGACACCACGATCGGCACGAGCCGGCGCAGCGCCAGCCGCCGCGCCGGCTCCAGATCGGGCGGCAGGTCCAGCTCGTTGACGAAGTGCCAGGCCATCAGCGAGGCCGAGCGCATCGTGTGGCGCGTCGCCTGCGAGATCGACGCGTCGGTTTCGCGGTAGCACGACACGTATTCGTCCACATAGCTCACGCGCCGCGCGGCCAGACACAGCCGCGTATTGAACACGTAATCGCAGCAGGATCCGTAGGTATCCTCATAACCGATGCTGCGCACGAGTTCGGCATTGGCGAGCCAGCCGTTGTTCGGGAACATCTGCACCAGCCCCACGCGGCCCGGCTGCGGCTGCAGGCCGGCCGTCGCGCGCGAGCGATGGAACATCTGCTTCATGCGCCGCGTGCCCCAGCGGTTGATGCGACCTTCATGATCCACCACGTACTGGTTGCCGAACGCGGCATCCAGATCGGGATGCCGCTCCCACTCGCGCAGCAGCCGCTCCACGCCGTGCGCGATCAGGAAATCGTCGTCGTGGATCAGCAGGATCTTGTCGCCGGAGGCGCGCTCGAACAGGCTCGTGACGTTGTGCGCCTGCCCGAGGCCCGGCAGGTTGCGACCGTAGCGGATGCGCGGGTCGTCGCCGTAGCGGCGCCGGATCATGCGTTCGGTGTGATCGTCGGGCGAATCGTCGCCAATCACGATCTCGATGTTGCGATGCGTCTGCGCGAGGCACGAGTCGATGCACTGACCGATCAGATGCGCGCGCCGGTAGGTCGGCACGCAGATCGACACCTTGAAGGGGGAGAGAGTCATGATGCACATCCGGTCGAAAGGAGAACGACGGTCTTCTGCAAAGAAGCTTTCTATCGGACGACATCATGTGAAGAAAAAAATGAAAAAAAATCGAAAGCGGGCGCACCCTAGGGAAGCTCCGGATGTCGCGCGGGCCGGGCGTTTTGGCGTCTCGGGGAGAGCGGTCGAAGTGACCGGGCGATATGGCGGGGCGTTTCGCGCGGACGGAAAATTCGCCCGGAAGTTTTTTCTGCCGCATGATCGGCGCAGCAATCGCGGACCACGAATCGAGTGCGGCCTCGGTTCGCCTGAATCTCGGGCAATCCTGATTTCAAACCGTTTGAAACATTTTCCCGTACTTGCAGCAGGCCGGCGAGATGTGACACGGGGCGATGCACATGACATCGCCCCGGACGGCTCACATCACGCGAACCTCATCGGCGCATCACGCCCATGATGAGCGTGACGAGAAACACGATCACGAAGATGAAGAACAGCACCTTGGCGATCGATGCGGCGCCGGCGGCGATCCCGCCGAAACCGAAGAACGCGGCGATCAGGGCGATCACGAAGAAGACGACGGCGTAATGGAGCATTTGAACCTCCTCCCTGCTCGGGTTGTTGACGACATGAGACTTGAACAGACTGCCGCCTGATCAGCGGCAGGCCGCCTCGTATTCCGGGCGGCAAAAAAAGGTATGCAACACTCGTGCCCGGTTTCGGCAGTTGCGCGCGCATCATTCCACGTGAGCCGGCGTCACGAGCCAGAGCACGCGTTCGCCATCCACGACCGGGGCGGCCAGCGCATGGCGATCCGAGGGCGCACGAGCAAGGGCTCGCGTTGCCAGGCCTGAAAGCGGCCGCGCACCGAATCGAAGGTGCCCACACACACGTTGACTAGTGCCCGTTGCGCTCGAATCTGTCGATCATGATCGGGCCTCCTTGTCGTGAGCAGCGCCACGCAGCGCGAACGCGTGCGATCAGTTTCCGGCGCCCGACGCGCCTTGCGGCGAGGCGCCGTGCGAGCCGCGGCGTTTGCCGCCCGAGCGGCCCGGTGCGCGATCGCCGGATGGTGCCCGCGCGCCCGACGCCGGCGTCGCGCCGGCCTGGGCGCCACGCGCGGCGGACGCGCCGGTCGGCAATTGCGCGCTGCCGGGCGCCACCGGCGTCACGCCGATGCTCTGCGCCGGCACCGCGAGCGACCAGCCGCCGATCAGGACGAGTGAACCGGCCCGCGCGGCGGCCCGCATCAGGCGACGCATGGTGAACGTGTGCATGGCGTGCTCCCCAATCAGTTGGCATCACGCCCGATCGAGCAAGGCACGTACCGTCGGCGCACCGCTCTCACGTACGCGCCGCCGCCGGCTCGCGGGAGACTTTGACAATCGATTGCAAAAAGCGCCAGCCATCGATGCGAGCCCGGTGCGGAAACATCGCGCCGCCGGCCCCGTCGCCCGAGCTCGCGAGCTGGCCCGGCGTTTGCGTATTGCGGTGCATGGCGCGCACCGCGCCGAAAGAGAGGATTCGCCATGCCTGAACGCCGCCTGCGGGCGCAGTACCCGCAAGACCGGCCCTTTCCACTGCGCCGCGTACGCCGCCACACGCCGCCTCGCGGTTCCGGCAACCCCGGCACGAGCGCCGCGCGCGCCTTCGCTGCACCGACCTTCAACCGACGGGAGCCCGACATGGCCCACACGAAACGCCTGGTGGACGAGCATCTGGACGAATGGCTGCGCGACGCGCACGCGATGGAAGAGCAGGCCGGCACGATGCTGGCAGCGATGGCGCGCCGGCTCGAGCACTATCCGGAATTCAGGGCGCGCATCGAGCAGCATCTGCGCGAAACGCACGAACACGAACGCATGATCCGCGAATGCGTGGGGCGACGCGGCAGCGACGTGTCGGCGTTGCGAGACTTCGGCGCGCGCAGCCTCGCCGCATGGCAGGCATTCACGTCGATGTTCTCGTCCGACGAGGTGATCAAGAACGCCACCTCGTGCCATGCGTTCGCGAACTTCCAGATTGCCGCGTATCGCACGCTGGTCGCGGCCGCGCGGGTCGCCGGCGATCAGTCCACGCTGACCGTGTGCGAGCGGATCCTGCCCGAGGAGATCGCCATGGCGAACTGGCTGGAGCAGCACATGGCCGGCATCGTCAACGCCTATCTGGCACAGGACCACGCCGAAGCGGCCGGCCAGCACTGAACGGCCGGGCCGTATTCTTCCTGCCCATGGTTGCGCACGCCCCCGGAGGCCCTCATGCAGACCGATGAACTGGACGCTCGCGAACTCGATTACTGGACGGCCCGTGCGCTGGCCCGCGACGACCTGCCCGCCAGTTTCGTCCAGATCGAGCCGAAGCTCGTCGCGACCTTCTCGACCGGCGACGCGACGTTCATGGATGCGTACTTCGCCCCGTCCGCCGGCTGGGCCGACGCGGCGTGCGTGCTCGAGCGGCTCGACACGATTCGCACCACGCGGCTCGAAGATGGACGCACACGCTGCGTGGCACGGTTCGTCGACGGCGAAACCGCCGAGCCGAGCGACTCGCATGGAACAGGCGCCGGCCTGCGCACGGCGTTGCTGCGCGCGTTCGTGCGCGCCCGGTTCGGCGACAGTGTCGAGGCCATGCCGTGCGAGCCGCACGAGGTCCACCGCGGCGTGATCAAGCGCCACGACGCCGGCGAAGCGGTGCCTCCGGTCAGCCGCCGCAGGGATGCGCCGACCGTGCCGAATGCGATCGGATCGCTGCCGCGTCAGTAGCCGTTCGCGTCACCCGGCAGGCAGCCCTGGCCGCGGTGCGCGCGTTCAGTTGCCCTCGCGCGCGCCGCTGCGCTTGGTGGATATGCCGCGTCGCACGGTGCGCACCCCCTCGTCCACGAGCGTGGCGGCCTGCTCCTTCATGTCGCTGTCTTCACACTCGCTCATGACGGGCGGCGGCAGCACCGTGATGCGTGCCTCGTCGCTGAAGATGCACGCGCGCTGCACGAAATTACGCAGCTCGCGCACGTTGCCGGGCCAGTTGTAACGCGCGAGCGCCGCCCTGGCCTCGCGGCTGAACGACATGTCGCGCCCGCTGTCGAGATTGAGCTTCGCGAGGAACGCGTCGGCCAGCATCAGGATGTCGTCGCCGCGCTCGCGCAACGGCGGCATGGCGAGCGGAAACACGTTGATGCGGTGATACAGATCGGCGCGCAGCACGCCGGCTGCCACGGCCGCCGCCGGGTCGCGATTGGTGGCGGCCACGATGCGCACGTTCACGATGGTTTCGCGTGACGAACCGAGCCGTGTCACCTGCCCCGTCTCGAGCACGCGCAGCAGCTTCACCTGAAGCTCCACCGGCATTTCGGTGATCTCGTCGAGGAACAGCGTGCCGCCATCGGCACGCTCGAAGAAGCCCTTGTGCTGACGGTCCGCACCCGTGAAGCTGCCGCGGTCGTGGCCGAACATCTCGCTTTCCACGAGGTTGGCCGGAATCGCGCCGCAATTGATGCCGACGAACGGGCCGCGGCTGCGATGGCTCAGGTCGTGAATCGTCTGCGCGGCCAGCTCCTTGCCGGTGCCCGACTCGCCCATCAGCATCACCGACGCTTCCGTGCAGGCCACGCGCGCCAGTGCGTCGTACATCGCCCGCATGGCCGGCGAATTGCCGATCAGGCGCCCGAACCGGCCCTCGCGCTCGAGCTCGCCACGCATCGCACCGATCTCGTCGGCGTGCTCCTCCGCATGCGCGATGCGCGAAAACAGCGCATCGAGCCGCGCGAGATTGAACGGCTTGACCAGATAGTCGGACGCGCCCTGGCGCATCGCGTCGATCGCGGTATCGAGCGTGGCGTGGCCGGTGGCGAACACCAGCTCGTAAGGCATGTCCTGCTTGGGGAAGTCGTGGAACAGCTCGATCCCGTTGCCGTCGGGCAGCACCAGATCGCACAGCACCAGGTCGTAGCGCTGGGTCAGCATCCGTGCACGCGCCTCCCCGAGGGCGGCGGCGGTGTCACAGGGCAATCCGCGTGTCTTCGCGAATGCGGCTAGCATTTCGCGGGTATCGGCATCATCGTCGACGATCAGCACGCGTGGCATGGGCGCTCCTTGTCCGTATCACGGCATGCTCCGGCCGGCCCGAGCAACGACACGTCGGGCATGCAGACACGTCGGGCATATACGCTGACGGCGAACCGGGAGAAACAGACAGTGTGGACCATTCGGTGTCGCGCACGAGGCACGACGGGTGGAAAGGCAGACGTATGATTCAAGGAAAGCAGATCACACGACGCGACGCTATCAGATATTTCTATTCGATGCGACAGAAAGCATTGCGAGAATCAATCCTGCGCATGCATCTTTGCGCATCGTGACCGGAATCGAAACAATGGATCCCGCCCGTGGCGTACGATCTGACGACTGTGTTGCAATTTCGGGGCACAACCCCGATATCCTGCCGCTCCCGTCGAATTTCGGTGTACCAACCGGTATCCGGATACATTTTCGGCAGCCGGGCAGATTCGCGCCAGATCCCGTCGTCCGAACCGGCATTCCATCGGCATTCATTACCACGCGTTGTAAATCGGCCGGCCCAGGCATCGGTGCGCCTCGCCGGAGCCCGGGCGGGCGAGCGCGGGCAACGACGGCATGCACCTTGCGTACCGCAAGCCGGCACGGTCCGATTCGGACGATGACGGAGGCATGCCATGCAACGCATCAACCCGATCATGTCTCGCGACGTGGTGCACGACGCGGTCGACGTCATAGTGCGAAAAATGGCGTCCGCGCAGATGCGACGCATGCCGGTGGTGTCGCGCGACCTGCGCCATGGTGTCGATCGGCGACGTGGCGACGCGCTGTGACGTGTCCGAGCGCGACGCGATCGGGGAAACGCTCGATCACGTGTCGCAACCGCGCCGATACCCCCTTCCACTCACGAACTCGCAAAGGAAATCGCCATGACCCCAGTCGGCCCCGAACCCGGATTTCAAGGTGAGCCGCACACCGGTGCGCGCCCCGCCGCCTCGCGCGGCACCGCCCTCGCCCACCTCCTGCACGGCGCGATCGCGCGCAGTGCCGAGGGCGAGGCCATCGGTCAGGTCGCCGACACGATCCTCGACCTGCGCACCGGCCGCATCGCCTTTGCACTCGTGACGCTCGTGCCCGTCGTGCCCGGTGGCGAGATCACGCCCGGCAGGCACCTCGCCGCCGTGCCGTGGGAACGCGTCACGCTCGACGCCGACGGCACCGGATTGTCGATCGCGGCCCCGGCCATCACCGTTCGCGGCGCACCGACGATCGACCTGGACGGCTGGCCCGGCCCGGCCGACGCGGCGTGGGCGGCGCAGGTGACACGTCACTACCAGGACACGACGGCCGCGCCACGGGAGCACAGCTTCGCCGAGGAACTCGGCCTGCGCTCGCCGGTAGCCAGCCCACGCGGCCCGCTCGACTGAGATCCGACCCGCTCGCCCTTCCTGCCACACGAGAACCGCCTTCATGCAACCGATGCCGCTCGCCCTCGACGCCACCGATGTCGCCATTCGTATCGCGGCCTGCCTGGTGGCAGGCGCGATCATCGGCCTGAATCGCGGCGAATCCGGCAAGGCCGCCGGCCTGCGCACCACGATGCTGGTGTCGCTGGCGGCGTGCCTCGCGATGCTGCAGGTCAATGCGCTACTGGCACAGGCGGGCAAGACCGCGCAGTCGTTCGTCGTGCTCGACCTGATGCGTCTGCCGCTCGGCATCCTGTCCGGCGTCGGTTTCATCGGTGCCGGCGCGATCCTGCGCCGCGACGGACTCGTGACGGGCCTCACCACGGCGGCGACGCTGTGGTTCGTGACGGTGATCGGCCTGTGTGCGGGAGCCGGCCAGCTCGCCCTGGCGGCGCTCGCCACCGTCATCGGCTTCGCGATCCTCACCGGTGCGAAGGCGCTCGAGCGGCGCTTGCCACACACGCGCCGCGCGTGGATGTCGATCGACGAGCCACCCGGCATGGGCGATGCGCCGCGCACGCAAGACGTGCTCGAGCGCCTGCGCGCCTTGCGCTGCCGCGTGCTGCAGACCGGCACGCAGCGGGACCCCGTGTCGGGTCTGGTGCGTCGCCGCTTCGATCTGGCCTGGACCGCGCCCGGTGCCGGCGATCCGGTGGAGCGCGCCATCGACGCGTTCGTATGCGACAGCGTCGGCGCGGCAAACTGGTCGATCAAGGAATGACGGCGTGCGCCAGCCGATTCCGCGCGCCGTCTATTACGCCCTCGCCTCGAACCTCGCGGTGGCCGCCTGCAAGTACGCGGCGGCCGCCTGGACGAACTCCGGCTCCGCGTTCGCCGAAGCGATCCATTCGAGCGCGGACTGCCTGAACCAGCTGCTGCTGATCGTCGGCACGCGCGCCGCCACGGCGCGCCCCGACGCCGATCATCCGCTCGGCTTCGGCCGCGTCACCTATTTCTACGCGATGCTGGTGGCCACGCAGATCTTCATCGTCGGCGGCCTCGCCTCCGCCGCGGTGGGTGCGTATCGGCTCGCGCACGCATCCGGTGTCGAACACGGCAGTGTGGTGATCGCGGTGCTGGTGGTGTCGGGCGTCATCGAGTCGCTGGCGCTGAAGGCCTCGATCGACAGCATCGAGCGGCGCGGCCGGCCGATGGCGCTGCTGCGCTGGATGCGCGAGACCGGCCAGCCCGCGCTGCTGCTCGCCGTGATCGAGGACACGGCCGCGCTGGGCGGCATCCTGGTGTCGCTGATCGCGGTCGGGCTCGCGCTCGCCACCGGCGAGCCGGCCTGGGATGCGCTCGGCGGCATCGGCGTGGGGCTGATCCTGATGGCGAGCGCCGCGTTCGCGATGGGCAAGATCAAGTCGCTGATCGTCGGCGAATCGGCCCACGAAACGGTGCGTCGCGACATGCACGCGTGGCTCGACGCCCGGCCCGACGTGGTGCGCGTGATCTCGCTCGTGGTGCTGCGCTGGTCCGACCAGCACGTGGTGGCGATCCAGGCCGTGCTGAAGCCCCATCCCGACGCGGATGCGCTGGTGCGAACCATCAACGACATCGAGCTGGACCTGCAGAAGGCGTTTCCCCGCGCGCGCTGGATCTTCTTCGAGCCCGAGCTTCACGAGCACGGCCGGCATCCGATCTGAGCGGGCTACCGGCCCGACACGGGCTCAGCGCGCCTGCGCCACCGATGCCGCCCCGCCGGCGCCCCAGCCGCCGCCGAGCGCCTTGTACAGCGAGACCAGATCGGTGGTGGTCTGCAGCGCGCCCTGCACGGCCTGCTGGCGCGCCTGCGACCATTCGCGCTCGGCGTCGAGCACGTCGAGATAGGTGACGATGCCCTTGCGATAGCTGTCGCTGGCGAGATCGAATGCGCCGTGCTCGGCCTTCGCGGCATCGTCGAGCGCGGCGCGCCGGGTCTGGTCGGTGCGATACACGGCCAGCGCATTGTCCACGTCGCGCAGCGCCACCAGCACGGCGCGCCGGTAGGCGAGCGCGGCTTCCTTCTGCTGCGCCTGCGACAGATGCAGGTTCGACACCAGCGCGCCGCCCTGGAAGATCGGCAGCGAGATCGCGGGCCCGGCCGAATAGAACAGATGCGACCACTGCGCGAGCTCGCGCGCATGCGTCGAGCGCAGGCCGATCTGGCCGGTCAGCGAGATGTCCGGATAGAACTGCGCGACGGCCACCCCCACCTGCGCCGTGGCCGCGTGCAGTTGCAGCTCGGCACGGCGCACGTCGGGGCGACGCCGCGCCAGCGTGGCGGGCAGCCCCACCGGCACCTCGGGCGGCAGCGCCGGCAGCGCGCCCGGCGCGTCGAGTTCGGCGTCGAGCGCGCCCGGCGCGCCGCCCACCAGGTAGGCGAGGCCGTTGCGCAGCGTGGCGAGCTGCTGGTCGTATTGCGGCAACTGCGCGCGGATCTGCGCGAGCCGCGCGTCGGCCGTGCGCACGTCGAGCTGGCTCGTCAGGCCGTGCGCGGCGCGATCGCGCGTCAGGTCGAGCTCCTGCTGCTGCGAGTCGGCCAGCGACACCGTCAGCGCGCGCAGCGCCTGCGCACCGCGGTATTGCAGGTAGGTCTGCGCGACCTCGGCCTCGAGCGACAGCAGCGCGTCGTCGCGCCCGGCCACGGCCGCGCCGGCATCGGCCTTCGCGGCCTCCACCGAGCGCCGCACCCGGCCGAACAGGTCCAGCTCCCACGAGGCGTCGAAGCCGGCCTGCCACAGGTTGGTGGGCGAGGACAGCGAATCGATCGCGCTCTGCGCGCCCTGGCGGACCGCCGCGCCGCCGCCCGGCACCGCGCCCGCGATCGGCGAATTCGGCGAGGCCAGGCTGTCGATGCGGTCGTTGATGCCTTCGTCCTCGAGGATGCCCTTCACGCCGAGCTGCTCGCGCTGGTAGCTGGCGGTGGCGCGCACGTTCGGCAGCCCCTGCGCGGTGGCCTGGCCCAGTTGCGCGCGCGCTTCGGCGATGCGCTGCACGGCCGTCTGCACGTCGAGGTTGTCGCGCGCGGCGCGCTCGACCAGCGCATCGAGCTGCGGATCGTGGAACGCGCGCCACCAGCGCGGATCGGGATCCGCGTCCATCACCGGCGTGGAGCTCACGCCGGGCGCGGCGGCGCCGGAGGCAGCCGCGGCCGCGCCGGCCGTCTGCACGTCGTGCCACTGCGCCGGCGCGTTCGCCTGCGGCGCCTTGAAGTCGGGGCCCACCGTGCAGGCGGCCAGCGCCACCGTGCCGGCCAGCGCGGCGGCCAGCGCGCGCAGGCGATACGTCATGTCGTGTCGTGTCATCGTCAATGTCCTCCCCCGCCACCGGCCGCCTTGGCCGATGTGAACAGCAGCGTCAACGGTATGCAGGCCGCGCAGAAGATCGCCAGGATCCCGAACACGTCGATGTACGCGAGGATCGTGGCCTGCGACACGAAGGTTTCGTAAAGGCGCCCGCTGGCGGTCTGCAGCGCGGCCGCGTGCGGCGCGCCCGTCATCGCGCTGATCTGCTGCGCGTTGCGCTGCAGCGCGTCCTGGAAGTTCTGCGAGAGCGGCGACATGTGATCGGACAGATGCGCCATGCGCGCCTGCACACGTTCGCGGATCATCGCCGTGGAGGCCGAGATGCCGATCGAGCCGGCCACGTTGCGGAACATCGTGAACAGCGCGGAGGCGTCGTCGTTCAGGCGCTGCGGCACGGTCAGATAGGCGAGCGTGGTGATCGGCACGAACAGGAAGCCGATCGCCATCGACTGCGCGCAGCGGATCATCACGAGGTGCCGGTAATCGATGTCGGGCACCAGCGTGCGCGAATACGCGAGCGATACGGCCAGCAGCACGAAGCCGATGCCCACCAGGAAGCGCGTCTGCACGTGCGGCATCAGGCGGCTCACGATCGGGATCTCCATCGTGATCAGGATCGCGCCCGGCGACAGCACCAGCCCCGCCAGCGTGGCCGTGTAGCCGAGCTGCTGCTGCGCGAGCTGCGGCACGATCACCGCGCTGCCGTACAGCACCGCCGCGAACATCGCGATCGTCACGCAGCCGAGCGCGAAATTGCGGTCGCGCAGGCAGGACAGGTCCACCACCGGCTTCTTCGTCCTGAGCAGCCAGATCACCGCGCCGGTGATGCCGAGCGCGGCCAGCACGGCGAACACGCGGATGAAGTTCGAGCCGAACCAGTCCTCGTCCTCGCCGCGATCGAGCATCACCTGCAGGCAGCCGAGCCCGATCGCGATCAGGCCGATGCCGATGTAGTCGATGCGGATGCCGCGCTGGCCCTCGCGCCGCCCCGGCGGATCCTCCACCAGCTGCATCACGGCCAGCACGGTCAGGATGCCCACCGGCACGTTGATCAGGAACACCCAGCGCCACGAGAAGGTGTCGGTGATCCAGCCGCCCAGCGTGGGCCCGAGCACCGGCGCCACCACGATCGCGATGGCCGAGATCGAGAACGCGCGGCCGCGCTGCTCGGGCGGGAAGGTGTCGAGGATGATCGACTGCTGATTCGGCTGCAGCCCGCCGCCGAACAGCCCCTGCAGGATGCGGAACACGATCAGCTGGCCGAGGTTGGTGGCGATGCCGCACAGGAACGAGCACACCGTGAAGGCGGCGATGCACAGCACGAAGTAGCGCTTGCGGCCGAGCAGCCGGCCCAGGAAGCCCGAGATCGGCAGCACGATGCCGTTCGCGACCAGGTAGGAGGTGAGCGTCCAGGTGGCCTCGTCGTAGCTGGCCGACATGGTGCCGGCGATGTGCGGCAGCGCCACGTTCACGATGGTGGTGTCGAGCACCTCCATGAAGGCGGCCAGCGTGACGGCGATCGCGATCAGCCAGGGGTTCGCGGCCGGGCGCCAGTTGCGGCCCTCGCCGCCGGCGGAAGCGGTGGCGGCGCTCATGGCAGGTGCACGGTGGGCGTGACCGACAGGCCGAGGCCGAGCGGCGGATCGGTGGGCGGCGGACCGTCCAGCACGATCTTCAC